>CAYPQM010000057.1:5176-36784 GCA_964412845.1 uncultured Streptosporangiaceae bacterium
TCAGGTCAGGTCAGGCGGCGGGGGCAGGTCAGCCGACGGGCGAGGCGGCCACCCCGGCGGCGATCCTCGGTGACACCCTGACCGCGCCAGCGAATTCGCTGCCCAGGGCCAGCGGCACGACCTGGACGTTCTCGCCGGGTTGCGGCGCCTGGAGCATCCAGCCCTTGCCCAGGTAGATCGCGACATGCGAGATGTAATTGGGCGCGGTTGGATCGGTGTGGTAGAAGAGCAGGTCACCCGGCTGGGCCTGGCTTATCGGGATCGCCGGGCCGGTCCGCGCCTGGTCGGCAGCGACCCGCGGCATCACGACCCCGGCCTGGGCGAAGGACCACTGCACCAGGCCGGAGCAGTCGAATGACGTCGGGCCGGCCGCGCCCCAGACGTAGGGCATGCCGAGCCTGCTCTCGGCCGCTCTCAGCATGGCGATGATCTGGGCGCTGGTGATGCCGGTGCCAGACGCCGGCCCAGTCCCGGTGGCCGCCCCGGCCGCGCCCGGGCGGGCGGTCGTCGAAGCCACCAGCGGCTCGACCATGGTGCCCTTCGGCACGACCGACTTGACGTGCGCGACCAGCGAGGTAATCGTCGCGTGCGGCGCGCTGACCACGATCGCGTTACCGTCCGGGAAACCGAGGCTAGCTGCCACCGTCGTGGAGACGACAGCGTCCACGCCGCCAATGCCGACCGTGCCGAATCCGCCCACGCGCAGCGTTTCTACCTGCTGCCCGGCCACCTGGACCAGCCCGCCCAGGGGCACCTTGTCCTGGCTGCCCATGGTGTAGGAGACAGCGATGCCACCGTCCGCGACGTTGCGCCAGAGCGTGCTGGCGGCCGCGGTGGGCCGCTCGGCAAAGGCCCGGAAGGTGACCGGGTCCACCCCGAGCATGGCCACGAACTTCCCGTTGACCTGAACCCGGGCGGCGTCCACCAACCCGGCCGCGACCACGCCAGGCAGCCGCCGGATGGCGGCGTCGGTGCCCGCGGGCAGCGACGTGGGCGCGATCACCAGTACGTCCGCCCGGAGCAGCTTGCCCGGCGGCGCGGTCCCGGCGGCCTGCGCCGACGATGACGAGAGGGGGTCAGGCAGCATGGTCGTGGCCGACGTGTCCAGGACCGAGACATGCCCCTGGGGTGAGACGTCCTGCTGGGCCGCCGCGCTGGCGGCCGTGGGCCAGCCCGCGCCCAGCGCGAGAAGGGCAAGAGCGGCGCAGCCCACGAGCGCCGCCATGCGTGCCCAGGCGGCCGCCGGCACCCATGCAGGCGCCCGATATTTCACGCCAGGCTCTATACCCACCCCTGGCTCCCTAATACCGGATATCCCAGTGTTTCCCGCAGCGCCGCGGGCTCGGTGACGGGGACCAGGCAAGTGAAGTTCCGGCAGACATAGGCGGCCGGTGAACCTTTCACCAGGCCCTTGCCCTCAAGCAACGGTATAACGCCCTGACCTGCGGATTCACCACCGCCAACCGAATCAGCGTGATCCGGATCAGCACTCTCCGGGCGGCCGCCTCCCGGGCCACCGCCTCCCGGGCCGCCGCCTCCCGGGCCGCCGCCTCCCGGGCCGCCGCCTCCCGGGCGAGCGTCAGCCGACCCAGCGACAGCCGACCCAGCGACAGCCGCGCCAGCCAGGCCTGCACCATCCGGCTCACCGCTGCCGAGCGCGATCACCGCCCCGGGTGGCGCCGCTCGCAGCGCGGTGACATGCAAGGCGGCGGTCCTGGCATCGCCGGGCGGGCCCACCACCGCGATCTCGGCCGGCCCCGAAATGACCGCTTCGGCCACCGCCAGGCCCCAGCCCGCCGCGCGCGGATACCGCGTGGCGATCGGCGGCAGCACCCCGAGAGCCGCCACGGCCGCCTCCCGGTGCCGGGCCGACCCGCTCAGTGCCGCGTAGCTGAGCAGCGCACCCGCGGCGGCGAAGGCACCCGACGGAGTGGGCCCGTCGGCCGGGTCGGCGGGCCGGTAGACGAGCTGCTCAGCGTCGTCCGCGGTGTCATACAACCCGCCGGCCCCATCGCCGAACCGGTCCAGCACGGCCTCAAGCAGCTCCCAGGCCAGATCCGCCCAGCCGAGATCCCCGGTCACCCCGTACAGCGCCAGGAACCCGTCGGCCACGCAGGCGTAGTCCTCAAGCACTCCCGCGCTGGTCCCGGCCACACCGTCCCGCGACGTCCGGGCCAGCCGGCCATCGGTCAGCTGAACCGTGGCCAGCAAGGTGGCGGCGTCCTGGGCAGCGGTCACGAATCCTGGCTCCTCGAGCAGCAATCCCGTCTCGGCGAGGGCCGCGATAGCCAACCCGTTCCACGCGGCCACTACTTTGTCATCACGGCTGGGAGCAACCCGTTGGTTCCGTTTTGCGCGAAGAATCTCGCGGATGCCTGCCAGCCGCCCCGGATCCTGCGGATCGGCCAGCAGTTGCAGCACCGAGCGGCCGTCCTCGAACGTGCCCGCCTCGGTGACGGCGAACACCTCCGCCGCGTACGCCCCGTCGTCCGGCCCGAGCGCCTCGGTCAGTTCGGCGGGGGTCCACGTGTAGAAGAGGCCTTCCGCGCCGTCGCTGTCGGCGTCCAGTGCCGAGGCGAAGCCACCGTCGGCGGTGCGCAGGTCGCTGATCATCCACGCGCACGTCTCCAGGGCCACCCGGCGGGCCAGCGGCGATCCGGTCCGCCGCCACAGGTGCGCGTAGACCCGGGCGAGCAGCGCATTGTCGTAGAGCATCTTCTCGAAGTGCGGCACCACCCAGTCCGCGTCCACCGAGTAGCGGGCGAATCCTCCGCCGAGCTGGTCGTAGATGCCGCCGCTGGCCATCGCCTCGGCGGTGACGGCGGCCATCCGCAGCGCTGGCTCGCCGGCCTCCGGGACCCGCTCGGAGTACCGGAGCAGGAACTCCAGCACCATCGAGGGCGGGAACTTCGGCGCCCTCCCGAAGCCGCCGCGCGCCGCGTCGTAGTCCTCGGCCAGCGCGGCGACCGCCTGATCGCACACCTCCCGCAGGGCCGCCGGGCCGGCTGGGGCGCTGCCGGTGCGCCACGGCGCGGCGCGCTCGGCCAGTGCGGCCGCGATGGACTGAGCCTGGCTGGCGACGTTGCCGCGATCCTCCCGCCAGGCCCTCGCCACCCCGGCCACGAGGCGCTGGAACTGCTCGCGCGGGAAGTAGGTGCCGCAGAAGAACGGCTCACGGTCCGGCGTCATGAAGACCGTCATGGGCCAGCCACCCTGCCCGGTCATCGCCTGGGTGGCGGTCATGTACACGGCGTCGACGTCCGGGCGTTCCTCGCGGTCAACCTTGATCGCGACGAGGTTCTCGTTCATCAGGGCCGCGGTCGGTGTGTGCTCGAAGGACTCATGCGCCATCACATGGCACCAGTGACATGCCGAATAACCCACAGATAGCAACACGGGAACGTCGCGGGCCCGTGCCTCCGTGAAGGCGGCGTCGCCCCAGGGCCACCAGTCCACCGGGTTGTCCGCGTGCTGCAGGAGGTACGGGCTGGTGGCGTCCTTCAGTCGGTCGGCCATACCTCCATCTTCGCCGAATGCTGTGGGCCTGCGGCACACCGCAGGCCCACAGCCCACTTCGCAACGGCGGAGCTCAGCAGTTGCGCAGCGCGGGCGACTGGTTGAGCAGCTGGGCCCGGGTCGAGATGAACTCCTGGTAAGCCGGGCCATGGTCACCCGGCCGGAACGCGGCGACCCGATGGCAGTTCTGGAACGCGAGCTGGATGCCGAAGTGGCGTTCCAGGCTGCCACGGATCGCGTCGCTGGCCAGGACCCGCAGCAGCTGACCGCGTTCGGCCTCACCAGGCGGTGGCACCTGGTTGTCGGCAAACGCGGCGGTACCCGCGTTCAGCCCGTCGGCGAGGCTCGCGATGAGGTCGTAGGCGTAGGGCAGCGAGGTGCGGACGGTGCCCACGAACGCGGCCTCGTCAACCTCGCCGCTGCGGGCCTGCTCCAGCAGGCCCGCGGAGACATCGAGAGACATTGCAGCCTTCCTTCCGGTCAGGGCCCGGCAGCCTCCTGCGCAACAGCCCAGGTGCCGGACCGGCTAGGAGAACATGATTATCATTTTCGCAAGTGGTTTGACAGCTGGAACTCGTAATGGTTATCGTTTTCATCTAGGAGCTGGGCGCTCCTGCCTCCCCCGTGCGGATCCCTACCCGAGACGAGAACACCCAGATGCCTGTTCGCAACAGCGCCATGATCGCGGCGCTGTCGATCGCCGTGGCGACGCTGAGCGCCGCATGCTCATCCAGCCCCGGGCCAGCCACTGCGGCCGATTCGACCGCAACCATCGTGGCGGTCGGCGCGGAGAACGAGTACGCCAACGTCATCAGCCAGGTCGGCGGCAAGTACGTGCGCGTCACCGCGATCGCGAGCAACCCCAACACCGATCCGCACAGCTTCGAGGCCAGCGCGAGCGTGGCCCAGGTCGTCGGCAGTGCGCAACTCGTCGTCCAGAACGGCCTCGGATACGACAGCTACATGAACAAGATCGAGGCCGCGGCGCCGAACGCCAAGCGCAAGGTCATCGACGTGCAGAAGCTGCTCGGCCTGCCGGACAGCACCCCCAACCCGCACCTGTGGTACAAACCCAGCACCATGCCGGCGGTGGCCCATGCCATCGCCCGGGACCTCGCCGCAGCGGCGCCCGCGCACGCCGCGTACTTCACCGCCAACGCCGCTGCGTTCGACCGGTCGCTGCAACCCTGGTACCGCGCGATCGCCCAGTTCAAGGCGACGTACCCGGGGACCCCAGTGGCCACCACCGAGCCGGTCAGCGACTACATGCTGCAAGCGGCCGGAGCCCGTAACCTCACCCCGTTCGCGTTCCAGGCGGACATCATGAACGGGGTGGACCCGTCACCGCAGTACGTGTCGCTGCAGGACGACCTCTTCGCCAGCCACAAGGTCAAGGTCTTCGTGTACAACCAGCAGGTGACTGATTCACTCACCGACTCGTTCCTCAGCGCGGCCCACCGGGCCGGCGTCCCGGTGGTCGGCGTGTACGAAACCATGCCGACGCCCGGCTACAGCTACCAGTCATGGATGCTCGCCGAGGTCCGCGCCCTGCGCAACGCCGTGGCCGACAAAGTCTCCACGCAGAAGCTCGGATGATTCGGACGATGACGCACCCGCGAGTGACCTCCCCGGGCGACGAGATGCTCGCCGTCGACGGGGTCAGCGTCTGGCTGTCTGGGCGCGAGATCCTGCATGACGTCCGGTTCACCCTGCGCCGCGGCGAGTTCGCTGGCCTCATCGGCTCGAACGGCGCCGGGAAAACCACCCTGCTGAAGGTCATCCTCGGCCTACAGGCGCCGGCCGAGGGCACGGTGCGGGTGGCCGGGCAGCCGCGCTCACGCCGCAACTCGATGATCGGCTACGTTCCGCAGAAGATCCTGCTCGACCCGGACATGCCGCTGCGCTCCCGCGACCTGGTCGGCCTGGGACTGGACGGGCACCGGCTCGGCATCCCGCTGCCGTCGCGGAGCCGCCGGGCGCTCATCGACGAGATGCTGGCTGCGGTGGGCGCCGAGAGTTTTGGCGATGCGCGTGTCGGCACCCTGTCCGGGGGCGAGCAGCAACGCGTGCTGATCGCGCATGCCTTGATCAGCCGACCCGGGCTCCTGCTCTTGGATGAGCCCTTGGCCAACCTCGACATCCGCAGCGAGCAGGAGATCGTGGAACTCCTCGCCCGGGTGGCGAAAGAGCAGCAGATCGCCGTCCTGATCTCGGCGCACGAAATCAACCCGCTGCTCCCCGTCATGGACCGGGTCGTCTACATGGCGGCGGGCAAGGCTGCCAACGGGACCGCCGACGAGGTCATCCGGTCGGACGTCCTCAGCGAGCTCTACGGCCACCACGTCGACGTGATTCATGTGCATGACCGGATCCTGGTCGTCGCCGGGCGCGGCGCGGCGCTCGGCAACGTGCACCACGACGACCTCACCGTCGAGCACGACGAGCAGGCGGGCGCCCCCCTCACCGGCGGCGCGTGATCGGCAGTGGGTCACCTCCTGCGGGCCGTCATCGAACCGGGCTTCTTCCAGAGCGCGCCGGTCCGGCTGGCGCTGCTCTTCGGCGGCGTGGTCGCCGTGGTGTCCGGGATCGTCGGCTCGTTCGCGGTCATCCGGGGGCAGTCCTACGCCGGGCACGCGCTCGGCGACATCAGCGTCACCGGCGGGTCGGCGTCCTATCTCATCGGCATCAGTCCGCTGCTGGGTTTCGTCGGTGTCGGCGTGCTGGCGGCGGGGGTCATGGACATGATCGGAGTCCGCCGGCAAGGCGGACGTGACCTGGCCACTGGCATCGTCCGCGGGGCGAGCCTGGGCCTCGCGGCCCTGTTCCTGTACTGGGACACCACGCACACCAACACCACGGGTGCGACGATCACCATCCTGTTCGGATCCATCTTCACCGTCAGCAGTTCGATACTCCCGGTCGTCGCGCTGCTCAGCGTGACCGGCCTGGGCATCGTCGGGGTGCTGTACCGCCCGCTGCTGCTGAGTTCGGTCAGCACCGACCTGGCGCAGGTCCGGGGCATCCCGGTCCGGCTGGCCGGACTGGGATGCCTGGTGGCGATCTCCGTCGCCGTGTCGCTGTCGGCCATGACCATCGGTACGATCCTGAGCACGGCGCTGCTGATCGGGCCCGCGGCCACCGGCCTGCGGCTGACCAGCAAGCCGGGCCTGGCCATGACCTGGGCCGCCGTGATCGGCGTGGCCGCCACCTGGCTCGGCGTCCTGCTCGCCTACGACAGCTTCTACTGGACGTCGGCCCGGCACGGCTGGCCGGTCAGTTTCTTCGTCGTGACGCTTATCTTCCTCTGCTACGTCCTCGCCCGCCGGCCCGCCGCGGGAAAGGCGAAGCGTCCCGGGGCGCCGCACCGGGCCAGGGCTGCGGGCGGGCTCGCGGCCGCGGCCCGCGGATCAGAGCCGGGGTAGCGGACATGTTCTCGGGATTCATGCTGAACACCTGGGTGGTAGCGACCATCGTCGCGGTGGTGGCCGGGGTGGTGGGATTCTTCATCGTGCTGCGCGGCTCGGCGTTCGTCGCCGACGCGGTGCCGCAGGGCGCCTTCGCCGGAGCCGCGGGGGCCAGCCTGATCGGGCTCAACACCCTGGTCGGACTGGGGGTGGCCTCCCTCATCGGCGCGCTCGGCATCGGCTGGCTCGGCCGCCGTGGCCGGCGCGACGTGGCCACCGCCCTGGCGCTGGTCGTGATGCTGGGCCTGGGCGCGCTGTTCCTCAGCTTCAGCGTGCAGTACGCGCCGGAGATCTACTCGCTGCTGTTCGGCGAGGTGCTCGGGGTCAGTGTCAACGAGATAACGCCCATCGCGGTGCTGGGCGCGCTCTCCGTCGCCACGATCCTCGTCGTGTACCGCCCCCTGCTGCTGGCGTCGGTCATGCCGGAACTCGCCGAGGCACGCGGAGTGCGCAGCGGGCGGATGGAAATGTGCTTCCTGGTGGTGGTCGCCCTGGCCACGAGCATGACGCTGCCAGTGGTCGGAGCGCTGCTGATCTTCAGCCTGATGATCGGGCCGCCCGCCGCGGCCCGGTCGATCACCGACCGGCCGCTGTGGGCCATGGCCCTGTCCGTCGTCATCGCCCTCGCCGTGGTGTGGGCGGCGATCGCCGCGTCCTACGAGACGAACTGGCCGGTGGGGTTCTTCGTGGGGATCCTCGGCGCCGGCTGCTACGCCGCCGGGCGGGGCTGGGCGGCCTGGCGCGGGACCTGGATCGCGGCGTCAGGCGCCGTCCGCGAGGCTGGGGAGCATGGGCGGGAGACTGCTAATGTGCGGATGTGACACCGGTGCCTGCTAAGCCTCCGCTTGGCGGCACCCGGGTCCGCGGGACCCGGCAGGCGGAGCTCCTTTCCGCGGCGCTCGACGGCCTGCCCGGCTTCTGCAGTGCCCAGCAGATCCACGCCGAGTTGCGCCGCCGGGGCGAGCACATCGGCCTCACCACCGTCTACCGGCACCTGCAGGTGCTCAGCGAGGACGGCCGGGTCGACACCATCCGCGACCCCAGCGGCGAGACGCTCTACCGCCGGTGCGCGAGCCACGCGCACCACCACCACCTGACCTGCCGCGAATGCGGGTGCAGCGTGGAGGTCGAGGGACGCGCCGTGGAGCGATGGGCCGAGCAGGTCGCCGCCGAGGCGGGCTTCACCGCGGTGGATCACACGGTCGAGATGTTCGGCCTGTGCCCGCGCTGCGGAGCAGCGTGACCAGCTAGGGATCATCCTGGCGATATGAGCGCGCAACTGACGATTCCGACTTGACCGTTCACGTATAGTGACGGTATGACGTTCGTTACTGAACGTGCTGTAATGACTCCAAAGTGTCACTAGTGGACGCCCCGCTTCTGGCGCCGCAGCACCGACGGGGACGGGATCTGAGCATCGTCGCCATCGTGGCGCTGATCGTGGTCGCCGTGGCGGCCGGACTCCTGGCCCAGCGCAGCCGCGCGACCGCGGCCGATGCCAGCTACCACGGCCCGTTTGCGCCGGTCACCCTGACCGCCGGGGACACGGTGACCATGGCCCAGCCCGGCATCGCCGCGCCGGTCCTCGTCATCTACGAAGATTTCCAGTGCCCTATCTGCCACGACTTCGAGCTGGCCAACGGCGGCGCGGTCGAGAAGCTCGCCGACCAGGGCCAGGTCAAGGTCGTGTACCAGCTATTCACGATCTTCGTGGGCAGCCAGCCACGCCAGGCGAACTCCACCCGGGCCTGGGCGGCGGCACGATGCGTGCCCGCCGGGTCGTGGCTGCGATACCACGACCTCCTCTATGCCCACCAGCCAGCGGAGACCGCGGGAGACGGGTTCGCGGTCACCGAGTTGCTGGCGCTCGGCAGGCGCATCGGACTCACCAGCAGCAGCTTTACCCAGTGCGTCGCGTCGCAGCGCTACGCGGCCCAGATCGTGCCGATCAGCAACCGGCTCATCAAGGACGGCGTCAATGAGACGCCCGTGGTGACGCTCAACGGGCGGCGGGTCAGCCTGACAACCCTCGTGTCGCCCAGCGACGCCCTGGCCCGCGCGATCCGTGCGGCACACTGAGCGGCATGCTGCGCTCTCCGCTCATTCATCCCCCGCTGCTGGCCGCGCTGGGCGCCGCCGGGCACGGCGCCCGGGTCCTCATCGCCGACGCCAACTACTCACACAGCACGAACATCAGCCCGCAGGCGGCCCTCATCCACCTGAACCTCAGGCCGGGGCTGGTCACCGTGGATCAGGTGCTCGAACCCGTGCTGGCTTCTGTTCCGGTCGAAGCGGTTACGGTCATGCGCCCCGACGACGGGAGCACCCCGGCCGTTTTCGCCCGCTACCGCCAACTGCTCGGCGAGGACCTGCCGCTGCAGCCACTGGGGCGGCTCGATTTCTACGCCGCGTGCCGGCAGAGCGACCTGGCCGTGTGCGTCGCCACGGGCGATGACCGTCTCTACGCCAACGTCCTGCTGACCATCGGCTTCATCACGCCCTCCGGGTGACCGCCGCGGGCCCGGCGATGAGCACGTGCAGGGTGCGCGGGCCATGCACGCCCTCGACCCGGACCAGTTCGATGTCGCTGGTGGCCGAGGGACCCGAGATCAGCGTGTGCGGGCGGGCCGAGTCCAGCCGGGCGAAGGCCGCGGCGAGGTCCGCGGCCACCTGGTCATGCTCGACCACCACCAGGTGGAAATCGGGCACCAGGGTGACGGCGCGGCGGCCCTGGCCCGGACCGTGGTCCAGCACGATGGTCCCGGTCTCGGCGATGGCGACGGCACACCCGGTCACCGCGCCGGCCGCGCCATCCAGCAGCTCGGTGCTCAGCGGCGGATCGTCGGTGATCAATATTGCCCCGGGGCAGTCCGCGGCGCACCGGGCCAGCCACCCGGACGGCAGCCCCGGTGGGACCACGAACCGCACCCTGCCGCCGCCCGCAGCATCACCCGGATCCTCGCCCGGCGCGGAGGCTGCGGCGGCCGGGCACGCGGCGGCGCGGGCGGCGAGGACCTGGGCAACCGCAGCCGGCAGCGCGCTGGCTGGAACCCTCTCGACTACGGCGCGATAGTCGGCGGCCCGCTCGGCGAACAGGGCCACGATGTCATGATCAGCGGGCTCGTGGTGCGCAGCCAGATAGTCGCGCGGCAGTGCCGCGTACTCCGCTTCGACCCGGCGTTCCCGCTCAGCCTGGTCCTCCCCGGCCCCATCTGGCGCCCCAGCGCCCCCCACGGTACCGCCCGGCGGCCCGGCCCCCCCGGCGCCGCCCGGCGGGCCGGCGTCGCCAGACACGATGGCCGCCCGGACCCGGCGCAGGATCAACTCGCGGGAACCCCGCCCGGTCTCCGGAACGCGGCCCGTGACGGGGACGCCAGCTGCTCCGGATCCCAGGCCGCCGTCCGGCCCGGATTCCTGGTCGTGGCCTGCCGCCGGCTGGCCGGTCACTCGCCGCCGCCCCTGGTCCTGGCCCACCAGGCGCGGAACGACTCCGGCGGCGGCGCCGGCGCGTCCCGGGTCCGCGTCCACCCGCTGAGCGGCGGCGGCAGCCGCCGGATCCGCCCGCTGCGCCCCACCACCTTGCGGCTGGCCGACGCGGCGCGCTGGGCCAGGCCCAGCCGCCGCGGGGATCGCAACGTCCATCCGGCCGTGGCCATGGCCATCCGTTCGGGACGGGGAAAGCCGTGCCGTTTTGCGTCGACCACTTTGCCGCGCAGGTGGACCAGGGCCTCGGGGATGTTGATCGCCACCGGGCAGACGTCGTAGCAGGCGCCGCACAGGCTGGAGGCGTACGGCAGTGAGGCGTCGATGGGCGAGGTGACGCCGCGCAGCAGCGGGGTGATGATCGCGCCGATCGGCCCCGGGTACGGCGAGCCGTAGGCGTGCCCGCCGGTCCGCTCGTACACCGGGCACACGTTCAGGCAGGCCGAGCAGCGGATGCAGCACAGCGCCTGGCGGCCGGTGGCGTCCGCGAGCGCGCTGGTCCGGCCGTTGTCCAGCAACACCAGGTGGAAGGCGCGGGGGCCGTCGCCCGGCGTGACGCCGGTCCACGTCGACGTGTAGGGGTTCATCCGCTCCGCGGTGGACGACCGGGGCAGCAGCGCCAGGAACACCTCCAGGTCGCGCCACGAGGGAAGGATCTTCTCGATGCCCACCACGGAGATCAGTGTCTCGGGCAGCGTCAGGCACATCCGGCCGTTGCCCTCGGATTCGACGACGACCAGGGTGCCGGTGTCGGCGATGGCGAAGTTCGCGCCGGAGATCCCGACCGTGGCCCGCAGGAAGGTGCGGCGCAGATACGACCGCGCGGCGCCGGCCAGGTCGGCTGGCCGGTCGGTGAGATCGGCCGGTACCCCCGGCATGTCCTTCAGGAAGATGTCCTTGATCTCGGCCCGGTTGCGGTGAATGGCCGGCACCAGGATGTGGCTGGGCCGGTCCCCGTCGAGCTGCACGATGAGCTCGGCGAGATCGGTCTCCAGCGCGTGGATGTGCTCGGCGGCCAGCGCCTCGTTCAGCCCGGTTTCCTGGGTGACCATGGACTTCACCTTGACCACCTGGTCGGCTCCGGCCGCCCGGACCAGGCCGGCCACGATGGCGTTCGCCTCTTCGGCGTCGGCCGCCCAGTGCACCTGGCCGCCCGCGCTGACCACCCGCTCTTCCAGCCGGGTCAGGTAGAAGTCCAGGTTGGCCAGGGTGTGGTCCTTGATCGCCCGGCCCGCGGCGCGCAGCTCCGCCCAGTCGGACAGCTCGGCGACGGCAGCGGCCCGCTTGACCCGGATGGTGCCGGTGGCGTGCGCCAGGTTGCGCCGCAACTGGGAGTTGCCGAGGGCCGCGGCGGCCGCCTCCGGGAAGGCCGGCATGCCCAGATAGGTAGGCATGCTCACCGGCCGCTCACCTGCTCACCTGCGCGCCGCCGGTGCTCTCGGTGCTGGCCAGGATCTCGGCGAGATGCATGGTGGCGACGCCCGCCCGCAGCCGGGACAGCGCACCGCCGATGTGCATGAGGCAGGAGTTGTCAGAGGAGCAGAGCACCTGGGCGCCGGTCTGCAGCACCGCGCTGACCTTGTCCGCGCCCATCGCCGCCGACACGTCCGGGTTCTTCAGCGAGAACGTGCCGCCGAAGCCGCAGCACGTCTCGTCGTCAGGCAGATCGACCAGGTCGATCCCGCGCACCGCGCGGAGCAGCCGCAGCGGCGCGTCGCCAACCCGCATCATCCGCAGCGAGTGGCAGCTGGGATGGTAGGTCACCCGGTGCGGGAAATACGCCCCCACGTCGGTGACCCCCAGCACGTTCACCAGCAGCCCGGACAGCTCATGCACCCGCGGGGCGATCCGCTCGGCCTCCCGGGCCAGCGCGCGGTCCCCGGTGCTGGCCGCCAGCGCCGGGTGATACTCCCGCACCATGGCCGCGCACGAGGCCGACGGCGTGACGATCGCATCAAATTTCCCAAACGCTTCCGTGAAGCCGGTCACCATCGGCACCGCCTCGCGGCGGTAGCCAGAATTCAGGTGCATCTGGCCGCAGCAGGTCTGGTCCATCGGGAAGGCCACCTCGTGGCCCAGCCGTTCCAGCAGCGTCACCAGGGCCTGGCCCGCCTTCGGGAACAGCGTGTCGGCCAGGCAGGTCACAAACAGTGCGATCCGCATGGGCCCTTCCGGCGGTCAGCGGCCCGGGACGGGGCAAGGCCCGGGTCCGCCCATGGTAACGGGTTGCCATCCCGGGAAGCCGGTGCAGGTCTGACCTCTTAGTGGCCACTTCCGGCCAGGCCAGCGGACGGCCCCCAGGTCAGCCGGACGCGACTGGGGGGCGCCGGTGTCCGGCCCGGCGGTACCCGGCACGATGGGACCTGGCAGCCAGGTGGACGCTCGGCTGGCTCGTCCGCTATACATCGGATGTCTGCTTCAGTGCACTTCTACTCCAGCCGCCCTGCTCCGGACGCCCCGCTCCGGGCACCCTGCTCCAGCACGCCGGCCACGACCACGCGGAGGCCTTGCATGACCGCAGCAGAATTCGAGGGGCTCACAGCCGTTGTCACCGGCGGCGCCTCCGGCATCGGGCTGGCCACCGCCCAGCACTTGGCGGCCCGCGGCGCGCGGGTCGCGATCCTCGACCGGGACACTCCCCGCCCGGACGCCACCGCGGCCGGGAGCAACGGAGACGCCGGCGGCGCCGGGGACGATGCCGACCGTGTCGCGAACGGCGGGGGCGCGAACGGCGGGGGCGCGAACGGCGGGGGCGCGAACGGCGGGGGCGGCAGGCCGGCCGGGGCGCTGGACGCCTTCGTCGCCGACGTGACCGACGACGACGCGGTGCGGGCGGCGGTCGACGCGGCGGCCGCCGCGCTCGGCGGCATCGACATCCTGGTCAACAACGCGGGCGTCGGCGCCATCGGCACGGTCGAGGACAACACCGACGAGGAATGGCGGCACGTCTTCGACGTGAACGTGTTCGGCATGGTCCGGGCCAGCCGGGCCGCTCTCCCGCATCTGCGCCGCGCGGCGCAGCGGCGCGGTTCGGCGGTCATCGTCAACACCTGCTCCGTCGCGGCCAGCGCCGGCCTGCCGCAACGTGCCCTGTACTCGGCGACCAAGGGCGCTGTCTACTCGCTGACCCTCGCGATGGCCGCCGATCACGTCGCGGACCGAATCCGGGTGGCCTGCGTCAATCCAGGAACAGCGGACACCCCGTGGGTGTCCCGGCTGCTGGACGCGTCCCCCGATCCCGCCGCGGAGCGGGCCGCACTCGCAGCCCGGCAGCCGATGGGCCGCCTGGTCGCCGCGGCGGAGGTCGCTGCGGCGATCGGCTACCTGGCCAGCCCGCTGGCCGGGGCCACCACCGGCGTGGCCCTGGCCGTGGACGGCGGCATGTCCGGGCTGCGCCTGCGGCCCCCGGGCCAGGCCCTCCGCTGAGCCAACGACAGCAAAAGCGTTCTACTGCCGTCCCATCGACAGCACAGCGCATCTGACGCTGCTGCCGATCAGGCTGGGCGGACAAGAGATCCGATGACTTGGCGCTACTCGTGGGGTACCTGGTGAGGTAACGCTCACCCGCAAAGACTATGCCAGGCAGCAGATATCGTTTCGGTGACGGTCTGCCGCTTCCGTCCAGATCGGCGTTGACATGGCCGATACATCGGATCTATTTTCCAGGCACACCACCAGGGTCCCGTTTCACTGGCGGAACGCGAGGGCGCGGACCGCAGGCCCCAGGGAGTGGACACAGGAGGACCGATGGCACTTCGGAGACGATTCGGCGTGTCCGCCGTGGCCGCGTTGGCGGTGGCAGCGGTAATCGCCGGGTGCGGTTCCAGCGGCGGCGGCAGCGCCAGCAGCGGGAGCAGCGCCAGCGCATCAGGCTCGGGGCCGGTCGCCATAGGCGTCGACCTCACCTACAACAACACCGCGTTCTGGTCCGCGTACATCAACTACGAAACCCAGTACGCGAAGCAACTGCACATCAAGCTGCTCGGCCCGCTGCTGTCCGCGGCCAGCGCCAGCCTGCAGAACCAGCAGGTCGAGGAGCTGGTCAATGAGGGGGCCAAGGCGATCATCGTGAACCCCGAGACCGCGACCAGCCTCGGCCCGGCCATCAGCTACGCGGCCAAGCACAACGTGCAGCTGATCTCGGTCGACACGATCGTCGGCGTCGGCCACGTGTACATGGTGGTCCGGGCATCCAACCTGATCTACGGCCAGGACGCCTGCGCCTACGTCAGCTCGTTCGCCAAGTCCGGCTACGTCCTGGAGCTGGAGGGCGACCTGACCTCCTCGAACGGCGCTGACCGGGCCACCGGCTTCGACCACTGCATGGCCGCGAACGACCCCGGAGTCAAGATCCTCAAGGACCCCACGGTGTGGACGGACGCGACCGCGGTGACCGACGCGCAGAACGCGGTCAATGCCTACGGCAGCAAGCTCAAGGCCATCTACTCGGCCTGGAGCAGCCCGGACACCGGCATCATCCCGCTGCTCAAGGCCAAGGGCCTGACCGGCAAGGTCGCACTGATCAGCGATGACGGCGTGCCCTTCGAGATGTGCTACATCGGCAAGGGCACGGTCAGCGCGTCCCAGTCCCAGCCCGCGAACCTGTATGCCTACTGGGCACTCAAGTACGCGGTCGACGCCGCCCAGGGAGTCAAGCTGCAAGCCGGACAGCCGGGCGGCGGCGCGCCGACCCTGCAGATGGTCACCTACAAGGGAGACGCCAATCTGGGCGACCCGATCGTGGCCCCGTTCGTGACCAAGACCGCCACGACCTTCACGGTCAAGCCGACCGATGGCCTGACCAGCACGGTCAAGTCCACCCCGGTCACCGATGCCCAGCTCTGGGGCAACGTCTACGGCGTCGCGCACGGCGGCGTCTGCAGCTCAGCTGCCACTGGATGAGCGAGCAGATCGCGCCTGCTGCCTCGGCTGCCGCACCGGCCGCCGAGGCAGCAGGCATCCACAAGCAGTTCGGCAGCACGCAAGCGCTGCGCGGGGTGGACCTCACCCTGTACCCGGGCCGCTGCCTGGGCCTGGTCGGCCGGAACGGCGC
The DNA here is from genome assembly GCA_964412845.1 of uncultured Streptosporangiaceae bacterium. Classification (GTDB taxonomy): domain Bacteria; phylum Actinomycetota; class Actinomycetes; order Streptosporangiales; family Streptosporangiaceae; genus JAWWPY01. The sequence continues at coordinate 20,693 of CAYPQM010000057.1, forward strand.
GGGCAAGTCCACCCTGGTGTCGATCCTGAGCGGCATCTACCCGGCCGACAGCGGCAAGGTCCGGTTCGACGGCAGACCCGCGCCCCCGCTCGGCAACGTCGGCGCCTGGCGCGGCCAGATCGCCACCGTGTTCCAGCATTCCATGGTCGTTCCCGGGCTCACCGTGGCCGAGAACGTATTCCTCGGCCGCCAGCCCCGGCACGCGGGCCTGGTCGACTGGAGATGGATGCGAGAGCAGACCCGGCAGGTCATGGCCGAGTGGGGCTTCGAGATAGATGTGACCCAGCCCTGCGCCAACCTGACCGTGGAGCAGCGGCAGATCGTGGAGATCGCCCGGGCACTCGCCGCGGGGACCCGCTGCCTGCTGCTCGACGAACCTACCGCGGCGCTGGAGCGCGCCGGTATCGAGCGGCTGTTCGCGCGGGTCAGGCAGCTCGCCGCGAGCGGTGTCGCGATCCTCTACATCTCGCACCACCTTGAGGAAGTCTTCGAGATCTGCCAGGACGTCGCGGTGATCCGGGACGGTGAGCTGGTGCTCACCGGGCCGGCCGCCGGCTTGTCCAAGGACGCCCTGGTGACGGCGATGGTCGGCCCGGATGTGGCCGCCACCCGGGCTGACCTGACCCGTTCCGCGGCGGCCCGGGGGGCCGCCGCCGGGTCAGCCACTACGGGGGCGCCGGCCGGCCCGGGGGAACCTCTGCTGACCATTGATCACGTTTCCGCGGCGTCGCCGGGCGGCCGGGTCAGGGATGCCTCGCTCGAACTGCGGCCGGGTGAGCGGGTAGGCATCACCGGCCTGCTCAGCGCGGGCGTCAGCACGCTGGCCCGGATCGTCGCGGGTGCCGCGCCCTACGAGTCGGGCCGGGTCCTCCTCGACGGGAAGCAACTCCCGCCGGGACGCCGCGACCTGGCCTTGCGGGCCGGTGTGGGCTATCTCCCCGAGGACCGGCAGGCCGACGGCTTCGTGCCGCTGCTCGGCGTCGCCGAGAACGCCACCATGACCATCACCGACTGGCTGGCGCGGCTGGCGGGTTTCCTGCGTCCCCGGGCCAGGGCGGCCGCTGCAGCGCCGCTGACCGCCGCGCTGTCCATCATCTCGGCGGGGCCGGACCAGCCCGTGGGGGAGCTTTCCGGCGGGAATCAGCAGAAGGTCACCGCCGCCCGCGCGCTGGCCCGCAAGCCGCGGCTCATCGTCGCTATCACCCCCACCCGGGGCGTGGACGTGGCGTCCAAATCGCTGCTCCTGGCCGAACTCGCCCGGGTGACCGCGCAGACCGGAGCGGCGCTGCTGCTCGCCACCGATGAGCTTGACGACCTGGCCATCTGCGATCGCGTCATCGTGCTGGTCCGCGGTGAGCGCTTCACCGAGTTCACCGAGCCGCCCTTTGACCGGGAGGCTCTCATCGCGGCGACCGAGGGCATGGCCAGGGACCCCGCCCCCGGCCACGGCGCGAGTAGTGACCGCAGCACCGCCGGGCCCGCCAGCGCCGGGCCGGCCACCCGCACCGACCATCAGCCCGACTCCGACGGATGGGGACCATCATGACCGAGCCAGGGGACTCCGGCGCCACGGCCGTCGCCGACCGCGGCCGGGCCGAGGTTGAAGCCGTGCTCCAGGGGCGCAGCCGGCGCACCGCCGCGGTCTCGCTGATCCGCGAAGCCGCGCTGCTGCCGGTGCTCGCCGTGCTGATCGTTATCGGCACCTTCGTCAACAGCGCGTTCCTCACCGTGTCCAACATTTCCGGCATCGGCGAGCAGATCGCGGCGCTCGGCGTCACCGTGGTCGGCGAGAGCCTCATCCTGCTCATCGGCGGGATGGACCTGTCCCTGGAGGGGACCTACGGGCTCGCGCCGATGGTGGCGGCCTGGCTGATGGTGCCGGTCGCCGAGTACGGTTCGGGCACCAAGCTGGGCCCCTACCTGGCGATCCTTGTCCTGCTCGCGGTGGGCGCCGCGGTCGGCGTGCTGAACGGCCTGCTCATCGTCAAGGGACGGCTGAACGGGTTCATCGTCACACTCGGCATGACGATCGTCCTGGCCGGGCTGCAACTCGGCATCGTGCACGGGAACACGCTGTTCAATCTTCCTTCCGCGTTCGTTTACCTGGGGTCGGCCAGCTTCGGGGTCGTGCCGGTCTCGTTCATCGTCGCGGCGATCATCTTTGTCGGCGTCGGCGTCTTCCTGCGCTACCACCGCACCGGCCGGGCGATCTACGCGGTAGGTGGCAACCTGGCCGCAGCGCGCGCTGCGGGGATCAAAGTCGACCGGATCAGGATCGGCGTGTACGTGGCCGGCAGCATCCTCGCGGCGATCGGCGGCCTGATGGAAGCGGGCCGGGTCAGCGCCGTCACCGGTCAGCAGGGCTACCAGGAGGGCATCATCTTCTCGGTCTTCGCGGCGGCGGTGATCGGCGGAGTGAGCCTGAAAGGGGGCCGGGGGAACATGGTGGGCGCGGCGTCCGGTGTCATCCTGCTGGGCCTCGTGCAGAACATCCTGGACCTGGCCAACGCGCCCAACTACTGGATCGAGGCGGTTACCGGCGGGGTCATCCTCGTCGCGCTCATCTTGGCCAGGCTGATCGGCGGCGAGGCGGCCGCCGAGTGACCGGAGAACGCCAGTCATGACGACGATTGTCGGCTTCGACACCTTCGACGTCCGTTTCCCGACCTCGCGGACGCTGGACGGGTCGGACGCGATGAACCCGAGCCCGGACTACTCGGCCGCGGCCCTGGTGCTGCGGACCGACGCCACCGACGGGCTGGCCGGGCACTCGCACGTCTTCACGATCGGGCGGGGCAACGACATCCAGCTCGCGGCGGTGCGGGCGCTTGAGCCGTTCCTCGCGGGACGTGACCTGGACGAGGTCCTGTCCGACCTTGGCGCACTGTCCCGGCGGCTGGTCGGCGACAGCCCGCTGCGCTGGCTGGGACCCGAACGCGGGGTGGTCCACATGGCCATCGGGGCGGTGCTGAACGCCTGCTGGGACCTCGCGGCCCGGCGCGCGGGCCAGCCGCTCTGGCGCTACCTCGCCGACATGTCCGCCGAGGAGATCGTCGCCCTGGTGGACTTCAGGTACCTCACCGACGCGCTCACCCCCGACGACGCCCTGGAGATTCTCGAACAGGGCGCCGTGGGCAAGGCCGGGCGCCGCCAGGTCCTGGAGCGTGACGGCTACCCGGCCTACACCACCGCCCCGGGCTGGCTCGGCTACTCCGACCAGCGGCTCGCGGATCTGTGCGCGGAGTCCGTCCAGGACGGTTTCACCCAGGTCAAGCTTAAGGTGGGCGCGAACCTGGACGATGACCGGCGGCGCTGCGCGATCGCCAGGAGCGCGGTCGGCGAGGACATCGCCATCGCACTGGACGCGAACCAGGTCTGGGACGTGCCGGCCGCGATCGCCTGGGTGCGCGAGCTCTCCCCGTTCCGGCCCGCCTGGATCGAGGAGCCGACCAGCCCGGACGACATCCTCGGCACCGCGCAGATCCGCCGCGGGGTGAAACCGGTCCGGGTGGCGACCGGCGAGCATGTCGCCAACCGGGTGATCTTCAAGCAGCTTCTCCAGGCGGAGGCGATCGACATCATGCAGATCGACGCCTGCCGGGTGGCCGGGGTGAACGAGAACATCGCGAACCTGCTGCTCGCCGCCAAGTTCGGCGTCCCCGTCTGCCCGCACGCGGGCGGGGTCGGCCTGTGCGAGATGGTCCAGCACCTGTCGATGTTCGACTACGTGGCGCTGTCCGGGACGACGGACGGCCGCCGGATCGAGTGGATCGACCACCTGCACGAGCACTTCACCGCGCCGGCCCAGGTGATCGGCGGACGCTACGTCACGCCGTCCGCGCCCGGCGCGTCCACCCAGCTGCGGCCGGAGTCGGTGACGGAATTCTCGTTCCCCGGCGGCGCCGCGTGGCAGGCCAGCACGTGATCATCGACGCCCACCATCATGTGTGGGACCCCGCTACCCGGGTGCACGCCTGGCTCGACGGGCTCCCCGCGCTGCGCCGCCGGTTCAGTGCCGCGGACTTCACCGAGGTCAGCGCCAAGCACGGGGTGAGCGCCAGCGTCCTGGTCCAGGTGCTGGCCAGCGCGGCGGAGACCGAGGAGTTCCTCGCCCTGGCGGCGGCGCCAGGCGTGATCGCCGGCGTGGTGGGCTGGGCCGACCTGACCGCTCCCGACGTGGCGGCCGAGATCGCCCGGCTCCGGCAGGTGCCCGGCGGTGACCGGCTCGCCGGGATCCGCCACCTGGTCCAGGACGAACCTGATCCGGGCTGGCTCGACCGGCCCGACGTGCGGCGCGGGCTGCGCGCGGTGGGCGACGCCGGGCTTCCCTACGACCTGCTGGTCCGGCCGGCCCAGCTGCCGGCCGTGCTGCGGGTGGCCAGCGACCTCAGCGAGGTGCGGTTCGTCCTCGATCATGGGGCGAAGCCGGACATCGCGTCCGGCCAGCGGGAACCGTGGGCCAGCCTGATCGCTGAGCTGGCCCGCCGGCCGAATGTGACCTGCAAGCTGTCCGGCCTGGTCACCGAGGCGGCGGCGGGCTGGACCGGCGCGCAGATCATCCCGTATGCCGGGCGGCTGCTGGACTGCTTCGGGCCCGGCCGCCTGATGTTCGGATCCGACTGGCCGGTCTGCACGCTCGCCGCCCGCTACGACGAAGTGCTCGCACTGGCCACCGACGCGCTCGGCAGCCAGCTGACCCCGGCCGAGCTCGACACGGTCTTCGCTTCGAACGCCATCAGGACGTACGGTCTGGCCCTCAGATGATCGAGGTGAGCCACTGCTGCACGCTGGCGATGTGCACGGTGGACCATGATCTGGCCACCTCGGGATCATGTGAGGCGAGCGCGTCGAGGATGGCCCGGTGCTCGGCGAGGGTGCGCTCCGTGGAGCCCTCCTGGGTGAGGCCCCGCCAGACCCGGGCCCGGAACGTGGGCCCGGACAGGGATTCCAGCAGCGAGCAGAGCACCGAGTTCCCGCAGCAGGCCGAGATCCGCTTGTGGAACTCCAGGTCGTTGGCGACCAGGTCCTCCACCTCCGGATGCGGGCCGAGACTGTCCAGCAGCCGGCCCAGGCCGTCGATCTCCTCCTCGCTGATCCGCTCGGCCGCCATGGCCGCGGCGGCGGGCTCCAGGATCCGCCTGACCTGCAGGAACTCAAGCACCGTGCCGTCACGGTGAAAGTCGACGATGAAGCTCAGCGCCTCAAGCAGCAATGGCGCCTGCAGGCTGGTCACGTAGGTGCCATCGCCGCGCCGCACATCGAGGATGTTGACCAGGGACAGCGCCTTGACCGCCTCCCGCAGGGAACTGCGGGAGAGGCCTAGCTCAGCCGCGAGGTCCGCTTCCTTGGGCAGCCGGTCGCCGGCCCGCAGCGTGCCCGAGACGATCATCGACTTGATCTTTTCGATGGCTTCGTCGGTCAGCGCCACGGCGCACCCTCCGCTCACCCCTTGTCCGCCCAGCCGCGGCCCTGTGTCGTCACCAAGCCTGCGTCGCCGGCCAGCGTGTCGCCATCAAGGATGTTCGGACACATCCGATGTTTGCCAGAGTATGGCATACCCTGCTGAGCGGATCCCCCGGCGGCTGACCCGAAGCTGACACGAAGGAGCACATGGCGGACGACGAGCCCCGCGATGAGTTGCGGGCGGAAGCCGAGAGCTGCCTGCGCGCCCTGGCCGGCGAGACCGCCAGGCTGCGCGACGACCAGTGGACGGCGATCAGCGCGCTGGTGGCGCAGCACCGCCGGGCCCTCGTCGTGCAGCGCACCGGGTGGGGCAAATCCGCTGTGTACTTCGTCGCCACGGTGCTGCTGCGGGCCCGCGGCGCCGGCCCGACGGTCATCGTCTCGCCGCTGCTCGCCCTCATGCGCAACCAGATCGAGGCGGCCACCCGGGCCGGCATCCGGGCGCGCACCGTCAACTCCGCCAACATCGACGAGTGGGATGAAACCTACGGGCAGATCGCCGCCGGTGCGATCGACGTCCTGCTGGTGAGCCCGGAACGGCTGAACAACCCCGGCTTCCGCGATCTGGTGCTGCCCAAGCTGGCGGCCACGGCCGGGATGCTCGTGGTGGACGAGGCGCACTGCATCTCCGACTGGGGGCACGATTTCCGCCCTGACTACCGCCGCCTGGCCGCGCTCCTCGCTGAGCTGCCACCTGGCGTGCCGGTCCTGGCCACCACGGCGACGGCGAACGCCCGGGTCACCCGGGACGTCGCCGAGCAGCTCGCTACCGGGACCGGCGACGAGGCCCTGGTGCTGCGCGGCCCGCTCGACCGCGACAGCCTGCACCTCGCGGTCGTCCGGCTGCCCACCGCCCCGCAGCGGCTCGCCTGGCTGGCCGAGCACCTGGGCGACCTGGCGGGTTCCGGGATCATCTACACGCTCACCGTCGCGGCCGCCCACCAGACCGCCGCCCTGCTGCGCGAAGCCGGTCACGACGTCGCCGCCTACACCGGGCGCGACGACCAGGCCCAGCGGCTGGCCGCCGAGCAGTCGCTGCTGGCCGGCGAGCTCAAGGCCCTCGTGGCGACCAGCGCGCTCGGCATGGGATTCGACAAGCCGGACCTGAGGTTCGTGGTCCACCTGGGCGCTCCCCAGTCACCGGTCGCCTACTACCAGCAGATCGGCCGGGCCGGCCGGGCCGTGCCGCGGGCCGACGTGATCCTGCTGCCCGGCACCGAGGACCGCGATATCTGGGCCTACTTCGCCTCGCTCGCCTTCCCGCCGGAGCCCGTGGTCCGCACCACCCTGGCCGTGCTGGCCGACGCCGGGCGGACGCTGTCGTCCACCGCGCTGGAGACGCGGATCGACCTGAGCCGGGCCCGGATGGAGATGATGCTCAAGGTCCTCGACGTGGACGGCGCGGTGCGCCGGGTCCGCGGCGGGTGGGCCGCCACCGGCCAGCCCTGGGTGTATGACGCCGACCGGTACCAGCGGGTCGCCGCCGAGCGCGACCGGGAGCAGCGCGCCATGCTCGGCTACCTGGAAACCACGGACTGCCGGATGGAGTACCTGCGCCGCCAGCTTGACGACCCGGCGGCGGCGCCGTGCGGCCGGTGCGACAACTGCACCGGGCAGCACTGGCCGGCCGGCGTCTCGGGAGCCGGCACGGCGGCGGCCGCTGGCCGGCTGCTGCGGCCCGGCGTGGAGATCACCCCGCGCCGGATGTGGCCGTCCGGAATGGCCGACCTGGGCGTGCCGGTCTCCGGCAAGATCTCGGCCAGCGACGCCGCTGAGCCCGGCCGCGCGCTGGGCCGGCTGACCGGCATCGGATGGGGGGCCCGGCTCCGCCCGCTGCTGCAGTCCGGTGCGGATGGCAGCGCGGGCGAAGGTTCCGTGCCGGATGGTGCGGGTTTTCTGGACGGGCCGGTGCCGGACGACGTGCTCCAGGCACTGGTCACAGTGCTGTCCGCGTGGGACTGGGCGCAGCGCCCGGCCGGCGTGGTCACGCTGCCGTCGCGGAGCCGGCCGCGGCTGGTGGCCAGCCTCGGCGAGCAGATCGCCGCAGTGGGACGGCTGCCGTACCTGGGCTCGCTGGGCTATGCCGGCGGCGGGCCAGGCGCCCGCCAGCACAACAGCGCGCAGCGGCTGCACGCGCTGTGGCACACGCTGATGGTCCCGGCCGATGTCGGCGCGGCCGTGGCCGGGCTCGGCGGCCCGGTGCTCGCCGTCGATGACCAGGTCGACACGGGCTGGACGATGACGCTCGCGGCGAAGCTGCTCCGGGACGCCGGCGCGCCCGCCGTGCTCCCGCTGGCCCTCGCGGTCACCACCGGCTGACCTGCACCCCGCGGCGGGCGGGAACAAGGCGGCGGGGGCGGCCGGTTGCCAGCAGCGGAAGCGCGGGCTGACGTGAGGAGATCGCTGTGGCGGTAGATGTGGGCCGGACCGGGATCTGGAGCTCGTCGCGGGCCTGGCCCGCGGACGCCGGGGCGGCGGCTGACGCGGCGGCGGAGCTGGACGAACTCGGCTACCAGGCACTGTGGCTGGGCGCGGCGCCGCCGACCCTGGAACTGCCCGAGGCACTGCTGGCCGCCACGTCCCGGATCGCCGTCGCGACCGGCATCGTCAGCGTCTGGGCCGCTCCGGCCGCGACCGTGGCCGCGTCCTTCCACCGGATCAGCGCCGCGTACCCGGGCCGGTTCCTGCTCGGGCTCGGCGCCAGCCACGCGCCGATAGTCAACCGCGGCGGCCAGCAGTACCGGCGGCCCTACCGCAAACTGGTCGAGTACCTGGACGGCCTGGACGCGGCGGCGGCCCCGGTGCCGCCGGAGGACCGGGCGCTGGCCGCGCTGGGCCCGCGGGTCCTCACGCTGGCCGCCGAGCGCACCGCGGGCGCGCACCCCTACCTGGTGACTCCGGAGTACACCCACCAGGCGCGGCAGATCCTGGGCGAGCGGCCGCTGCTGGCGCCGGAGCAGAAGGTGATCCTGGAGGCCGACCCGGCCCGCGCCCGGGAGATAGCGCGCGAGTTCCTGCACATGTACCTGCAGCTGCCGAACTACACGGCCAACCTGATCCGGCTCGGCTTCACCGACGAGGACATCACCGGTCCCACGGACCGGCTGGTGGACGCGCTGGTCGCCTGGGGCGACGACGAGGCGATCGCCGCCCGGGTCACCGCGCACCACGACGCGGGTGCCAATCATGTCTGCGTCCAGGTGCTCACCGGTGACCCAGCGGTCCTGCCGCGCGCGCAATGGCGCCGGCTCGCCGCGATCCTCGGCTGACCGCCGCGGGCCAGGCGCCAGCGGGCGGTCAGGTCCGGGCGGTCACGGTGCTGGCTGGCCCGGTGCTGGCTGGCCCGGTGCTGGCTGGCCCGGCCACCGGACCGGGCCGGTCCTCGACCTCGCTGATGCCGTAGCGGGCATAGACGCGGCGCAGCGGGCGCGGCAGCCACCAGTTGGCCGCGCCCAGCAGCCGCATGGTCGCGGGCACCAGCAGCACCCGGACCACCGTCGCGTCGATGATCAGGGCCACGATCATCCCGACGCCCATCAGCTTGATGAACGTGATCCCGGAGGCCGAGAACGCGCCCACCACGATCACCAGCAGCAAGCCCAGGCTGGTGATGATGCCTCCGGTGCGCTGCAGGCCGCCGGCCACCGAGGCGGTGTTGTCGCCGGTCAGGTCATACCGCTCCCGGATCCGGGACAGCAGGAAGACCTCGTAGTCCATGGACAGCCCGAAGATGATCGCCAGCATGAGGATGGGCATGGTCGGATCGATCGTCCCGGTGGCGGTGAACCCCAGCAGCCCGGACAGGTGCCCCTCCTGGAAGATCCAGACGATCACCCCGAAGGTCGCGGACAGCGACAGCACGTTCATCACGATCGCCTTGACCGGCAGCACCACCGAGCCGAACGCCAGGAACAGCAGCACGAACGTGGCCAGGCCGACCACCAGGGCCATCCACGGCAGCGTCGCGCCGAGGCTGCCCAGTTCGTCCACGAGGGCCGCGGTCGCGCCGCCGACGAACACCTGTGCGCCGGCCGGCCCAGGCACCGACCGGACCCGCGTGACGAGGGCGCGCGCCGCCGCGGACACCGCATTGGCGGCATAACGGAAGTCGACCCGCGCGACATCTCCGCGAACGCCGGTCACCTGTGCGCTGGTCACACCGGGCAGATGAGCCACCCGGCCGACGTAACCGGCCAGCGCGGCCTGCTGGGCTGGCCCCGTGGCCGGGGCGCCGAAGCGCACGACGGCCTCGATCGGGGTGGTCGAGTTGGCCGGGAAATCCTGGGTGAGCGCGTCCTGCACCAGGTGCGGGGCCGCGCTCGCGGGCAGCGCCCGCGCATCGGTGCCACCCCAGGTGATGTGCCGGAACGGGGAACCGAGGGCGAGCAGGGCGACGACGATCACGACGACGTAGGCCACCGGCCGGCGCATGACGCTGCGACCGATCCGGTACCAGGCGCCGCTGGTCTCCTCAGCGCTCGTCCCGGAACCACTGGGAGCACGCACCGAGCGCCTGATGCGCAGCGCGTTCACCCGGTGGCCGAGGACGGCGAGCAATGCGGGCATGACCGTCAGGGCGGCGAGCATGTCCACCAGCACCGTCGCCACTCCCCCGTAGCCCATCGAGCGCAGGAACATCTCGGGGAACAGCATCAGGCTGGCCAGCGCGACCGCGACGGTGACCCCGGAGACCGCGACCGTCCGCCCGGCGGTGGCCACGGTCCGGGCCAGGGCGGCGTCCACGGTGGGCTGGCGGCGCAGTTCCTCCCGGAACCGGGCCACCATGAACAGGCCGTAGTCGATGCCGAGGCCGAGGCCGAGGATCGTGGTGATGTTGATGGAGTAGATCGAGACGTCGGTGCCCAGGGTCAGCAGCCGCAGGGCGGTGAAGGAGCCGAGGATGGCGATCCCGCCGATGGCGAGCGGCAGGCTGGCCGCGGCCAGGCTGCCGAAGATCACCAGGAGCAGGATGAGCAGGACCGGCATGGAGATGCTCTCGGCCCGCCCGATGTCCGCCGTGACCTGCTTGTTGATGGCCTCTTCGGTGGGGATCTGGCCGCCCGCCCGTTCGGTCAGGCCGGGCGCGGCGAGCTTGTTCCTGATCGCGTCGAAGCTCTTGATCTGCGCCGCGTCGTCGGCGCCGGCCAATCGCAGAACGGCGTACGTCTCATGGCCGTTCGTGCTGGCGAACTGGGCGGAACCGGTGGACCAGTAACTGACGGCCGACGTGACCTGCTCCCGGGGCAGGGCGCCCAGTGCCCGGGTGACCGCGGCGCGGTAGGCGGCGTCGTGCACCGTCAGGGAGTTGCTGCGGTACAGCACCACCACGTCCGCGGAATCCCGGCCGAACGCACGGGTGGCCAGGTCGGTCGCCCGCTGGCTCTGGCTGCCTGGGTCATTGAACCCGCCCGCGGACTGGAGCGCGCCGAACACGCCGGTCCCCCAGACGGCCGCGAAGATGACCCCGAGGGCCGCGATCACCAGGACCAGCCGCCGGCGGCGGTAGACGGTGTGCCCCCAGGCCTCGAACATTGCTGCCTCCACGGCTAAGCTGTTAGTGATCTTCACTATGGTGAACGCCGTTAACTATGAACAGTGTTAACATCGCATACGTGATTCACTGATGTCAAGGCCGTTTACTGCGGACGGAGGACGGCGTGATCCAGGCACTGAGCCGGCGCGATCGCGTCCGCGCCGAGACCACCGAGGAGATCAAGCAGACCGCGCGCCGGATCCTCGTCGAGCAGGGACCGGAGGCGGTGACGCTGCGCGCCATCGCCCGGGAGATGGGCGTGACCGCTCCCGCGCTCTACCGGTACTTCGACAGCCACGAGGAACTGATCAGGCGCGTCGTCGGGGACATGTTCGCCGAACTCGCCGGCGAGATCGAGGCGGCCATTGACACGGCCGGCGCCACTGGCGGCGGCATGGCCGGCAAGATGGTCGCGGCGTGCCAGGGGTTCCGCCAGTGGGCGCTGGCCCACAAGGCCGAGTTCGCGCTGCTCTTCGGGACTCCCCTGCCCGGTGTCAACGTCGAGGACGACGACTTCGCCGAGGAATGCGCCCGGAAGTTCGCGGGCACCTTTTATGCGCTGTTCCTGGAGCTGTGGCGGAAGAGCCCGTTTCCCGTCGCGCCGCCCGAGTCGATCGACCCGGGCATGCGGGAACAGCTGGCGCGCTTCCGCGACGGGATCGGCGCGGATCTGCCGCTAGGCGCCCTGCTGACGTTCCTGCGCTGCTGGGTGCTGCTCTACGGGATCGTGAGCATGGAGGTGTTCGGGCACCTCGGCTTCGCGCTCGACGACCCGGCACCCATGTTCGAGCTCACGCTCGCCGAGCTGGCCCGGCTGGTCAACCTGGAATACCCGCAGCCCTAGTGGCCGGCCAGGGAACCGGTGAGCGACGTGCAGTCTCAGCAGACCCCCTGACCGACCACTAGCTACCCAGTGGCGGGCGGCGGGACGATGATCAGATCCGCGGTCTTCGAGGCGATCACAGCGCCGTTCTGGTCGACATCAAAGGTCACCTGGAGTTGCGTCGCCGGGCAAGACGGGGGCACCAGGAAGCCAGCGCTCGCGGTGAACTTCCCGAACGGGGCGAAGGTCACCTGCGGCGGCGGTAGCGGGTCGATCGCCGGGCAGCCGGGCGGGATGCCCGGACCTGATCCGGTGAAGCGCGCCAGCCAGATCACCGACGTCTGCTGGGTCTGCCCGGTGCAGTTCCGGGCGGTCACGGTGGCGGTGGACAGCTGCCCCGGGGAGACCCGGGGCGGGCTGAACGCCAGGTGCGTGATCTGGATCACGCCCGGGCACGCTGCCGCAACGGTGCTGGCACTGGTCGTGCTGGCCGCCGCGAGGCTGCCGCCGGCTAAGACGAGCCCAGCGGGCATGACGGCGATGGCCGCCGTCAGCAGAACTTTGCGGAACATGAGATCCCCTTCTTCCAGCAGGCAGCGCGGCGAGCCCCGGGCCAGTGCCATCGTCCGCAGTCAGTCCCGGCGGCACAACAGCCGGCCATCGACGCGGCCAAACACGTCACGGCAGCGCGAGATGTGCCTGGTACAGGCGCACGAGGAGGATGAAAGCGCGGCCCATGATTTCAGGGCACGCACGCCGCCAATCACGCCGCCAATCACGCGGACAGTGATCTGGACGGGGCCTGGCGGCCGTCCTCGTCGGGTCCGAACTCATCTCCCGGCGGCGGGCTGCGCCGGGTTAGCTGTGGCCGAGTACCTGATGCGGCACGTAGGGCTCCTCCAGGCGGCGCATCTCGTCCTCGGTGAGCACTAGCTTGTCAGCGGCGAGCGCGTCCTCCATATGGGACAGCCTGGTGGCACCCACGATCGGCGCGGTCACCCCGGGGCGGTGCAGCAGCCAGGCCAGGGCCACCTGAGCCGGCGGAACGCCCCGGCCGGCGGCCACCTCCGCGGCCCGCTCCGCGACGTCGAAGTCCGCCTGCTGGTTGTACAGGCTGTCCCCGAACGCATCCGTGTTCGAGCGCGTGGTGTGCTTCCCGCCATCACGGGACCGGCTGCCGGCCAGCAGGCCGCGCGCCAGCGGGCTCCACGGGATCACCGCGACGCCCTGGTCGACGCACTGCGGGATCATCTCCCGCTCCTCCTCGCGGTAGACCAGGTTGTAATGGTTCTGCATGGACACGAACCTGGCCCAGCCATGCTCCGCCGCGGTGTTCTGGGCCTTGGCGAACTGCCAGGCGAACATGCTGCTCGCACCGATGTAGCGGGCCTTCCCCGCGCGGACCACGTCGTTCAGGGCCTCCATGGTCTCCTCGATCGGCGTCCGCGGGTCCCAGCGGTGGATCTGGTAGAGGTCCACGTAGTCCATGTCCAGCCGGTGCAGCGACGCGTCGATCGCGGACAGGATGTGCTTACGGGACAGGCCGCGGCCGTTCTCGCCCGGCGTCATCGGCCCGTGCACCTTGGTGGCCACGACCACCTCGTCGCGGTCGAAGAGCTTGCCGAGCAGGCGGCCGGTCGCCACTTCGCTGGCGCCCGCGGAGTACACGTCAGCGGTGTCGAAGAAGGTGACACCGCCCTCCGCGGCGGTCCGCACGATCGGCTCGGCGGCATCCTGGTCAAGGACCCAGGGCCGCTCGCTGTTGTTGCCGTAACTCATCATGCCGAGGCAGACACGCGAGACGCGCAGGCCGGTCGCACCCAGATTGACGTATTCCATTGACTCCCCAACGATCGTTCGGTGTTCTCCACCCTATGAGTTCTCCGCCGGCACCTTTATCCTACCGTCGTATAGGAATTAGGCCGCGAGGCCAGCGCCCGGAGGCACGGGCGACGCTGGCCACGCCCTTAGCTGGGAGCTGTCCATCGCGACCCCCGCTGCCCGGCGCATGCGGTCCGCCGTCCGCGCGTTCCTCGCCGAGCCGGCCTGAGGGCGGCATGTTGGGCAGGGGTTTGTGGTTGCAGAACCTGGACGGACAATCAGGCTCCTGCGGGCACGCAGGGAGCACGCCGATGACTGAGGGAGTTCAGATGCGCAGCAGGACAATCGGCGCGGCAACGGTCAGCGCCATCGGGCTGGGCGGAATGCCGATGTCGATCGAGGGGCGCCCGGACGAATCGCGTTCCATCGCCACGATCCACGCCGCGCTGGATGCGGGAGTCACGTTCATCGACACCGCCGACGCCTACCACCTGAAGCCCGGCGAGACCGGGCACAACGAGCGGCTCATCGCCAAGGCCCTGGCCAGCTACCCCGGGGACAGCAGCGGTGTGCTGGTCGCGACGAAGGGCGGCCACCTGCGGCCGGGCGACGGGTCGTGGACCGTGGACGGCTCACCGGCCCATCTGCGGGAGGCCGCCGAGGCGTCGCTGAAGGCCCTGGGCGTCGAGGCGATCGGCCTGTACCAGTTCCACCGGCCCGACCCGAAGATCCCCTATGCGGAGTCCGTGGGCGTCCTGCGGGATCTGCTCGATGAGGGGAAGATCCGGATGGCCGGCATTTCCAATGCCACCGTCGAGCAGATCGACATCGCCCGCGAGGTCCTGGGCGACGGCCACCTGGCCAGCGTGCAGAACCAGTTCTCACCGGCGTTCCGGTCCAGCGAGGCCGAGCTGCGGCACTGCGCGACCCACGGCATCGCGTTCCTGCCGTGGAGCCCGCTGGGCGGCATCGGCCGGGCCGGGCAGCTTGGCGCCAAGCACTCCGCTGCCCAGGAGGTCGCTGACGCGCACGGTGTCTCGCCGCAGCAGGTCACCCTGGCCTGGATGCTGGCGCTCGCGCCGGTCGTGGTCCCCATCCCGGGCGCCAGCCGCCCCGAGTCGATCACCGACTCGGCCAAGGCCGCCGACCTGGTCCTCACCGAAGCCGAAGTGGACCGCCTCACCCAAAGCTGATGTCTACGGGCCGACCAGGAACCGAGCCGGCCCGGAACTCAGTCGCGGTGGTCGCGGTCCGGGGGGCCCCGGACGCCGCGGCCCCCCGGACGCGGCGGCCCCCCGGACGCCGCGGCGCCAGCGGGCCGCTGCTGACAGGGGGGCCCCGCTGGTCACGCCTGCCGGTCACGCCTGGCGGGCCTGCCACTGCCGCCGGGTGATCGCGTACATGACCCACTCGCGGCCGAACTCGGTCAGCGTTCCGGCAAGTTCCCAGCCGGCCCGCTGGAAGACCGTCCGCATCGCCACATTGGCGGGATCGGTCGGAGCCTCGACGCGCTCGGCCGCCGCATGGCCGAACAGCCAGTCCGTGAGCAGCGCGAGCGCCTCGCGCCCGTAGCCCTGGCCCCGGGCATGCTCCCGCAGGCCGATACCAACCTCAAACACGCCAGGGGCCAGCGGCCGGCCCGGGGGCACGAACGTCTGGATCCGCCCGATCGACTCGCCGCTGAGGTCGATGGCGAGGTCGAGCCAGCCATCTGCCAATTGTCCCGACCGCCCCAGCCGCGCCTTGAAGCTGGCTTCGTCCGGGAGTTCCGCGGTGGCCATGGGATCGGCCTCGACCATGGCCCGCCACTCGTCATCGATCTCGCCCGCCCGCAGCGCCCTGAGCGACAGCCGCGGCCCGCGGATCGCCACGGTCCCGACCCGATCCGGGATGTCCCGGTCATCCTGCGGAGCCATAACCGGGAATCTTAGGTCCAGCGCGCGCTGTCCCGGGGGGGGCTGACCTGATCACCCGCGGTGACGCGATTCCCGGCGCGGCTAATTTCGGTGATTTCCTGCATGCCCGGCCGGCCATTTCCCGGCGTTTTTCCAGATCACCGCCGAGGCCTACGGGCAGTCACCACAGGCTCCTGGACAACCACCCGCAGGAATGTTACGGAGGTAAAGATCAGGGCTTTACTCGCGACGCCGCCGCGAAGGAGAACCGAGGATGCCAGCTCCGACCGATCTCCCCGGCCCGGACAGTGCGGCCGGGGCCGAGGCTGGCCCGTCCCGGCCCTCCGGTCTCTCCCGGCGCCGCCTGCTGACCGGTGCCGCGCTCGCTGCCGCCGGGCTGGCCGCGCGGCCGGCCGCGGCCTCAGCCGCGGTGCGGGCGGTCAGTGGGCCCGCCAGCGCCCTGCGCTCCGCCGGAGCCGCCGCGGCGGCGGCCACCGCGCAGGCGGTCACGTTCGACCCGTATTCGCTGATGGTCGGCGGCCAGAGACTGTTCGTCT
>CAYPQM010000058.1:0-20633 GCA_964412845.1 uncultured Streptosporangiaceae bacterium
CGATGGTCGCGCGGGCGCTGCCCGGCGACAGGTCCGTCGCCGACATCCGCTGCTCAAGCAGGGTGACCTCAGTCGCCAGGGACTCGTACTTGCGCCGGAAGAACGCCAGCGCCTCATCCGGGCTGCCTGCCTGCCATGAGCCAACCACCCGCTCGCCACCTGCGGTACGCACGTAAACCGTACCCTCGGCATCTACCCGGCCCCACGGATCGTTGGCGGTACTCACCGCTAACCTCCTGCTCAGCCCTGATCCTGGCGACGCCGCCAGGTCAGGTCTTCTTGATTGTGACGCGTTCGATGACAACCGGCTCCTTCGGATGGCCATCCCCGGAGCCGTTGGAGTTGTCTGAGCCCGCCTTAGCGACATTCTGGATGATGCCCAGTCCTTTAACGACCGTGCCGAACGGTGTGTAGTCGGGGCTCAGGCTGGAGTTCTTGTACACGAGGAAGAACTGGCTGCCGTTGCTGTTCGGCTGCTGGGTGTGCGCCATGGCCACCGTGCCCTGCGGATAGGTCGCCCCGGTGGTGTTCTCATTGGCGTACGCATAGCCCGGGCCGCCGGTGCCCTTGCCCGTCGGGTCCCCGCACTGCAGCACGAAGAGGCCGCCTGAGGCGGTCAGCCGGTGGCATGTGGTGTTGTTGAAGTACTTCTTGGCCGCCAGGTACACGAATGAGTTGACCGTGCAGGTCGCCTTGCTGTTCAGCAGGTCGATCACGACGTCACCGCGGTTGGTGGTGATGGTGGCCTGATAGCTGGCGGTGGAGTTGGGCGTGGCCGGCGGGGTGCCGACCGTGCGCGCCGCCGGCGGGCTGGACGTGTAGGTGCAGTGCGTGGCCGGCTCCGCAGCCTCGGTAGGCGTGGGTGTCGCGGTCGAGGCGGCCGTCGCCGTCGGGGTGGCGGCCGGCGTCGGGGTGGCGGTCGCCGAGGAGGCAGCGGTCGCGATCCCGCCGGGCTTGAAGAGGAAGTACCCGCCCGCGCCGAGCACGATGACCGCGATGCACACCACGCTGATCACCGTCCAGAGCCGCGCGCGGTGCGCCTGCTGTGCACGGCGTGCCTGCTGGCGCTCGAAACGCTCGCGTGCGAGCTTGCGCTGGCGATCCCTCTTACCCGCCACCGGTGCTGTCCTCCTGGCTAGTTGGTGCCTGCTTATCAGCGAAACTTCGCGAATGGTACCGGCCGGTGCGAGGTCGTGATGGCGCTGTTACCGGTTCGCCGCTGGCCCGGGCGGATCGGTAGCCTGTACGCGCAGTATCCGCTCATCCGCCATGTGCCCGTCGAGGGAGGTCCGCCGTGCTGGTCGCTGGGTTTCCGGCTGGCTCGTTCGCCGCGAACTGCTACATCGTGGCGCCCGGGCCGGGCGAGGAGTGCCTGATCATCGACCCCGGCCAGGACGCGATGGGCGGAATCGAGGAGATTGTCGCGGAGCACCGGCTGAAGCCGGCGGCGGTGCTGGCGACGCACGGTCACATCGATCATGTCTGGTCCGTCGCACCGGTCTGCGGCGCGCGAAACATTCCCGCGTACATTCACCCCGCCGACCGGGCGCTGCTCGCCGACCCGGCCCGCGGCCTCAGCCTTCAGGCCGGCCAGCAGTTCCTGCGCGGCCTCACCTTCACCGAGCCGGACGATGTCAGGGTGCTGGCCGATGGGGAAACGCTGCGGCTGGCGGGCGTGGAACTCGTCGTGGACCACGCGCCCGGCCACACCCCCGGGTCGGTGGCGTTCCGGGCTGGCCACCAGGTCATGTTCTCCGGGGACCTGCTGTTCGCCGGGTCGATCGGCCGGACCGACCTGCCCGGCGGCAGTCACCGGGCCATGCTGGACAGCCTGGCCCGGGTGTGCCTGACGCTGCCGGACGAGACGCAGGTGCTGCCCGGCCATGGGCCGCAGACGACCATCGGCGAGGAACGCGCCAGCAACCAGTTCCTGGCCGGCCTGGTGCCCGGGCCCGGCCCGGACGGCCAGCCGCCCGGCGGCCCGGTCCCGGGCCCCGTCCGGCGGACGGGGCTGTGACCAACATGATGATGAGGACACACCGGATGGGGAGGCTGGGCGGGCAATGATCCGTACCCACGAGGCGGGCGCGCTGCGCGCATCGCAGGCGGGTGACACCGTGATGCTGGCGGGCTGGGTGGCCCGCCGCCGCGACCATGGCGGGGTCACCTTCATCGACCTGCGCGACGCCAGCGGTGTCGTCCAGGTCGTGCTGCGCGACGAGGGCGAGGGCAGCCCCGCGCACGCCTTGCGCGCCGAGTTCTGCGTGCGGGTCACCGGCGAGGTGCGCCGCAGGCCCGCGGGCAACGAGAATCCCGAGCTGCCGACCGGTGAGATCGAGGTGGTCGCCGGGGAGATGGAGATCCTGGCCGAGGCCGACCCGCTGCCGTTCCCCATCGAGGGCGGCGGCGAGCTGAACGAGGACATCCGGCTGCGGTACCGCTACCTGGACATCCGGCGGGCCGAGACGGCGACGGCCCTCCGGACGCGTTCGCAGGCGAGCTACCTGGTCAGCGACGTCATGCGGGAGCACCGCTTCGTCGCGGTGGAAACGCCGTACCTGACCCGGTCCACCCCGGAAGGGGCACGCGACTTCCTGGTGCCGGTCCGGCTCCGCCCGGGCAGCTGGTACGCGCTGCCGCAGTCGCCGCAGCTGTTCAAGCAGCTGCTCATGGTGGGCGGCCTGGAACGCTACTGGCAGCTGGCCCGCTGCTTCCGCGACGAGGACTTCCGCGCCGACCGGCAGCCGGAGTTCACCCAGATCGACATCGAGATGAGCTTCGCCACCCGGGAAGACATCATCGCCGTGGCCGAGGACATGGCAGGCCGGCTGTGGGCTGAGATCGCCGGCTATGACCTGCCGCGGCCCATTCCGCGGATGACCTACGCCGACGCGATGGACCGGTTCGGGTCCGACAAGCCAGACCTGCGGTTCGGCTGCGAGCTGGTGGACCTGACCGGGTACTTCGCGCAGTCGGCGTTCCGCGTGTTCCAGGCCCCGCACGTCGGCGCGGTGGTGATGCCCGGCGGGGCGGCGCAATCACGCCGGGAACTGGACGGCTGGCAGGAATGGGCCCGGGCGCGCGGCGCGCGGGGCCTGGCCTACGTGCTCGCCGCCGCCGACGGGTCGGTGTCAGACTCAGGGCCGGTGGCCCGGCACCTGTCCGGGGAGGAACGGGCCGGCCTGCTCGCGGCGGCCGGCGCGGGCCCGGGCGACTGCGTGTTCTTCGCGGCCGGCCCACCGGCGCAGGCCAAGTCGCTGCTCGGCGCGGCCCGGCTGGAGATCGGCCAGCGCCTCGCGCTGATCGACCCGGCCGCCTGGGCCTTCACCTGGGTCGTGGACGCTCCGATGTTCGAGGAGGACGGGGCCGGCGGCTGGACCGCGGTGCACCACCCGTTCACCGCCCCGCTGCCCGAGTGGGCGGACAAGTTCACGGCCGAGCCGGGCGGGGCGCTCGCCGACGCGTACGACATGGTCTGCAACGGCACGGAGATCGGCGGCGGGTCCATCCGAATCCACCGTCCGGCCATGCAGCAGCAGGTTTTCGACGTCATCGGGCTGTCCCGGGAGGAGGCCCAGTCCCAGTTCGGCTTCCTGCTGGAAGCCCTGCGCTACGGGCCGCCGCCGCACGGCGGGATCGCGTTCGGCTGGGACCGCCTGATCATGCTGCTCGCCGCGCGGGACTCGATCAGGGACGTGATCGCCTTCCCGAAGGCGGCGTCCGGGCTCGACCCGCTGACCGGCGCGCCGACGCCGATCACCGCCCAGCAGCGCAAGGAGGCAGGCATCGACGCGATCCCGCCGCCGCCCGGACCAGGACCCGGTGCCTGACCGCCCGGAGCAGCCGGACAGCCTCTTTGACGCGGCCGCCGAAGAGGTCGCGAGAGATGCCGCCCCGCTGGCGGTGCGGATGCGCCCGCGCACCCTCGATGAGGTCGTCGGGCAGCCGCAGCTCACCGGCGAGGGGACGCCGCTGCGCAAGCTGGCCGAGAACGATGCGGGGATGTCGCTGGTGCTCTGGGGGCCGCCGGGGACCGGGAAGACCACCCTCGCCCATGTGGTCAGCCTGGCCACCCGGCGGAAGTTCGCCGAGCTGTCCGCGGTGACCGCGGGGGTCAAAGACGTCCGGGCGGCAATCGAGACCGCCCGCCGCGATATGGGCCTGACCGGTACCCAGACGGTGCTGTTCATCGACGAGGTGCACCGGTTCAACAAGGCACAGCAGGACGCGCTGCTGCCTGCCGTGGAGAACCGATGGGTGTCCTTCATCGGCGCGACCACGGAGAACCCGTCCTTCTCCGTGGTCGGGCCGCTGCTGTCCAGGTCCCTGCTGCTCACCTTGCAGCCGCTGGGGGACGACGACATGCGCGAGGTCATCGGCCGGGCCCTGACCGACGAGCGGGGGCTCGGCGGGGCGGTCACCCTGCAGGATGACGCGGCCGGGCACCTGGTGCGGCTGGCCGGCGGGGACGCCCGCCGCGCGCTCACCTACCTGGAGGCCGCCGCGCTCGGCGTGCCTGGCGGCGGGTCCATCGACACCGCGGCCCTGGAACGGGCCGTGGACCGCGCCGCGGTCCGCTACGACCGGGACGGTGACCAGCATTACGACGTGATCAGCGCGTTCATCAAGAGCATCCGGGGCAGCGACGCCGACGCCGCACTGCACTACCTGGCCCGGATGATCGAGGCGGGGGAGGACGCCCGGTACATCGCCCGCCGGCTCATCGTGCACGCCAGCGAGGACGTGGGGATGGCGGACCCGTCCGCGCTGGGGGTGGCGGTCGCGGCCGCGCAGGCGGTCGAGTTCGTCGGCCTGCCCGAGGCGCGGCTCAACCTCGCCCAGGCCACCATCCACCTGGCCCTGGCGCCCAAGTCCAACGCGGTGGTGAAGGCGATCGGCGCGGCCGCCCAGGACGTCCGGGCCGGGCTGGCCGGCCCGGTGCCCGCGCACCTGCGCGATGCCCACTACCCCGGCGCCGCCCGGCTTGGCCACGGCCAGGGCTACCAGTACCCGCATGATGTCGACGAGGGCATCGTGGCGCAGCAGTACGCGCCGGATCAGGTAGCTGGCCGCCGGTATTACGAGCCGACGCGGCGCGGCGCCGAAGCACGCTACGCCGACCGGGCCGAACGGATCAGGGCCATCCTGGACGAGGCCAGGGACCAAGGCGGCAGCTAGCCCTCTCGCCGGTCTCCGGCCTGATCGCAGGTCGGCTCGCGGTGTGGTGGGACGCGATAAGGTCGGGCGGGTGAGGGAGAAGCCATGATGACCGCCGTCTGGGTGGCGGTGCTCGCCGCCGCGGCCTTCTGGGTCATCGGAGTCTGCGCCGCCGTCTACGTGCTGATCAAGCTGGCCAGGCTGGTGTCCCAGACATCCACGGCCGTGGCCGGGCTGCGCGAACGCGGCGACCTGGCCATCGACCGGGCCAGCGCGGCCGCCGACCGGGCCGCCGAGCAGGTCGCCAGGGCGGACGCGATCACGGCCAGCATGGACGAGGTCACGGCCAACATGGCGGAACTGACCAGCCGGGTCACCGCCCTCGCTCCGCTGGCCCGGGTGATCGCGAGCGGTGCGGGAACCCCGCTGGCCAGGGTCTCGGCCCTGGTGTACGGGGTGCACCGGGCGGCCCGGCTGCACCGCGAGGACCGGGCCGGCCACGGCCGGCGGGCCAGCCGCGGCACCAGCGCGACCCCGGGAGCCAGGGCCGTCGCCCGCGCCCTGGAGCGTGGCGTGCCGTCCCGGCAGCGGGAGGAGGCCGGGCGGTGATCCGCAGGCTGTTCTGGCTGACCCTGGGCGCGGTGATCGGCGTGGCCGGCTACCGGCGGGTGACCGCACTGACGCGCTCGTTCTCGCCGGGGTCCAGGGCGCGGGAACTGACCCGGTTCGCCGGTGACGTGCGTGACGGCATGGAGCTGTATATGGCGCGACATCCTGGGCAGGCACCGCCTACCCTCAAAGGTCAGCACGCACGCCCGACACTTACTGAGCATGGGGAGGATGACCGCTGATGGAGTCGGCAGAGATCGCCCGCCGCTTCCTGGCCTATTTCGAGCAGCGGGGCCACACGGTCGTCCCTTCGGCCAGCCTGATCGCCGAGGACCCCACCTTGCTGCTGGTCAACGCCGGGATGCAGCCGTTCAAACCGTACTTCCTCGGCCAGCAGTCGCCGCCGTTCCAGCGGGCGACCACCTGTCAGAAGTGCGTGCGCACGCCCGACATCGAGGAAGTGGGCAAGACCACCCGGCACGGGACGTTCTTCCAGATGCTGGGGAACTTCTCGTTCGGTGACTACTTCAAGGAACAGGCCGTCTCGTTCGCCTGGGAACTGCTCACCCGGTCAGAAGCCGATGGTGGTTTCGGGCTCCCCGAGAACCGGCTGTGGGCCACCGTGTACCTCGACGACGACGAGGCGTTCGGGTTGTGGCGGAACACCGTCGGCCTTCCGGAGAGCCGTATCCAGCGCCGTGGCATGGCCGACAACTACTGGTCCATGGGCGTCCCAGGGCCTTGCGGCCCATGCTCGGAGATCTACTACGACCGTGGCCCGGAGTATGGGCGTGAAGGTGGCCCCATCGCGGACGAGGACCGCTACCTGGAGGTCTGGAACCTCGTCTTCATGCAGTACATCCGGGGCGAGGGCCCGGGTAAGGAGGGCTGGCCGATCCTCGGGGACCTTCCCTCGCGCAACATCGACACCGGGATGGGCCTGGAGCGGATGGCGACCATCCTGCAGGGCGTCGACAACATGTATGAGATCGACACCATGTGGAAGGTGCTCGACCGCGCGGCGGAGCTGACCGAGCAGCGCTACGGCAAGGATCACCGCGCGGACGTGGCGCTGCGGGTGGTCGCTGACCACGTGCGGTCCGCGGTAATGCTGGTCAGCGATGGGGTACTGCCGAGTAATGAGTCGCGCGGCTACGTGGTCCGCCGCATCCTGCGCCGCAGCATCCGCAACCTCCGGCTGCTGGCCGGCGGCCAGCGTGGCGCCGGGGATGAGCGTTTCCTGCACGAACTGGCCGGCGTCGCGATCGACGCGATGGCGGAGCAGTTCCCTGAGCTGCGTACCGACACGCCGCGCATCCTCGGGGTGATCGACGCGGAAGAGGCGGCGTTCCTGGCCACGCTGCGCACCGGGTCCGCGATCTTCGACGCGGCGGTCGGCGAGGTCAAGCGCCGTGGCTCCGCGACGCTGCCCGGGGACCAGGCGTTCCAGTTGCACGACACCTACGGGTTTCCCATCGACCTCACCCTGGAGATGGCCAGCGAGCAGGGGCTGGCCGTCGACGAGGACGGGTTCCGCAGGCTGATGGCCGAGCAGCGGCAGCGGGCCAAGCAGGACTCGATTGAGAAGAAGACGGGGAACGCCGACATCTCGGTGTTCGCCGCGCTGCTGGAACGGTCCGGGCCGGTCACCTTCACCGGGTACGACCAGATCACCGGCGACGCGACCGTCACCGGGCTGCTGGTGAACGGCGCCTCGGTGGCCGCGGCCGGGGCGGGCACCGAGGCTGAGGTCGTCCTGGACCGGACCCCCTTCTACGCCGAGGGCGGCGGGCAGCTGGCTGACTCCGGCGTCATCCGGGTGTCGGGCGCGACCGGCGGCTCGGCGGCTGAGTTCGAAGTGCGCGATGCGCAGTCGCCCGTGCCCGGCCTGGTCGTGCACCGGGGAGTGGTCACGTCCGGCGAGATCACGGTCGGCGCGCCCGCGCACGCGGAGATCGACGTAGAGCGGCGGCGGGCCATCTCGCGATCGCATACCGCCACCCACCTGGTGCACCGGGCGTTCCGCGGTGCGCTGGGCGAGTCCGCGGCCCAGGCGGGCTCGGAGAACTCGCCGGGCCGGCTGCGGTTCGACTTCACCGCGGCCGGGGCCGTCCCGCCGTCGGTGCTCCGCGACGCGGAGGATGAGGTGAATCATGTCCTCATCAATGATCTTGACGTCCGGGCGTTCGTCACCCCGATTGATGAGGCACGGGCAATGGGCGCGGTCGCGCTGTTCGGCGAGAAGTACGGGGACCACGTCCGCGTCGTGGAGGTGGGTGACTACTCCCGGGAGTTGTGCGGCGGCACCCACGTCGCGCGGTCCGGCCAGCTTGGCCTGGTCAAGATCCTCGGAGAATCGTCGATCGGCTCGGGCGTCCGCCGGGTGGAGGCGCTGGTCGGTACCGACGCGTTCAGGTTCCTGGCCCGGGAGAGCATCCTGGTCAGCCAGCTCACCGAGCAGCTCAAGGCGCGCCGGGAAGAACTGCCGGAGCGCGTCGCGGCGCTGGTGACCCGGCTCAGGGATGCCGAGCGGGATCTTGAGCGGCTCCGCTCGGCTCAGCTGCTTGACGCGGCCGAGGGCCTGGCCCGCGACGCGGAGGACGTGGGCGGCGTGGCATTCGTCGCCCACCGGGTCCCGGACGGGACCGCGGTCGACGGGATCCGCAAGCTGGCGCTGGACGTGCGCGGCAGGCTGCCCGGCCAGCAGGCCGCCGTCGTGATGATGGCGGGGCTTCCCGCTGACCGGCCCACGGTGGTGATCACCGTCAACGAGACGGCGCGCGCGCGCGGCCTCGCGGCCGGCGCCCTGGTGCGGACCGCGGCGGGCATCCTCGGCGGGGGTGGCGGCGGCCGTGATGACATCGCCCAGGGCGGCGGGGCGCCGCTGGGCGACGCCACGGGCCGCGCTATCGATGATGCTTTTGGTGCGGTTCGGGCTGTTGTGAGGGACATGACGTGACCCGGTGGCGTACCGTGAGACCGTGCTGCAGCCATACCGTTGCGCCGATGAGATCCGGGGCTGGCGGGGTCCCGGGTTGAGGGTCGGTGTCAGGCTCGCTATTGATCTGGGATCAGCCCGGATCGGCGTAGCGACAAGTGACCCTGATGGGCTCCTCGCGAGCCCGCTGACCACCGTTCCCCGTGGTCGAGGTGACCTGGACCGCTTGGTCGGGCTCGTCATCGACCACGAGGCGGTCGAGGTGGTCCTCGGGCTGCCGACCGGACTGTCCGGCCGCGAGGGCGCCGCCGCCGCCGATGCCAGGAGGTTCGCCGGCATCCTGGCCGGGCGGCTGGCGCCCATTCCGGTGCGGCTCGTCGATGAACGTTTCACGACTGTGATCGCTCATGACGCGCTGCGCCGCGGCGGCAAGGGGTCGCGGGATCGCCGGTCGGTGGTGGACAAGACCGCGGCGGCCCTGCTGCTGCAGGGCGCCCTCGACCGGGAGCGGCTGACCGGCAGCCCGGCTGGGGAGATCGCGGGACCTGGCCGTGGAGCCCCCGAATGAGCCGCCACGCGCGGCGGGACAACAGCGGCAGGCAGGACGGCGAGCACGGAGACGACCACGTCCCGCTCGCCGATGACGACCCGATCGTGCCCGGGTACGGCGTTCCGGGCTGGCCGCAGGATGACCTGACCGGCCAGCAGCCCGGCGACCCCAGCGGTGCGGCGGCCGGCCGGCGCCACGTCAGGCGGGATGCGCGGACGCCGGACCAGGCCTGGTCCGCCGGGCGACCTGGTGCACCTGACCGGATCCAGCCGCCTGGCCCGCCTGGCCCGGCTGGCCAGCCCGCCGAGCCGTTCCGGTGGAGCCCGGAGCCTGGTGGCGGTGGGCCTGATCCCTACGCATGGGCCCCCGAGCCGGGCAGTGCCGGGCCTGGGCCTGGCCGTGAGGTGCCCGGTTACCGCAGCGGCGCGGGCAGCTACCTCGATGCGCCGGCTAGTTACGGCGATGCGCCGGCCAGTTACGGCGGGCCGCCTTCCAGTTACGGCGGCGCGCCCGCCAGCTTTGGCGGCGCGCCCGCCGGGTACGACGCTGAGCTGCCTGACCGTGACGCCGGCCGGCCTGGTTACGGCAGCGCGCCAGCCAGCTACGGCCGGGGCGCGCGGCTGGCCCCCGGTTCTCCCGTGACCACGGGACCGCCCTGGGCGGACGACACCATGGCCAGCCCGCTGCCCCCGCTGCCGTCCCTGCCCGGGACCGGCCACCCGTCCGGCCCGCTGCCGTCGCCGTCCCTGCCCGGGACCGGCCACCCGTCCGGCCCGCTGCCCCCGCTGCCGCCCTCGGAACTCGCCTGGCGGCAGTCCCTGGCTGATCCACTGCTCGCTGAACCTGGGCCTGACCTGGGGACACCCGGTGGCTATGCGGATAGCACCTTCGGGGAGAGTGGTACCGCGGGGCAGCCGGGGTATCAGCCATATGGAGATGACCCCCGGGATCGGCGCGCCGGTGTTGCCCAGGAGGCGCGTGGGTATCCTGACGCCGGGGGCTGGTACGGGAACGTGGAAGAACCACAGGTCCGGGTAGAGGATGAGGACGCCTTCCTGCCCGGGCTTGACGGCGGCCGGAGCGGTCGGCGCCGCGCGGGAAGCGGCTCCGGCAGTGAGTCATCCCGCAGGCGCCGCAAGCGCGGCCGCCGGGCCGTCATGGTGGCCGGGATGGTCATGGTCCTGATCGTGGTGGCCGTACTTGGGGTCGGATACAGCTACTGGCGTAAGTACTACATGCCGCCCGATTTCTCCGGTCCGGGCACCGGCTCGGTGGTCGTCCAGATCAAGCCGGGCGACAGCGCCACCACGGTAGGGCAGCACCTGGCCAACATCGGCGTGGTGGACAGCGCGCGGGCCTTCTCGATCGCGGCCAAGAACAGCAGGCACGGAACCGCACTCGAGCCCGGCTACTACCACCTCCACAAGCACATGAAGGCGTCCCTGGCGTTCGCGCTGCTGCTCAAGCCGTCCTCGCGGATCCAGACCAAGATCGCCATCCCCGAGGGGTACCGGCTGTCCCAGATCATCGCGACGCTCGGCCAGAAGACCGGGAACCTCAAGGGCTACCAGCAGGCGATAGCGAAGACCGCATCGCTGGGGCTGCCGGCGTTCGCCAACGGCAACCCGGAGGGGTACCTGTTCCCGGCGACCTACCCGATCCAGCCGAACACCCCGCCGCTGACCGTCCTGCGCGCCATGGTGGCGCGGTTCGACCAGGAGGCCACCAGCGTCAACCTGCCGGCCTCGGCGAAACGGGCGCAGCTGTCCGAGGCCGACGTCATCACCGTGGCCAGCATGATCCAGGCGGAAGGCAAGCGGCCGCAGGACCTGCCGAAGATCGCCCGGGTGATCTACAACCGGCTGAATATGGTCCCGCCGATGCCGTTGCAGCTCGACACGACAGTGCTGTACGCGCTGCACTCGTTCGCGGGTGACGTGACGATCGCGCAGACCAAGACCAAGTCGGCGTACAACACCTACCTGCACGCCGGGCTGCCGCCGGGGCCGATCGACAGCCCGGGAGACCTTGCCATCCAGGCCGCGCTGCACCCGGCGGCGGGGAACTGGACCTACTTCCTGACGGTGAACCCGAAGACGGGACTGACCCTCTTCACCAACAGTTTCGCCACGTTCCAGACGTTCCAGGCCGAGCTGGCCAGGAACACCGGGAACGGGTGAGGCGTCCCCGCGATGAAGGCCGCGGTGCTCGGGTCGCCGATCACCCATTCCCTGTCACCGGTCTTGCACCGGGCTGCCTACCAGGCGCTCGGCCTCGACGACTGGTGTTATACGGCGATCGAGTGCGATGAGGCACGGCTGCCGGGCCTGCTGGATGGGTGCGGCCCGGACTGGGCGGGCCTGTCCCTCACCATGCCGCTCAAGCGGGCGGTGCTCGGCCTGCTCACCCGCACCGAGCAGCTCGCCCTTGATGTGGGCGCCGCTAACACGGTGGTGTTCCGCGATGGCATCCGGCATGGGCACAACACCGACGTGCCGGGCATGATCTCGGCGCTGGCCGAGGCTGGCCTGCCGGGGCCGGGGTCGCCGCCCCCGGCGCGAGTGCTGATCCTCGGCGCGGGAGCGACCGCCTGCTCCGCCCTCGCCGCCGTGCGGGGCCTCGGCACCCGCCAGGTCATGGTGGCGGTCCGCGACACCCAGCGGGCCCGTGGCCTGCTGGCCGCCGCGGACAGGCTGGGTGTCACGGTGACCCTGACCTCGTTTGACCCACCCGGGGACGCTGCCCCGGACTTGCTGATTTCCACCGTGCCGGCCGGTGCTGCGGACATGTATGCCGAACGGATCCTCGACGGCACTCTCGTTCCGGCCTGCGTGCTCGATGTGGTGTATCACCCCTGGCCCACGCCGCTGGCGGTTGCCGCGCAGAAGTGCGGGGCCGCCGTCGCGGGCGGGTTCGGCCTGCTGCTGCACCAGGCGGCGGAGCAGGTCTCGCTGATGACCGGCCGGGCGGCACCGGTCGAGCCGATGCGGGCGGCCGGGCTCGCGGCCCTGGACGGCTGAGCACACGCCGCGGGCCGGCCAGCCGCCGGAATACCCTGTGCCGCCGGAATGCTGTTAGTCTTACGAAACGACCAGCCCGGCATGTCCGTGCTGGGCGTGCAAGCGGAGGACCACCTCCCACCTGGCCGGCTCCTGGCTGGCAGGTCGGCTTACCGGTCTCAGGACTGGCAGGCCAGGTTGGACGCAGCGGCACTGGATCGCGTAATGGCTGATCGGGTGGTGCGGCAGTCCGGCGTCGCGTCCCTGGCGCAGAGTCCGCAGGACTCGGCTCCGGGCGTCGTGGCATTGGTGGCTCCGCGTGCATGCCATGCGGGGCCTTTTCCGTGCGTGGTGGCTTGCCGCCACGGTGGAATGGCCCGGCAGGGATGGTTCAGCTACATCCCCCGGGCGACGAGGCCCGGCGGGAGACGAGGCCCAAGGAGGTCACATCAGCGCCGAACCCCGTATCAACGAGCGCATCCGGGTTCCTGAAGTACGGCTCGTCGGGCCGAATGGCGAGCAGGTCGGAATCGTCGCGATCAACGATGCGCTCCGGCTGGCCCAGGAAGCGGATCTCGACCTGGTGGAGGTGGCGCCCACGGCGCGCCCGCCGGTTTGCAAGCTCATGGACTACGGCAAGTTCAAGTACGAGTCCGCGCTCAAGGCCAGAGAGTCACGCAAGAACCAGGCGCAGACGGTCATCAAGGAGATCAAGCTCCGCCCGAAGATCGATCCGCATGACTATGGCACCAAGAAAGGCCACGTCGAGCGGTTCCTGAAGCAGGGCGACAAGGTCAAGGTGACGATCATGTTCCGGGGACGCGAGCAGTCCAGGCCCGAACTCGGGTTCCGGTTGCTGCAGCGTCTGGCCGGCGATGTCGAGGAACTGGGCTTCGTCGAGGCCCAGCCGAAGCAGGACGGCCGGAACATGATCATGGTGATCGGACCGCACCGCAGGAAGAGTGAGACCAAGGCGGAACGCGCGGAGCCCCACGAGAGCACCGCCGCACCGGCCGAGCGGCCAGTGCGGGTGCGCCGGGCCCCGGCGCCGCCCGCTGCCGAGCGCGAGGCTGCCGAGGACGCCACTTCGGAGGCCCAGGCAGGAGCCTGACCCTCAGCACAGCAGCGTCATGTACACGCGCCAGCAGGCGCGCGATAGAGGAGACGACGGCGACCATGCCGAAAATGAAGACGCACAGTGGTGCCGCGAAGCGATTCCGGCTGACCGGTTCCGGCAAGGTGATGCGTCGCCGCGCCAACCGCAACCACCTGCTTGAGCACAAGTCGACCAAGCGGACCCGTCGCCTGTCCGGCGACCAGGTGCTCGCCAGGCCGGATGTCAGGAAGATCAAGAAGTTGCTGGGGAAGTAGCCCTACCCCTCAAGGGAGTCGAAAAATGGCACGCGTGAAGCGGGCGGTGAACGCCCACAAGAAGCGCCGGGTCGTCCTTGAGCGGGCGAGCGGCTACCGCGGTCAGCGGTCGCGCTTGTACCGCAAGGCCAAGGAGCAGGTCCTCCACTCGATGACGTACGCCTACCGGGACCGCAAGGACCGGAAGGGCGCGTTCCGGAGGCTGTGGATCCAGCGCATCAATGCCGCGGCCCGGGCCGACGGCATGACGTACAACCGGTTCATCCAGGGCCTCAAGGCGGCCGACGTCGAGGTGGACCGCAGGATGCTCGCCGAACTCGCGGTCGCGGACCCGGCTGCGTTCTCCGCCCTGGTGGAAGTGGCCAAGGGCGCACTCGCGGCAGCGGGCGTGGACGACGCCGCCCCGACCAGCACCGCGGCGGCCTGACGCCGTCGCGGTCAGCCAGCCGGTGCTGGGCATGACGCTGCCCGTCGGCGCCGAGCTCACCAGTACTCGCTCGCCCAGGGTCAAGTCCGCCCGGCAACTGGCCAAGCGGGCGCTGCGGCAGCGCAGCCGGTCGTTCCTGGCGGAGGGCCCGCAGGCAGCGCGTGAGGCGCTGGGTACCCCCGGCGTGGTCACGGAGCTTTTCGTCACCGCCCCGGCCCGCGCCCGGCACGGTGAGCTCGTCGTGGCGGCCGCGGCCCAGGGGGTGCAGGCTCACCTGGTCAGCGGTGAAGTCATGGCCGAGCTGGCGCAGACCATTACCCCCCAGGGCATCCTGGCGGTCTGCCGGTTCGTGGATGTCCCGCTCAGCCAGCTCGCGGCGGCCACGCCCCGGCTCGCTGTCGTCCTGGTGAACGTGCGTGACCCCGGGAACGCCGGCACAGTACTGCGGACCGCGGACGCGGCCGGAGCCCAGGGCGTGATCTTCACCGAGGCATCGGTGGACCCTTACAACAGCAAGTGCGTGCGCGCGTCGGCGGGCAGCCTGTTCCACCTCCCGGTCGTGGTGGGCACCCCGCTGCCCGCGGCGGTCGGCGCCCTGCGTGATGCGGGCCTGCGGGTGCTGGCCGCCGACGGCAGTGCCCGGCGTTCGCTTGACGAGCTTGACGCCGGCGGCCTGCTCAGCCAGCCGACCGCCTGGCTGTTCGGCAACGAAGCCTGGGGGATGCCCGCCGAGGTCATCTCGCTCGCGGACGAGGCGGTCTCCGTGCCCATCTATGGGCGAGCGGAGAGCCTGAACCTGGCTGCGGCCGCCGCCGTCTGCCTTTATGCCTCCGCCCGGGCCCAGTGCTAGCCAACGGGCCGCCGCCCGGTGCTAGCCAACGGGCCGCCGCCCGGTGCGGCAAAGGGGGCTGCCGGCCGGCGGGCCGGGCGCGCTAGAGTCTGATCACGTTGCGTCATTCACGTGGAACACAATCGTTGGTGCCGGACGGAGGCAGCGGTCGAGTGGATGGGCTGAGCCCGGGCCGGGCGGCTGCGGCCGCGCTGGCCAGCGTGCCGGCCGGGGCGGTGGTGGCCTCAGGTGGGCTTGTCTGCGCTGACGAGCTGCCCGACGGGGTGATCGTCGCCGACCATGCCGGCCGGATCGCCGTTTTCAACAAGGCCGCCACGCGGCTCACCGGGATCGCGTCCCTCAACGCGCTCGGCCGGGACGTCAGCCAGGTCCTGCCGCTGCGTGACGCGGACGGCCGCAGCTGGTGGACCTGCGTGGACCCCTATCGTGGGCTGTCCACCCGGACCAGGCACCCGGAAACCTCGCTCTACCTGGCGGACGGCACCGAGCTGCTGGTCACTGTGGGTTATGTGCGCGGACCGAGGGGCCGTGACTTCGGCCACGGCCGGGTGGCCGACCCCGGTGCGGTCCAGCGCATCGTGATCACACTGCGCGGAGCGCAGCAGCGCGCCCGCATCGAACGCCGCCGTGCCGACCTGGTGTCCACCGTCGCCCACGAACTCCGCTCGCCGCTGACCAGTGTGAAAGGCTTCACCGCGACGCTGCTGGCCAAATGGACCCGGTTCACCGACGACCAGAAACGGGTCATGCTGGAGACGGTCAACGCGGACGCTGACCGGGTGACCAGGTTGATCACCGAACTGCTGGACGTGTCCAGGATCGAGGCGGGCCGGATCGAGGTGCACCGCCAGCTGGTGGACATCCCGGAACGGGCCGAGAAGATCGTGGCCGGGCGGGTCGCCGCCGGTGACTCCCCGGACCGGTTCCGGATCGAGGCCCCGGCGGACCTGCCGGAGACGTGGCTGGACGCCGACAAGGTGGACCAGATCCTCGGCAACCTGGTGGAGAACGCGGTACGGCACGGCGCTGGTACCGTGACGGTTGTGGTACAGCCGGTGGAGACCGTCGCCGCCCGGGACGTGAGCCGCCCGGACGGCCCAGCGGCGACCGCGGGGGGCGCCGAGGTCAGCTCCGTGGCGGTGTCCGTGCGCGACGAAGGCGACGGCGTCGCCCCCGAACTCGTGCCCCGGATCTTCCGGCAGTTCTGGCGGGCCAAGCGCCGCGGTGGCGCAGGTCTCGGCCTGTACATCGTGAAAGGCCTGGTCGAGGCGCACGGCGGGACGATTAGCGTGCAGCGAGCGCCCGGCGGCGGGGCCGAGTTCCGATTTATCATGCCCGCCGGCGCACCTGACTTCGGGTAACCGGGCGGCGCCAGGGGCCACTGTCCCTGGCACGACTGGATAACCGGAAGCCTGCCCGGCGGGCCGCGCCGCAGGCTGCGAGCTGGCGGGAGGTGACCCGCTGGCAGCAATCGTTAGGCATGATGGTTTGCCGCGGCCTCCGCAGACCGTTCCTATCCCAAGTGCCCGCAGGAAAGCAGAACCTGATGTCCGCTCCAAATAAGCATTACGACCCCGTGGAGGTGGCGGCGCTGTCTCCCGAGGAGGTGTCCCGCATGGTCGGCGAGGCGCTCACCGCCATCGCCGCCGCCGGGAAGCTCGATGAGCTGAAGGCCGCCCGGCTGGCGCACGCCGGCGACCGCTCGCCGCTCGCCCTGGCCAACGCCGAGATCGGCGCGCTGCCGCCGGAGGCCCGCGCCGAGGCGGGCAAGCGGGTCGGCACGGCGCGGCGCGAGGTCGGTGCGGCGCTCGCCGCCCGCCAGGCCGCGCTGGAAGCGGAAAGGGACCAGCGGGTCCTGATCGACGAGGCGGTGGACGTCACCCTGCCGTGGGACCGGGTGCTGCCCGGCGCCAGGCACCCAGTGACCACCGTCGGCGAGCGGCTGGCCGACGTGTTCGTCGCCATGGGCTACGAGATCGCCGAAGGCCCCGAAGTCGAAGCGGAGTGGTACAACTTCGACGCGCTCAACTTCCCCCCCGACCATCCGGCCCGGGAGATGCAGGACACCCTGTTCGTGGCGGCCCCGGACGGTTCCGCGTCCTCGGGCGTGGTGCTGCGCACGCACACCTCGCCGGTCCAGATCCGGGCCATGCTCAGCCGGCCGCTGCCGCTGTATGTGGTCAGCCCGGGCAAGTGCTTCCGCAGTGACGCGCTGGACGCCACGCACAACCCGGTGTTCCACCAGATCGAGTGCCTCGCCGTGGATGAGGGCCTGACCATGGCCGACCTGCGCGGTGCGATCAGCGCATTCGTGGACGCGATGTTCGGCGAAGGGCTGCGCACCAGGCTGCGGCCGGACTTCTTCCCGTTCACCGAGCCGTCCGCGGACGTGTCCATGGAGTGCCATGTCTGCCGGGGCGCCTCGGCCCAGCCGGGCGGGGAGCCCTGCCGGGTATGCCGGTCCCAGGGCTGGATCGAGCTGGCCGGCTGCGGCATGGTCAACCCGCGGGTGCTGGTCGCCTGCGGGATCGACCCGGACCGCTACAGCGGATTCGCCTTCGGGCTCGGCATCGAGCGGGCGCTGATGATCAGGCACGGGGTGACCGACATCAGGGACACAGCGGAAGGCGACGTCCGGTTCAGCCGTGCGCTCGGGATGGAGGCCTGATGCGAGTCCCACTGTCCTGGCTGCTGCCTGCCGCCGGGCTTGATGAATCGGCGGCTGATGTCGCGCCGGACGAGGTCGCCCGGCGGCTCACCGCCGCCGGCCTGGAGGTCGAGACGGTCGAGCAGGTCGGCCACGACATCAGTGGCGTCGTGGTGGCCGAGGTCACCGGGATCGAGGAGCTGACCGGGTTCAAGAAGCCGGTCAGGTACTGCCAGGTTTCCACCGGGGCCGCCGAGCCGAGCAGCGTGATTTGCGGGGCGGTCAACTTCGCGGTCGGCGACCGGGTGCCGCTGGCCCAGCCGGGCAGCAGCCTGCCGGGGGGCTTCGAGATCAGCGCGAAGAAGGCCTACGGGCGGATGTCGCACGGGATGATCTGCTCGGCGGCCGAGCTGGCCATCGGGGATGAGCACTCCGGCATCCTGGTGCTGTCCGCCGACGCGCCGCTCGGCGCCGACTTCGTGGCGTACGCGGGCCTGGCTGACCACGTGCTCGATGTCTCGGTGACCCCGGACCGCGGCTACGCCCTGTCCATTCGGGGCATGGCCAGGGAACTGGCCACCTCCTACGGGACCGATTTCGCTGACCCGGCCGACGCCGGCCTCCCCGAGGACAACGCGGCCGTATCCCCGCAGGTCTACCCAGCGAGCATCGAGGACCCCTCGGCATGCGACCGGTTCGTGCTCCGGGAGGTGCGCGGTCTCGACCCGGACGCGGTCACCCCGCTGTGGCTGCGGGTGCGGCTGGCCCGCTGCGGGATGCGCTCCGTGTCGCTCGCCGTGGACATCACCAACTACCTGATGCTGGAACTCGGCCAGCCGCTGCATGCTTTCGACCGGGAGAAGCTGACCGGGCCGGTCGTGGTCCGCCGGGCGAGGCCGGAGGAACGCCTGGAAACCCTGGACCACGTGCTCCGTGACCTTGACGCCGAGGACATCCTCATCACCGACTCCTCCGGTCCCATCTCAATGGCGGGCACCATGGGCGGCCTGGCCACCGAGATCTCGGCGCGATCGAGCGACCTGGTCATCGAGGCGGCGCACTTCGACCCGCGCGGCACGGCCCGGATGAGCCGGCGGCACAAGCTGTTCAGCGAGGCGTCCTACCGGTTCGAGCGCGGGGTGGACAGGGAACTGCCGCTCCGGGCGTCGGCCAAGGCGGTGTCCCTGCTCGCCTCGCTCGGCGGCGGGACCGTCCTGCCGGGCTGCAGCCATGCGTTCGTCGAAGTGCCGCAGGTGTCCATCACCATGGCCGCCGACTACCCGGGCGAGGTGGCGGGCCTGGCCTATGGCCGTGACACGGTGCTGCGCAGGCTGCAGGACGTCGGGTGCGTGGTGGACGGCAGCCCGCCGGTGCTGACGGTGACCCCGCCGTCCTGGCGGCCGGACCTGCTGTACCCGAGGGACCTCGCCGAGGAGGTCATCCGGCTGGAAGGGTACGAGAACATCCCGGTCCGGATGCCCCGGGCCGCCGCGGGCCGCGGGCTGACCGCGCGGCAGCGGCTGCGCCGCACGACCGGCCGTGCGCTGGCCGGCGCGGGGTACGTCGAGGTGCTCAGCCAGCCGTTCGGCTCCGCCGCGGACCAGGACCGGCTGCTGCTCCCGCCGGATGACCCGAGGCGCCGGGCGCTCGCGGTGGCCAACCCGCTCAGCGACGACGAGCCGCTGCTGCGCACCACCCTGCTCCCCGGCCTGCTGCGTGTCCTGGCCCGCAACGCCGGGCGCGGGTTCAGCGACGCCGCGCTGTTCGAGCTGGGCCTGGTCTTCCGGCCGCGGCCGGGGAGCCCGGGGGTGGCCCCGATCCTGCGGGTGGACCGGGGGCCGACGGAGGCTGAGCTGGCCACCCTGGAGGCCGCGCTGCCGGATCAGCCGCTGCGGATAGCGGCCGTGCTGGCCGGTGATCGTGAATTGCCGGGCTGGTGGGGCCCAGGCCGGCTGGCCGGCTGGCCGGACATCATCGAGGCGGCCAGGGAGGTCCTGCGAGTCAGCCAGGTTGCGTTCGAGGTGCGCTCAGACCAGCATGAGCCCTGGCATCCCGGCCGGTGCGCGGCTCTGTTCGTGCGGGCCGAGGGGGGCCGGGAATGGCTGGCCGGGCACGCGGGGGAGTTGCACCCCCGGGTGACGGCGGCGTTCGACCTGGCGCCGCGCACGTGTGCGATGGAACTCGACCTGTCGGTGATCGAGACGGCGGCCGCGTCGCTGGCGCCGGCCCAGGCGCCGACGATGTCGCCGTACCCGGTAGCCACCCAGGACGTCGCGCTGGTCGTGCCGGTCACGGTGCCCGCTGCTGACGTCGAGGCCGCCCTGGTCGCCGGGGTCGTCGGCAGTGACCAGCCGGACCTGCTGGAGGAAGTGCGGCTGTTCGACGTCTACACGGGCGCGCAGGCCGGCGAGGGGCACAAGTCACTCGCGTACACGCTGCGGTTCCGCGCCCCGGACCGGACGCTCACCGCCGAGGAAACCACCGCCGCCCGGGACGCCGCGGTCGCCGAGGCGGCCCGCCGGGTCGGCGCCGTCCTGCGCGGCGGGTCCTGACCGCCGGGTCCTGACCGCCGGGTCCTGACCGCCGGGTCCTGATGGTCAGGTTTCCGACCGGCGGGTCCTGGTGAGCGGGGTTTGTTGGTTGGGTCCTGTCAGCTGGGCCGCAGTCAGGTGGCCCGGTCCTGCGGCGCCCCGGCGCGCCGCAGCCGGGCGACCAGGTCGGACGGCCGCACCTGCACCGGGAATGGTCGCTGCGCGGAGAAAACGTCGTCGCCGGTGACCTTGGCGGCGAGTTCGTAGCGGCTGTCGGTGAGTTCGAAGACGGTCAGCTCCGGCTCGTCCGGATCGGGCACGACAATCCAGTACGCGGCTATCCCGAACCGCTCGTAGGCCGCCTTCTTCACGTTGAGGTCGATCAGTGCCGTGCTGGGCGACTGGACCTCGACGACCAGCAACGGCGGCTCGGTCACCTTTGCTGCCCCTAGGACGTGATCCTGAACTACGACGATATCCGGGTCGAACTCGGTGTCCACAGTGAGCTGCATGGCCGGTTCCAGCAGGGCAATCAGCTCATCCGGGCACGCCCG
>CAYPQM010000058.1:20643-23356 GCA_964412845.1 uncultured Streptosporangiaceae bacterium
TCATCCTCCTCTACACCGGCATGGAAGTGATGGTCATCCGGGCACGCCCGTTGTAGTAGTTCCCTAAGGGTCCCCGCGACCCATTGGTGGGCCGCCACCGGCCGCGGGCTCACCAGGAGCACCCCGTCCAGCAACTCGTACCGGCGCCCGTCATCGGGCATCTGGTCCAGGTCGGCGACGGTGAATGCCCGGCCGGCCGGCGGCCAGGTCCCGGTGACGCTCATGACTGCCATGGTGCCTCCTGTTGGTCATGACTGTCACCCTGGCGCACGCCACCGACGCTTTTTCCTTGACAGCGGCCACTATCGGGGAATCGGATGTCCGTAAACACGGGCACCGGAGGTCCTCATGAGCGACTACGACGTCGCCGTCCAGACCCTTGAGAACGAACTCGGGCAGGTGGAACGGGTGTTCCGCGGCCTGACCGCGATCGACTGGCTCACCCCGACCCTGTTGCAGCCGGTGGACGAGAAGCTGCCGCCCTGGACGCTCTTCGAACTGGCGGGCCACTTCGACATCTCGATCGGGCTGGCCCGGATGCTCATCGGCAGCCAGCAAGCAGGCCAGGTGGGGCGGGACAGGGTCAGCTTCTTCATCTTCTCGCGCTCAGAAGTGGCGCCGGTCGTGTACGACTACGCGTACACCATGGTGGAGGGCAAGCAACCGGGACAGATGGCCGACGTGCTGACCGAGACCTTCGGCAAGACGATCGAGGAAGCCCGCGCGACGCCTCCGGACGCGGTCGGCTCCGGTTATTACGCGCTCATGCGGCTCGGCGAGTTCATTCCCAGCCGGGTGGTCGAGGCGGTCGTGCACGGCATGGACCTCACCGACGCGCTGGGCCAGGACTCCATCGCCACGCCCGAAGGGCTCGCCATGACCGCCGCGCTCCTGGACGAATTGCTGGCCCGGCGGACGGTAGGCGGCCGGCCGGATGACCTCGCCGACGACATGGCGTGGGTCCGCGCGGCATCAGGCCGGTCTCCGCACCCAGACCCCAGGCTGCCGCTGATTGGCTGACCGGGAGCGCTGTCACCCCGCCTGCCCCGGCTGAGCCACCTGTGCCGATGTTCTACATGGCGCGCCGGGTGAGGCGCGGCTAGCTGGGCACGCTTGGACAGTGCGCCCGGACCCACTGGATCGCGGTAGCGCAGACACCGGACGTGCCTATAGATTCACACGGCGTGGCCAGTGTGCTACCAGATCGAGCCTTTGCGGCAGGTTCGCGGGTCCCCTTGCGGGTGGGGAAGGAAGTACGTCCCTAGGAAGGACAGCATCATCGACCGGGAAGCGATGGAGCCGGGGGACCCAACGGCCAGGCCGGGCGGCATAGCCGCCCCGGTGGCTCGGACCACCTTCAGAGAGGTCTTCGCAGTCGGCGAGTTCAGGGCCCTCTGGAGTGCGCAGGGTTTGTCGGTGGCCGGGGATCAGCTGGCCAGGGTGGCGCTCACCTTGCTGGTCTACAACCGGACCCATTCGGCGCTATTGGCTGCGGTCACCTTCACGGCGAGCGTGGTGCCCACGTTCGTGGGGGGGATAGCGCTCTCTGGCCTGGCTGACAGCCTGCCGCGCAGGCAGGTGATGATTGCGTGCGATCTGAGCCGTGCGGCGCTCGTCGCGACGATGGCCTGGCCCGGGATGCCGCTCGGGGCCCTCGTGGGCCTGCTCTTCGTGATTACCCTGATCGGTGCGCCGTTCACGTCGGCGCGTGCGGCCCTGTATCCCGAGATCCTGTCCGGAGACCGGTACGTACTCGGCACCGCGGTCACGCTGACCACGCTTCAGTTCGCCCAGGCGATCGGCTTCGCTCTCGGCGGAGCGATAGTCGGCTTCTTCGGCGTCCGCACATCCCTCGTCGTAGACGCGGCCACTTTCATTGTTTCAGCATTCATCGTGCGCCTGTGGGTCCGCGCCCGGCCGGCCGCGCGCGGTGGCCCGCGCCGAAAGACAGTCTCGGTTTCGGCCGCGATGGCCGGCGTCCGGCTGGTCTTCACTGATCCCGGGTTGCGCACGCCGATGCTGTTGGGCTGGCTCATCGCGTTCTACAACGCCCCGGAAGGCGTCGCGGCCCCGCTCGGGCAGACGCTTGGCGGCGGCGACGTCACGGTCGGCCTGATCTTGGCCGCCGGGGCTCTTGGCGCGTCGCTGGGCGCGGTTACGTTCAGTCGTTTCGTCGGGCCGCCCGGGCGGCAACGGTGGATGCCTTCCCTTGCGGCCGGTGCGTGCGCCGTGCTCACGCTGTTCGTCTTCCGCCCCGCCCTCCCGGAAGCGCTCATCATCCTGACCGTGAGCGGCACGTTCGACTGCTACCAGCTCGCCGCGAACGCGGCGTTTGTCACCCATGCGCCAGCGGACCGGCGCAGCCAGGCCTTCGGCGTCGCCCAAGGCGGGATGAGCCTGGGGCAGGGTGCCGCGATGATCATGGCCGGGGCGGCGGCGCAGCACTATCCACCGTCCGTCGTCATCGCGGCCAGCGGCGCACTCGGCGCCATTGCCACCGCCGCCATCAGGTTCGGTCACACACGCACACATCGACGGGTT
This sequence comes from uncultured Streptosporangiaceae bacterium, assembly GCA_964412845.1. Lineage (GTDB taxonomy): Bacteria > Actinomycetota > Actinomycetes > Streptosporangiales > Streptosporangiaceae > JAWWPY01. The sequence continues at coordinate 23,185 of CAYPQM010000058.1, forward strand.
CAGCCAGCCGGGCACGCACGGTAGGTCGACTTCTCCGGGCGTGCTGCTCGGTGCGGGTCACTTGGTCCAGCTGCCGGTGCGCATTGCGTTCCTCCTTCGGGTCTGGTCGCGGGTCAGGGTGCGGGTCACTTGGTCCAGCTGCCGGTGCGCATTGCGTTCCTCCTTCGGGTCT
>CAYPQM010000058.1:23456-36675 GCA_964412845.1 uncultured Streptosporangiaceae bacterium
GGTCACTTGGTCCAGCTGCCGGTGCGCATTGCGTTCCTCCTTCGGGTCTGGTCGCCGGTGGGGGTCAGGTCTAGGTCACTTGGTCCAGCTGCCGGTGCACATTGCGTTCCTCCTTCGGGTCTGGTCGCGGCTGGGGCTTGGCATCGCTGTCACTTGGTCCAGCTGCCGGTCATCGGGTCCTCCCTCGGGTCTGGTCGCGGGTCGGGGTGTGGGGTCACTTGACCGGGCTGCCGGGAGGCGTCGGGCTGCTGTCCTCCGGTGCCGCTGCCCTTGTCACCGTCTGCTCGGATGGGCGGTGTGCGGCACGGAACACGGTCCCATGGAGGCGCACTGTCGAGTGCCGGAAATGTACCTATACCGACGATTCGGGACCAAGGACCCTGGCGACAGCGGGTAACCTTCTGTAATGAAACCCGCGATAGGTGCCGAATCCGGTATCAGTGGGTAACGGGGGCTTGACAGGGGGCGTACCTACTCTGTGACAATACGGGGCAATGCTCTTACCGCCTGCTACCGTTAGCACTGCCAGAAACGTCGCGTGTCCACCGAGGAGAACCTGATGCTGCCGGGCCTCTGCAATCGTGTGCGCGCGCGAGCCCCGGCTGTGAAGGCCTGGCCCGTCTGGGAAAATCCCCGGTGGCTGGTGGTCTTCATTGTGGCGGTCGTCGCCACGTACACGCTGGCCATCTGCGCAACTGTCCGGGCCGCATCGATGCCCCCCGGCGATCTGTTCGTGCTTGTGCCCCTGCTGGCGTGCATCGCCGCGACCGTGGAACTCACCAAGCGGGCAGGCGAGAACGCGGGCTTGAGCAGGGACATCTTTGCCGTCTGGGAACTCCCCATCGCGCTCCTGCTGCCGCCTGTGTACGCCTTGCTGGTGCCGATTTTCCGGTTCGGGCTCATCCAGCGGCGGATCAGGCCAGTGCCCCTCCACCGCCGGGTCTTCAGCGTCGCCATCATCGGGCTGTCCTACTGCAGTGCTTCGCTCACTTTTCATGTGCTCACCGGTACTCATTTCGAGTCGGCTGTATCTCCTGGGTCTCACGCCTCCGTCTGGATACTCGCCGTGGCGGCCGCCGCGGTTCTGCAGTGGACGGTTAACACCGCGCTTCTGCTGCCCGCGGTCAAAGGCTCCGATCCCACTGTCAGCATCCGTGAAATGCTGCTGGCCCCCGAACGCGTCCGTAACGATGTGACTGAGATCTGCGTCGCGATCCTGGTCACATTCGGAGTTGCCTACACGCCGATCACCATCCTGTTCGCGCTCCCGTTCGTCACTCTGCTGCAGCGATCCCTCCGGCACGCGCAATTGCTTAACGCGTCCCGGCTTGATTCGAAGACCGGGTTGCTCAATGCCGGCACCTGGGAGCGCGAGGCAGCCTCGGAAGTCGCGCGCGCGGTGCGCACCCGCACCCCGCTCGCCTTGATGCTGATCGATCTCGATCACTTCAAGGCAGTCAACGACGCACACGGTCACTTGGCCGGAGACAAGGCGCTCCGGGCCATCTCGCGGACGTTCAAGATTTTCCTGCGTGACTACGATCTGGCGGGTCGGTTCGGCGGCGAGGAGTTCGCGTTGCTTCTCCCGCAAACGGGAGAAGCAGACGCGCAGCACATTGCCGAGCGAATACGTGTTCATATTGCTGAAATGCCCATCGTCACCGGTGATGACCCAGGGTCTGAGCCTATTCGAGTGACGGTATCGATAGGGGTCGCCGCGCTAGGTTCGACTTGGGACCGGAGCACGGGCAGCCAACTCACCGACCTGCTCGCTGCGGCTGACACTGCTTTGTACCGGGCCAAGGGCGGTGGCCGCGACCAGGTCTGCATGGTCACCGATGCCGAGGCAACCGCACCGGCGCAGGGAACGGCCGGGCGCTGACCTCCTGATTTGCTGACCTCCTGATTGGCTGCCGTCCTGGCTGGTCGCGTCAGGACGGCGCCGGAGCCAGCACGGCCAGGATCTGCGAGCTGTCCTTGGTGCATTTGGACGTGTGCCCGGTCCGCAGGACCTGGGGGGTGTCGAACCCGAGGCAGGTCCAGCCGTTGACGGAGACCGGGCCGCCGCCCCCGTTTCCCGGGGCCTTGCCCTCGGCCAGGGCGGCCGCATAATCCTGCTCCACCTGCATCGCGGTTGGGCAATCCACCGGGCCATGGCTGATCTCGATCAGGACCCGCACATTGGCGGCGGTCCGCGCGGAGCCGCACTGCCTGGCGGCCGGGTGGGCGGTCGGGCCGCAGCCGGCCAGGGCGATAGCGAGTGCGGGTATGGCCGTGCCGGCAAACCACAGACGGCGACGGCGCATGGGGGGACTCCTTTCGCGGACATCATCATGCCGTGGACCTGGTGGCCTCCCGACACCGGCTCCCCATGTCGGGCACGCTTGATGTATGCCAATTTCGGGGGCCGCCACCAGGCCGGCCCCGCGGCCCTTCCTGGCGGAAACGGGGTTGCATAAGTAGTTACGCCCATGCATACTTTTGCATAAGCATAAGGGAGGGCGCATGGGAGTCCGGGTAGCGGTGGCCGGAGCCAGCGGGTACGCGGGCGGTGAACTGCTGCGCCTGATCGCCGGTCACCCGGACCTGGAACTGGGCCCGGTCACCGGGGCGGCCAAGGCAGGCGCGGCGGTCACGGATGTCCATCCGCACCTCGCCGCCCTGGCCGGCCGCAATTTCACCCGCGCTGACCCGGACCGCCTGGCCGAGGCTGACCTGGTCTTCCTCGCGCTGCCACACGAGGAGTCGGCCGCGCTGGCCGCGGACCTCCCCGCCAGCCAGCCGATCATCGACCTCAGCGCCAGCTTCCGCCTCGAGGATCCGGCCGACTGGGAAAAATTCTATAAAACGCCCCATAACGGACGATGGGTGTACGGCCTGCCCGAGCTTCCGGGTGCCCGCGAGCGGATCGCGGCCGCCACCCGGGTGGCGGCACCGGGCTGCCACGCCACGGCGGCCATCCTGGCGCTCGCACCGCTGCTGGCCAGCGGTGCGGCCGAGCCAGCCGACGTGGTGGTCGTCTCCGCATCCGGCACCTCAGGCGCGGGCCGTGCGCCGACCCAGTCGCTGCTGGCCAGTGAAGTGATGGGCGCGGTCACCGCCTATCAGGTGGGCGGCGTGCACCGGCACACGCCGGAGATCGAGCAGGCACTCGGTGCAGCCTCGGGCACCAGGCCGGTCGTCTCGTTCACGCCGCTGCTCGTGCCGATGCCGCGGGGCATCCTCGCCACCTGCACCGCGCGGCTGCCGGGCGGCCCGCCAGTGGGCTCGCCAGCGGACTCGCCCCGGCAGGCGCTGGCCCGGGCGTACGCCGACGAGCCGTTCATCTTCGTGCTGCCGGAGAACCGCTGGCCCAGCACCGCCGCCACCACGGGATCGAACGCGGTGCACCTGCAGGCCGTGGCCGACACCCACGCCGGGCGTGCCGTGGTCATCGCCGCGCTGGACAACCTGGTCAAAGGGGCGGCCGGGCAGGCCGTCCAGATCGCCAACCTGATGCTCGGCCTGCCGGAAACGGCCGGCCTGACCGTCTACGGAGTTGCCCCATGACACCCAGCCCCGCCAGCACCGTGCGGCAGCCGTCCCCGGGACCAGCTGAGCAGCGTGCCAGCATGATCGCGGAACATCTTCCGCCGGACGCGACGGAAATACTCCGTGATCATGGAAGCGCCATTCCCGGAGCCGGGGCATGAGCGTCACCGCGCCGCTGGGCTTCCGCGCGGCGGGCGTCGCCGCGGGCCTGAAGTCCTCCGGCGAGCGTGACGTCGCCGTGGTGCTGAACGACGGGCCCTCGCGCGCCGCGGCAGCGGTGTTCACCAGCAACCGGGTCAAGGCGGCGCCAGTGCTCTGGACCGAGCAGGTCGTGCGGGGCGGGCAGGTGCGGGCCGTGCTGCTCAACTCCGGCGGGGCCAACGCGTGCACCGGGCCGGACGGCTTCACAGACACCCACCACAGCGCTGAGCGGCTGGCCGCCGCGCTTGACGATTCCGCGGGCGAGATCGCGGTGTGCTCGACCGGGCTCATCGGCGAGCGCCTGCCGATGGACCTGCTGGACGCGGGGCTGGACGCGGCCGTCGCGGACGCGGCACGGAGCGGCGGGACGACCGCCGCGGACGCGATCAGGACCACCGACACGGTCAGCAAGATCGCTTTTCAGCGGGCCGGCGGTTACACGATCGGCGGCATGGCCAAGGGCGCCGCCATGCTCGCCCCGGCCCTGGCCACCATGCTCTGCGTGCTGACCACCGACGCCGACCTCACCGCCGGGCAACTCGACACCGCGCTGCGCGTGGCGACCAGGATGACCTTCGACCGGCTCGACACCGACGGCTGCATGTCCACCAACGACACCGTGCTGCTGCTGGCCAGCGGTGCGGCCGGGGTCACCCCGGACACCGGCGAGTTCGCCAGCGTGCTCACCGATGTGTGCGCGGACCTGGCCCGGCAGATGCAAGCCGATGCCGAGGGCGCGAGCAAGGCGATCGCCGTCGAGGTCGTTGGCGCGGCCAGCGAGGACGACGCGGTCACCGCCGGCCGCGCCGTGGCCCGCTCCGCCCTGCTCAAGTGCGCTATCGCCGGGGAGGACCCGAACTGGGGGCGGGTGCTCGCCGCGGTCGGTACCACCGATGCGGCCTTCGAGCCGGATCGGCTCAGTGTGGCGATCAACGGTGTCTGGGTCTGCCGGAACGGCTGCGTGGGCGACGACCGGTCCAAGGTGGACCTGGGTCCCAGGGACGTGACGATCACCGTGGACCTCTCGGCCGGGCCGCACGCCGCCACCATCCGGACGACCGACCTGACCGCCGCCTACGTGCACGAGAACTCGGCGTACTCGACATGACGGCGACCCTGAACTCCGCGCACCCCGGCAACCCGGATGCCCCGGCGGCCCAGGCCGGGCCAGGCCGGGGGGACCCGGCGGCGGCGCTGGCCAAGGCGGCCATCCTGATCGAGGCGCTGCCCTGGCTGGACCGGTTCCACGGGCAGACCGTCGTGATCAAGTACGGCGGTCACGCCATGGCCGACGAGGCACTGCGGGTCGGCTTCGCGCAGGATGTGGTGTTCCTGCGGTACGCGGGGCTGCGCCCGGTGGTGGTGCATGGCGGCGGCCCGCAGATCTCCGCCCAGCTTGACCGGCTGGGCGTGCCGACCACGTTCCGGGCCGGGCTGCGGGTCACCACCCCGGAGACCATGGACGTGGTGCGCATGGTGCTGACCGGCCAGGTGAACCGGGACGTCGTCGGGATGATCAACCGGCACGGGCCGTTCGCGGTGGGCATGTCCGGCGAGGACGCCAACCTGTTCACCGCCAGCCGCCGCGGCGCCACCGTCGACGGCGCGCCGGTTGACCTCGGCCTGGTCGGCGAGATCGACGAAGTGAACCCGGGTGCGGTCCGGGTGCTCCTGGACGACGGCCGGGTGCCCGTGGTGTCCAGCGTCGCACGGGGCACGGACGGCGAGATCTACAACGTCAACGCCGACACGGCCGCCGCCGCGCTCGCCGTCGCCCTGCACGCCATCAAGCTGGTCGTGCTCACCGACGTCGAGGGCCTGTACGCGGACTGGCAGCCAGGCCGGCCCGCCGACTCCGGCGATGTGATCAGCCTGCTGAACGCCGCGGAGCTCGAAGAACTGCTGCCCAGCCTGGGCACCGGCATGATCCCCAAGATGGAAGCCTGCCTGCGCGCAGTCCGCGGCGGGGTGCCCCAGGCGCACGTCCTGGATGGCCGCCTGCCGCACGCCGTGCTGCTGGAGATCTTCACCGACTCTGGCATCGGCACCATGGTCGTCCCGGACGGGGCAACCCCATGATCGTGGTGCATTGTGCCCCGGATGCGCGCCAAATGCACCGCGCCGATCTGCGGAGGGCTTGATGACGAGCACGCAGCAGTTGCAGGAGCGGTTCGAGGCCGCGCTCATGGCCAACTACGGCACGCCGCCGGTGGCGCTGGCCCGGGGCGAGGGCTGCCGGGTCTGGGATGTGGATGGGCGCGAGTACACCGACCTGATCGCCGGCATCGCGGTCAGCTCGCTCGGCCACGCGCACCCGGCGATCGTGGCGGCGGTCACCCGCCAGGTGAGCGCCATCGCGCACACTTCCAACCTGTGCCTGCACGAGGGCGAGGTCGCGCTCGCCGAACGGCTGCTGACGCTGCTGGCACCGGACGGCCAGCCCGGCCCGGCCGACGGACGTGTCTTCTTCACCAACTCGGGCACCGAGGCCAACGAGGCCGCCATCAAGCTGGTCCGCCGCCACCAGGGCGCGGAGCGCCCGGTCTTCGTGGCCGCTGAGGGCAGCTTCCACGGACGGACCATGGGGGCGCTGGCACTGACCGGCAAGAGTTCTATCCGGGATCCGTTTGGTCCCTTTGGGGTTGATGTTCGGTTTGTGCCCTACGGGGATGCGGCCGCGCTGCGCGCCGCGACCGGGCCGGACTGCGCGGCGGTCTTCCTCGAGCCCGGCCTGGGCGAGGGGGGCGTGGTGCCCGCGCCCGCGGGCTACCTGAGGGCGGCGCGGGATGCCTGCGACGCGGCCGGGGCGCTGCTGGTGATCGATGAGATCCAGAGCGGCATCGGGCGGGCTGGCACCTGGTTCGCGCACCAGCCTGAGGGGGTGGTCCCGGATGTGCTCACCCTGGCCAAAGGCCTGGGCGGCGGCCTGCCGATCGGTGCCTGCATCGGGCTGGGCACGGCGGCCAGCGCATTCCGGAAGGGGGACCACGGCAGCACCTTCGGCGGTAACCCGGTCGCCTGCGCGGCGGCGCTCGCGGTGCTCGACACGATCGCGGCTGAAGGGCTGCTGGCCAGCGGAGTAGCTGTGGGCCAGCGGCTCGCGACGGGCATCGCCGGGCTGAGCCATCCGCTGCTCAGCGGGGTCCGGGGCCGCGGGCTCTGGCTGGCCGCCATCTTGACCCAACCGGTGGCCGGCCAGGTGGAGGCCGCGTGCAGGCGCGCCGGGTACCTGGTGAACGCGGTCCAGCCGGACGCGATCAGGCTCGCGCCGCCGCTGATCCTGGCCGCCGCCGAGGCCGACGCGTTCCTCGCCGCGCTGCCCGCCATCCTTGACGACGCGGCCGGCCAGGCCGCGCGGACCCCGGTAGCGGCGGGCGGGCCGGTGGCCGCGTCGGCGGCCCGGGGCAGGGGGGCGTGATGGTGTCCGTGAGCCCGGTGACCAAAATGGGCCGGCAGGCGCAGATCGCTGGCATCCTGACCCATTCCTCGGTGCGGTCCCAGGATGAGCTGGCCGAACTGCTGGCCCAGCGCGGTATCCGGGTCACCCAGGCCACGCTGTCGCGCGACCTTGAGGACCTGGGCGCGGTGCGGCTGCGCGGCGCGAACGGCGCGCTGATGTACGCGCTGCCCGGGGAGCCGGGCGGCCCTGGCTCGCGGCCGGGCGGGTTCGCGGACGCGCACCTGCGCGTGGACCTGCCCACCACCGCCGACCGGGAGGCTGCCGCCCGGCTGTCCCGGGTCGCGGCGGAACTGCTCGTGGCGGCCGAGGCCAGCGCCAACCTGGTCGTGGTGCGCACCCCGGCGGGCGGGGCTCAGCTCCTCGCCTCGGCGATCGATCACGCGGCCTGGCCGTCGATCCTCGGCACGGTGGCGGGTGACGACACCGTCCTGGTGATCGCCCGCGAGCCGGACGGGGGAGCCGAGGTCGCGCGGTCGCTGCTGCACATCGCGGAACGACGAGGTTAGCGATACGCGCCACGAAGGCACACAGTCACCACCAGCATCACCAGCACGGGCACTACCGGCACCGGCGCTCAGCACACCTACGACGACAGAGGACAGACCATGACACAGCGTGTAGTGCTTGCATATTCCGGCGGCCTTGACACCTCGGTCGCGATCGGCTGGATCGCCGAGCAGACCGGGGCCGAGGTCATCGCCGTGGCCATCGATGTCGGCCAGGGCGGGGAAGACCTGACCGCCATCCGCGAGCGGGCCCTGGCCTGCGGCGCGGCCGACGCCGTCGTGGTCGACGTACGGGACGAGTTCGCCGCCGACTTCTGCGTGCCCGCGCTCAAGGCGAACGCCCTCTACATGGACCGCTACCCGCTGGTGTCCGCGCTGTCGCGGCCGCTGATCGTCTCGCACCTGGCCCGGGTGGCCCGCGAGTTCGAGGCCACCGTGGTGGCGCACGGCTGCACCGGTAAGGGCAACGACCAGGTGCGGTTCGAGGTGGGCCTGGCCAGCGTCGCACCGGAGGTGAGCGTGCTCGCCCCGGTCCGCGACTCCGGCATGACCAGGGACAAGGCGATCGCGTTCGCCGAGGAGAAGGGGCTGCCGATCGACGTGACGTCACGATCGCCGTATTCCATCGACCAGAACCTGTGGGGCCGTGCGGTGGAGACCGGCCACCTGGAGAACATCTGGAACGCGCCGCAGGAGGACGTCTACGACTACACCTCGGATCCCGCGCAGCCCCGCGACCCCGACGAGCTCGTGCTGACCTTCGCCGACGGCGTGCCGGTCGCGATCGACGGCCGGCAGCTGACCCCCCTGCAGCTCATCACCGAGCTGAACGCACGGGCCGGCACCCAGGGAGTAGGCCGGCTGGACCTGGTCGAGGACCGGCTCGTCGGGATCAAGAGCCGGGAAATCTACGAGGCTCCGGGGGCGATCGCGCTCATCGCCGCGCACCAGGAACTTGAGAACGTCTGCGTGGAGCGGGACCTGGCCCGGTTCAAGCGCCAGGCCGAGCAGCGCTGGACCGAGCTGGTCTATGACGGGCTGTGGTTCTCACCGCTCAAGCGCGCCCTCGACGCGTTCATCGACGAGGCGTCGCGCCAGGTGACCGGGGACGTCCGGCTCCGGCTGCACGGCGGCCGGGCCGTGGTCACCGGGCGGCGCAGCCCGACCTCGCTCTACAACTACGAGCTGGCCACCTACGATACTGGCGACACCTTCGACCAGGCGCTGGCCAAGGGCTTCGTGGAGCTGTGGGGCCTGCCCAGCAAGATCGCGGCGCTGCGGGACAGCCAGGCAGCCAGCTGAGCCCGGTGCGGCGCGGCCCCGGCCCGGCGCGCCCAGCCCGCTCCATGATCGTGATCCGGCGCCTGCCTGCGGGGCAGCCTGTCCCGCAGGCAGGCGCTGAGGTCGGTAGTCTCTCCGCGACCGAATCGTCACGAGAATGGATATGAGAGGAAACGCAGTGGGAGACGAGGAGCGTACGCCGACCCGGCTCTGGGGCGGCCGGTTCGAGTCCGGGCCAGCCGAAGCCCTGGCCCGGCTGTCGGTGAGCGTCCAGTTCGATTGGCGGCTCGCCCCCTACGACCTGCTCGCTTCCCGCGCGCACGCGCGCGTGCTGCACCGCGCCGGGCTGCTGGACGAGGCCGAGCTGGGCAGGCTGCTCGCCGCGCTGGACAGCCTGGCCCAGGCCTGCCGTGACGGCAGTTTCCGCCCGTCAGTCAGTGACGAGGACGTGCACACGGCGCTGGAGCGGGGCCTGCTGGAGCGGGTCGGCTCACTCGGCGGCAAGCTGCGGGCCGGCCGCAGCCGCAACGACCAGGTGGCCACCGATCTGCGGCTGTACCTGCGTGATCACGCGCGCCTGGTGGCCGCCCGGATAGCCGAGCTGGAAACCGCCCTGCTCTCCCAGGCCGCCGAGCACCTGACCACCCCCGCGCCGGGGATGACTCACCTGCAGCACGCACAGCCCGTGGTGTTCGCTCACCAGTTGCTCGCCCATGCGCACGCACTGGCCAGGGACGTGAGCAGGCTCCGCGACTGGGACCGGCGGGCGGCTGTCTGCCCGCTCGGCGCCGGCGCGCTGGCCGGCTCGTCGCTGCCGGTCGATCCGGAGGCAGTCGCGGCCGAGCTGGGCTTTGACAGCGCGGCGCCGAATTCGATGGACGCGGTGAGCGACCGCGACTTCGCGGCCGAGTTCTGCTTCACGGCGGCCCTGCTGGGCGTGCACCTGTCCCGGCTGGGCGAGGAGATCGTGCTGTGGTCGTCACAGGAGTTCGGCTGGGTGGAGATCGACGATGCCTACGCGACCGGTTCCTCGATCATGCCCCAGAAGAAGAACCCGGACGTCGCAGAGCTGGCCAGAGGCAAGGCCGGGCGGCTGATCGGTGGCCTCACGGCGCTGCTGACCACCCTGAAGGGGCTTCCGCTGACCTACAACCGCGATCTGCAGGAGGACAAGGAGCCGGTCTTCGACGCGGTGGACACCCTGCTCCTGGTGCTGCCCGCGCTGGCGGGACTGATCAGCACCCTGCGCATTCACGCCGAGCGGATCTCCCGGGGCGCCAGCACCGGTTTCGCACTCGCCACCGACCTGGCCGAACTGCTGGTCCGGCGGGGCGTGCCGTTCCGCGAGGCGCATGAAGTCGTCGGGCACCTCGTCGTGTGGTGCCAGGTGAACGACTGCGATCTGCCCGAGGTCAGCGATGAGAACCTGGCCAAGATCTCTTCGCACCTGACTCCTGAGGTGCGTGAGGTGCTGTCGGTTCAGGGCGCGCTCGCTGCGCGGAAGAGCTACGGCGGCACCGCGCCGGAGCGGGTCGCTGAGCAGCTCACAGCGTTGCGGGCGGTGGTGGACGAGCACGCGGCCTGGGCGGCGGCTTCCTGACGATGGTTTCCTGACGATGGCAGCCCGTGGGGGTTGCCTCGACGAACCGCTGGTGCCCCGCGCGTTCTTCGCACGGCCCGCGCTGGAGGTGGCGCCGGCCCTGCTCGGCTGCGTGATCGAGCACGAAACGCCGGACGGGCTGGTCGCGGTCATGCTCACCGAGGTTGAGGCGTACGAGGGATCCGCCGACCCGGCGTCGCACGCCTACCGCGGCCGCACCGCGCGCAACGCGGTCATGTTCGGGCCGCCGGGGCACGCGTACGTGTACTTCACCTACGGCATGCATTTCTGCGTCAACCTGGTCTGCCTGCGGGAAGGCACGGCGTCGGCGGTGCTGCTGCGGGCCGGGCGGGTTGTCGAGGGAGCCGCGCTGGCCACGCTGCGCCGCTCAGCCACCGCCCGGCGGCCACCGCCTGCCAGCGGGCCGGGCCGTGTGCCGGCCCGCGGCCCGGGGGAGCGGGACCTGGCCCGGGGGCCGGCCCGGCTGTGCCAAGCGCTGGCGATCGACCGGGCGCGGGATGGCGCTGACGCGTGCGACCCCGGCTCCCCGCTCCGTGTCCGGGCCATGCTGGCTGCTGCCTGCGGCGGACCGCCGCCACCTGGCATCACGAACGGGCCGCACATCGACAACGATTCCCGCCGCGGCGCCCAGCCGGCGCCGGGCGGCTCGCCGTGGATCAGCACCGGGCCCCGCGTCGGGGTCAGTTCCGGCGCCCGGCGCGCCTGGCGGTTCTGGCTGACCGGCGACCCGACCGTCTCCGCGTACCGGGCGCACGTGCCGCGCGCGAGGCCGAAAGTGGTTTCCCTTCCAGATCACGAAGATGGGACGATGCACCAGTGACCGACATCATCGACGAGCTCACCTGGCGCGGCCTGCTGGCGATTTCCACCGATATCGACGACCTGCGCAAGGCGCTGGACGCGGGGCCGGTCACGTTCTATGGCGGGTTCGACCCCACCGCCCCTGGCCTGCATATCGGCAACCTGGTGCTGCTGCTCACGATGCGCCGGTTCCAGCTGGCCGGGCACCGGCCGATCGGGCTGGTCGGCGGGGCGACGGGGCTGATCGGCGATCCGAGCGGCAAGTCCAGTGAACGGATCCTGAACCCGCGCGAGACGGTAGCTGGCTGGGTCGAGCGGATCCGCGGTGAGGTGAGCCAGTACCTGGACTTCACCCCGGGCCCGGCGGGGGCCCTGATGGTCAGCAACCTGGACTGGACGGCCGAGCTGTCCGCCCTGGACTTCCTGCGTGACATCGGGAAGCACTTCCCGGTCAACCAGATGCTCGCCCGGGAGGCGGTCAGGGCCCGGCTTGAGGCCGGCGGGATCACTTACACCGAGTTCAGCTACCAGATCCTGCAGGCCAACGACTACCTGGAACTGCACCGGCGACACGACTGCACGCTGCAGCTGGGCGGCAGCGACCAATGGGGCAATCTGGTCGCAGGCGTGGACCTCATCAGGCGGACCGAGGGAGCGTCGGTGCACGCCCTGGCCACACCGCTGATCACCAAGCCGGACGGAACCAAGTACGGCAAGACCGAGGGCGGCACGATCTGGCTCAGCCCGGACCTGCTGAGCCCGTACGCGTTCTACCAGTTCTGGCTGAACCGTTCGGATGACGAGGTCCCCGGGCTGCTGAAGGTTTTCACCTTCCGGTCCCAGGAGGAGATCGAGGCACTGGACCGGGAAACCCGGGAGAGGCCCGCCGCCCGCACGGCGCAGCGGGTGCTCGCTGAGGAGGTCACCACCCTGGTGCACGGCCAGGCCGAGTGCGCGAAGGCGGTGGCCGCGAGCCGGGCCCTGTTCGGCCAGGGTGAGCTGGCCGGACTCGACGCGCGCACGCTGGCGGCGGCGCTGGCCGAGATTCCCTCAGCGAAGCTCCAGCTCCCGCCGGGGGAGAGCCTGCCGACCGTCGCCGACCTGATTGCCGCCACTGGCATCGCGCCGAGCAAGTCGGCGGCCCGCCGGATGATCGGCGGAGGCGGGGCGTACCTCAACAACCGCAAGGTGACCGGCGAGGAGACCCGGCCGGATGCGGCCGACCTGCTGCACGGCCGGTTCCTGGTCGTCCGGCGCGGCAAGCGCACGGTCGGCGCGGTGGAGATTACCCGGAGCTGACCCAGGCCATGCTGCCCGGCCAGTGAGCGGCATGGCAGCGGCCTGCCCGGCACCGGGCAGGCCGGGCACTCGGTAGGCGCGCACTGGCCGGTCCTGGGTCCGGCCTGCGCCTTGCCCGCGTAGTACGCAGGGGGGTTGGGCACCCACACTCGGATGGGCTTGGTGGCGCGGCTCTCAGCGCCGTGTGATTGGCGGCGCGTTCCCGCTGAGGACGAGCCGGCCGCTGGTCCGGGATGTCCGCCGCTGGGTCACCGGGACGGCCCAGAAGCGGTGATGCGCCGCCCGCGAGTGCCCCGCGAGTGCCCCGCGGGGCACGCCGCCGCCGGGACCGGGGCACGCCGAGGCCAGGGTTGCGCCGCCATCCCCTGGGCCGCAACTGCCTTGGTGTAGCTAGGCCGCAGGGTGGGTACATCACTGATTTCGGATGAAGTTGACACGCACATGCCCAGGCAGTGGCCTAGTGATGACCTGGCGGCGGCTGCGGCGTGCCCCGTCGGCGCGCGCCGATTTGACGAGAAC
>CAYPQM010000059.1:0-32710 GCA_964412845.1 uncultured Streptosporangiaceae bacterium
GCCGGAGGAGGAGAGCGTGCCCGATGACCGGCTGCGCCTGATCTTCACCTGCTGTCATCCGGCGCTGAACCAGCCCGCCCAGGTCGCGCTGACCCTGCGGCTGCTCGGCGGGCTCGAGACGCCGGAGATCGCGCGGGCGTTCCTCGTTCCCGAAGGAACCATGGCCCAGCGGATCGTCCGGGCCAAGCGCAAGATCAAGGACGCCCGGCTCCCCTATCGCGTGCCTGCCGAAGCCGAACTTCCTGCCCGCCTCACACCCGTCCTCGCCGTCGTCTACCTGATCTTCAACGAAGGCTACGCGGCGACCGCCGACTCTTTGATGAGGCTTGATCTGTGCGCCGAGGGAATCCGGCTCGCCCGCGTGCTCGCCGATCTGATGCCCGACGAGCCGGAGGCGCAGGGGCTGCTGGCGCTGCTCTTGCTGCTGCACGCGCGCTGCGCCGCCCGCGTCACCACCGACGGCTCGCTGGTCCGCCTGGCCGAACAGGACCGGCGGCTCTGGGACCGGAGCCTGATCGCCGAAGGCCAGGCCATCGTGCGCGCCTGCGTCCAGCGCGGCCGCCCCGGCCCGTACCAGATCCAGGCCGCCATCAACGCTGTCCATTCCGTTGCGCCCAGCTTTGACAGCACCGACTGGCACGCCATCCTGGCCCTCTACGACCAGCTATACACGCTCATGCCGACTCCGGTAGTCGCACTCAACCGGGCAGTCGCGCTCGCCGAAGTCCGCGGCCCCGCAGCAGGCCTGGCCGCAGCGGACGACTTGCGTTCTTCGGGCCTGGACAGCTACTACTTGTTCCACGCGACACGCGCCGACCTGCTACGCCGCCTCGGCCGCACCACCGAAGCCGCGGCCGCCTACGCCACCGCCCGCACCCTCACCACGAACCCGGTCGAACAAGCCTTCCTCGACACGCAGCGCGCAGGCGGCATCCGGACCGGGAAGGTGTAAGAGAGAGCCCGCGACACCGTGCTTACGCCGGTGATTCGCTACGTCCTCGTCACCGGGGTCACGATCTGCAAACCCGTCGGCTCTCTCGCGGGGCGCTGCCCCGCACCCCGGCCCTCCCTCGGAGATGGGGAACAGCGACAGCGGGCCATCCCTCGCCCGGGCAGGCAAGCCCTATCGACCGGCAGCCACGGGAGATCACCGGCCTGTCCGCGAGCGCATTCAGGCCCCTCGCGATCCTGGAGGGAGCTGGCGAGCCACTCCCGTGCAGGTAGCGGCCTCCAGTGCGTCCGAAAGCCCCCTGGCCCAGCCCGTTACGGTGCACCATTGTGGCAGATCACCTCAAAGTGCAATCCTTTGCGTGCTATGGCCGGGCGGAGCGGGTCAGGCTGCGGCGCGCATCAACACCTCTGAGAGGGTGCGATGCCCCCGTCCGCTCCCCCGGGCAAGGGCCCAGTCACGTGGGGCGTCGTTACGGTCCTGCTGCTCGCCGCGATCAGCGGCGCGTTGTGGGTGCCGATCTACGCGCGCTCCATGCCGAAACTGGGTGACCTCCCCTTCTTCTACTGGTACCAGCTGATCTGGGTACCCACGGCCGCAATCCTGTGCTGGGTCTGCTACCTGCTGCTGAGAACCAAGCCGACCCCGGACGCCAGACCCAGGGACGGCAGGGGGGCGCAGACGTGAGCCACGTGAATGCGGTCGCGCTCACCATCCTTGTCGTCTCGTTCCTGATCGTGACCTTGATCGGCTTCGCCGCAGCCCGATGGCGCCCGGCGGAGGACCCGATGCAACTGAACGAGTGGGGTCTCGGCGGTCGCGGCTTCGGAACTTTTATCAGCTGGTTCCTGCTCGGCGGTGATCTGTATACCGCATATACGTTCATCGCCGTGCCGGCGCTGGTGTACGCGGTCGGTGCGGCGGGGTTCTACGCGCTGTCGTACACGGTCATGGTCTTCCCGATCGTATTCGTCTTCGCCCCGCGGCTCTGGTCGGTCGCCCGCGCGCGCGGCTACGTCACCCCCGCCGAATTCGCCCGCGGCCGGCATGGCTCGCAAGGCCTGGGGCTCGCGGTGACAGTGACCGGGATCCTGGCCACCATGCCGTACATCGCGCTGCAGCTCGTGGGCATCGAGTCGGTGCTGACCGTCATGGGAGTCGGCGGCAACTCGGGCAACGCGTTCGTCAGGGACCTACCCCTGATCATCGCGTTCATCATTCTTGCGGCTTACACCTACCTCGCCGGACTGCGCGCGCCGGCCCTGATCGCGTTCGTCAAGGACACCCTCATCTACGTGACGGTGATCGTCGCGATCATCTATATTCCGGGCAAGCTGGGCGGCTGGGGGCACATCTTCGGCGCTGCGTCAGCGCACCTGAAGACCGTGAACCCGGCGACGGGCAAGCCGTTTGGCAGCCTCATCGTGATGCCGGCCGGGGAGTGGGCCTACGCCACTCTCGCGCTCGGCTCCGCGCTGGCGCTGTTCATTTACCCGCACGCGGTGACCGGGGTGTTCGCCGCCAGACGGCGCGACGTGATCAGGCGCAACGCGGCCATGCTGCCCGCCTATTCGCTGGTGCTCGGCCTGATAGCGCTGCTTGGCTACATGGCGCGGGCGACGCCGGCCGTGAACGCCGGTGTCACGGCCAGCGGCGGCAACTCGCAGCTATCCGTGCCGCTGCTGTTCGACCATGTGTTCCCAAGCTGGTTCGCCGGGATCGGCTACTCGGCGATCGTCATCGGCGCGCTCGTCCCAGCGGCCATCATGTCGATTGCCGCCGCGAACCTGTTCACTCGCAACATCTACAAAGAGTTCTTCAGGCCGCTGGCCACCCCGGCTCAGGAGACGCGGGTGGCGCGGCTGGCCTCGCTCGTCATGAAGGTCGGCGCGCTGGGCTTCGCGCTCGAGCTGAATAAGACGTTCTCGATCAACCTGCAGCTACTCGGCGGGATCTGGATCCTGCAAACGTTCCCAGCGATCGTGATCAGCCTGTACACGCGCTGGTTCCATCGCTTCGCACTGATTATTGGCTGGGCAACGGCGATGGCGTACGGCACGATCCAGGCGTACCGGACGCCCGGGGGTGGCCAGGCGCATTTCGGCGCCTCCACGGCTCCGGTGTTCGGGCACGTGACCTACATCGCAATCGCTGCCCTCCTCATCAACCTGGTGGTCGCGGCGGCGCTCACCCTCATCTTCCGCGCGATCGGGCTGCCGGACGGGTACGACGAGACCCGGCCTGCCGACTACTCGGTCGACCCCGTAGACGTGCCTCCCGCTGCCGCGGCGGGAACCCAGGGCGCCCTGGCCGACTCCGCGCTGTTGTGATCCGCGAGTATGCACCGTCTCCCGGGGAGAAGGCGCCATTGAGTGCGAATCCCGCGTTCATCAAGCACAGTGACGTTGCTGAAGCGAATCTCGTTACGGTGTTCGAAGCCCACGCTATGAATGATCGCTCATGGTGGCACCCGACGGAAGGGTGAGAATGGGCGGAAGGGCTCTGCCCGGATCGGGCCATGAGCTTGCCCGAAGTGAGCCATCGGGCCGTCCTACACTGGCCATGGCCGCCGGCCGCCGCGACCAGAGCACGCTCCGATGAACTCGACGGCAGAAGGCAGAAGGCCCCTCGGTACGGCGGCTTGCGCGGCTGCGTTCATGGGCACGGGGCAGGAGGCAGGTACGTATGGCTCGCAAGGCATCGCTGGTGACGCTGGGATCGGCGCGGCATCCGTTCCAATGCCATGTCTGCCAGGGCCAACTGTTCGTGGAGCGCAGCGTCCAGCTCAACACCAGCGGTATGGAATTCCTGGGTATCGAGTGGGCGAACCGGGGGGCAACGGGCCTGATCTGCGAGACGTGCGGCTACGTTCACCTCTTCATGAGCGATTCGATCGGCATGTGGGAGCCAGACGGCGGCTATCCCGGGCCAGAGCCTGAGTGAGCGGGGAGGGGTCCGTCAGCCAGCTCCAGTAGCCCCCGGGGTCTCCGCGGTCAGGTCGGGCGGGCAGACCTCGTGCACCCACGTGCCGTCGGCCCTACGCCGGACATCCTGGCCGGAGGTGATGGCCGCGCCGCACAGCCCGCAGACCTCACCCGGGGCGTGCGCCTCGTTGTCGTCCGCAGCGAGCCGGTCCGGATCCTGATCTCCCGGATCGTGATGTCTCTCCGGTGGGGCGCCCAGATCTTCCTGCGCCCCCTCTTCGATTTCCAGCCCCCCGAAGTCCGGTGGGGTAGTCATAGCTGGCCTCCCCGCACATGCGATGGCGGGCACCTGCGCCCGTGATACCTCAGTCTCCCACCCGCACCAGGGAATTCCACGGCAGCCACCACGAAGCCAGGAGGGCCACATGGCCACAGGGCCACCGGGCCAGGAAGTCAGGAGGTCAGCACACCGATGGTGATCAGCACAGCGTCGTAGATGAAGTGGGCGACGATGGGCCGGTTCAGCCGCCGGTGCTTCTGGAAGGATCGAGTGACGAAGAAGCCGAACGGGATGGTGAGCAGGAAGCCAAGCCCGTAGTACACGTGATAACTGGTGCGCAGGGTCAAGCTGAGCAGCAGCGCCCGCTGCGGGGTCCAGCCGAGCTGCTCAAGCCTGGTCAACAGGTAGCCGTTGACCAGCGTCTCCTCGGTAATCGCGGTGACCGCGGCGAGCGCCAGGCCATAGACGATGTAGTACTTGGGCACGTGCCCGATCGCAACCTGCCCGAACAAGGCCCGGTGGTGGGCCAGCACAGTGGCGAAGGGGATCTGGATCAGGAGGGTCACGCCGTACGCCATGGCCGCGATGCCGAGCCCCGGCCAGAGGTCTTTGCTCCATGAGGGCCGACCCAGCCCCAGCACCCCAGGGCCCTGGCCCGTCCGGGCGAGCAAGAGCAGCGCGAGCGGTACCACCGCGCCTACGGCCAGGTAGTTGAAGATGCCCAGGAAGAGGTTCTCGACCGGGTGGCCAGGGACCACCGTGGAGAAGAGGTTGATGTCGCTTACCCCGCCGAGATGCGCCACGAGCGCGGTTACCGCATTGGCGATGCCGGGGAGGAGGAACGCGACCTCCATGAACCAGGTTTCCCGGATTAACCCCCGCCGTGATTGCTCCGCTACCCGGACCGGCGGCGCGGGCATCGGCGGCGCGGGCATCGGCGGTGCGGGCATCGAGGAGGCGGGCATCGAGGAGGCGGGTATGCCCGAAGCGTCCGTCACGGGAGCGGCCATCGGGACCCAGTAAACCCAGTCGGCGGGGGGCTGCGGCCATTCCGGCATCGGTTGCCACCCAGGGGGCGGTGCCCATCCCGGCGGCGGCTGCGGCCATCCCGGAGGGGAGTGCCACGTCCAGCCCAGCGTGCTCATCCGGACAGCATGCCGGATACCGGGGCCAGCCGGAATCGCTTTCATTACGTGGTGACATTACGAGCGGGGTGCACCTGGTGCCCGCTGACGCCTTCGCGCTGGAGATAGCCGCCGCCCCTCCGTCGGAGAAATCCGCGCTGGCCTGAACTGAGTGGTTGGTAAGGGTCCTGGCTGGCCATTGGAGGCTGGCCCAGCCCGCGAGGGTGAGGCTGGCATGTCGGCTCCCTTGATGCCACCCCCCTGGCCTGCCGGGCCGATCGATGGGATAACAGCCTGATGACCAGCGCAGCAGGCGCACGTGCCTGGCGGGTGGCCTGGTACCGGTTCCGGGCCACGTTCCGCCGGGAGGCGGGCAGCTACCTGGCGCTCGTGCTGCTGATCGGGGTTGTCGGCGGGTGGCCATGGCCAGCGTGGCCGCCGCCAGGCGGACCCAGTCGGCGTTCACCCGGATAATCGCGGCCAGCAATCCGTCCAACCTCGACGTGGACCCCGGCCCGTACAGCCTGGACGCCATCCGAGAGATCTCGCATCTGCCGCTCGTCACCTCGGCGGAGTCCTATGTCGCCATCGAGGGCCTCCGCCCGGCGGCATCCGGGTTCGCCAATCCGGCTACGCCGTTCAACCAGCAGGTGGAACTGGTCGGCTCGCTCAATGGCCTCTACTTCCACCAGGACCGGGTCATCATGATCCAGGGACGCCGTGCCGATCCGCGCCGGGCGGACGAGGCGGTGGTCAGCGAACAGACGGCCCGCCGGTTTGGCCTGCATGTCGGGCAGCGGCTCACCATCAACCTCTACTCCGGCAAGCAGGCGTCCGACCAGAGCTTCGATCCGGGCACGATGGCGCCCATCCACCGGGTCGTCCTGCGCATCACCGGTCTCGGCCTGTTCACCGACGAAGTGGTCCAGGACGACATCGACCGTATCTACCGGGTGCTGGTCACGCCGGCGTTCACCAGGAAAGAAGTCAGCTGCTGTGCCTCCTACATCTGGATGGGGCTGCGACTGGCGCACGGCGACCGCGATGTGCCGCAGGTGCAGCGCGAATACGCGCGCGTCCTGCCGCCGGGTGACCCGCAATTCTTCCGGGTCACCTCGATCGTCAAGGGTCAGGGAGAACGGGCGGTCCGGCCCGAGTCCATCGCCATCGGCGTCTTCGGCCTGATCGCCGGCCTGGCCGCCCTCATCCTGGCTCTCCAGACGATCCGCAGGCAGATCTACCTCCATGGGCGTGAGCGGGCCACCCTCCGGGCGCTTGGCGCCGGTACGTCGGCAGTTACTGCCGACGGATCGTTGGGTATCGTCTGTGCGATTGTGGCGGGAACGCTGCTCGCGATGGTGGTGGCCGTCGCCGCCTCGCCCCTGGCACCCATCGGGGAGCTGCACAGACTCGAAGTGAATCCGGGGATCTCAGTCGACTGGACCGTGCTCGGGGCCGGGGCGCTCGTCCTCGTGGCCGGGCTGGCGGGCGCGGCCGGGCTGCTGGCCCACCAGGTGGCCAGCCGCCGGCTACCTGGGGCCGAACGGGGTGATGACCTGGGCCGCCGCTCCCGCGTCGCGGTCGGCGCGGCGGCATGGGGACTGCCGGTCTCGGCGGTGACCGGGATCCGTTTCGCCATGGAGCCTGGCTCACGGCAGACCGCGGTGCCCGCGCGTTCCGGCATCGTCGGCGCCGTGCTGGCACTGATCATCCTCGTCGCCTCGCTGGTCTTCGGCGCCAGCCTCAGCCATCTGGTCACGCACCCCCGCCTGTACGGCTGGAACTGGAACTCCGAGCTCCTCGCGGGCAGCGGCTACGGCAATATCCCAACGTCGATGGCCGCGCGCCTGCTCAGGCATGATCCGAGTGTGGCCGCCTGGTCAGGAGCCTACTTCGACTCGGTGGAGATCGACGGCCTCAGCGTCCCGGTCATCGCGGTCCAGCCGGACGCGGCGGTGGGGCCGCCAATCCTGTCCGGCCATGCCGTGGCCGGTCCGCGCCAGGTCGTCTTCGGCGTGCAGACCCTGTCCCTGCTGGGCAAGCACGTGGGCGACACCGTGCGAGTGCAGGCCGGCCAGCGGCCTATCATCCTGCGCATCGTGGGTACGGCCACCATCCCCACCGTGGGAATAGGCCATGGGGTGCACCCGTCCCTCGGCCGGGGTGCCCTGCTGCCAGCCGGCGTGCTGTCGCCGGCCATGCTCACTGGCGGCATCAGCGATCCGGGCCTGCGCGGGCCGAACACCATCCTGGTCCGCTTGCGGCCCGGCAGCGATCCGGCGACCGCCACTCGCCAGCTCGATCAGATTGCCGCCCGGCTGTCGGCGATCCGGTCGACACTGGACGTCCAGGTCACGGCGGTCCAGCGGCCTGCCGAGATCGTGAACAACCGCACCATGGGCGCCGCTCCGCTGTACCTCGCGGCCGTGCTGGCGGCCGGGGCTGTCCTGGCACTCGCGCTGACGCTCGTGGCATCGGTCCGCCGCCGGTCCCGTGAGCTGGCCGTGCTGAAAACACTCGGCCTGGTGCGCAGGCAACTGGTCGCGATCGTCATCTGGCAGGCCACCCTGCCGGTAGCCATCGGGGCCTTGGTGGGTATCCCGCTTGGCGTCACCGCGGGCCGGTTCCTGTGGACCCTGTTCGCGGGCGAGCTGTTCGTCGTCCCCGAACCCGCGGTGCCGCTCCTGGCTATCGCTGGTGCGGCGGCTGGCGCTCTCGCGCTCGGTGCTCTGGTCGCCATCGTGCCAGGGTGGCGGGCCGCCCGGACCCCGACCGCCACCGTGCTCCGGGCGGAGTGATCTCTCCCGCCGGGCGTGGCGCGGGCCTGCGGCCCGATATCGGGCGCGGTAGGGCCTCTCGGATACGGCCGTAGGCTGATGGGTAAAGGCTGGGCTAGAGAAACCGGAAGCCAGTCCCGGGCGCGGGGGTTCCCGCGGGCGGTCATCCCAGGGAGACAGACATGGGATTCATGGACAGGGTCAGGGAACAGGGTAATCAGCTTGCCCAGAAGGCCCAGGAAACGGCCCGCGAGGGCAAGGTCAAGCTCGACCAGGCGCAGGCCAAACGGCGGGCCGACGCCATCTTCCGTGACCTGGGCGCGGCCGTCTACGCCGAGCGCACCGGCCGGGCCGGTGCCGACAACAAGGAGAAGGTCGACCGCCTGGTCGACGCTCTCACCCGCCAGGAGGCAGAGCAGGGCCTCGGTGATACGGCCGGGCCTGCCGCGGGGTTCCCTCCCATGGGCACGCCCTGACGGCGGCGGGTGTCACGGGCTGACGGCGGCGGATGCGGCATCCTGACGGCGGCGGGTGTCACGGGCTGACGGTGCGGCTGTCACTTGCAGGCGTACTGGGCCGCCGTCTTTGACGTGCTGGAGCCTTGTCCGGTGGCTGGTGAATTCACCGTGTGACCGTTGCTGCCGAGCACGATCCTGATCTTGGCCAGGCCGCTCACCTGGTGGAGGGTGGCGCCCGGCATGACGTGCCGGACGAGCTGGGCCGCCGCATGATGGCCAGGCGGGTACTCAATGACGGTCTGCAGGATGTCTTGCCTAGTCCAGGTGAGGCCGGCGGTCACCGGGAATCCGAGCTGGCTCAGATCGGTCCCGGTTCCGGCGGACAGCCCGCCGATCAGGGTCCCGTTGTAGACGTCGAGCGGAACCTGGCTGGGCCGCAGGCTGGCCCCCTTCTTCCGGCTGGCCGCCGGCTTCGCGACCGGCTGGTCGTCCTTGAGCTTCGTGAAAAGCGTGCGGGCGGCCGTGGCGTCCCACAGCACCGCGGACTGGCCGGTCGAGGTCTGGTAGTTCAGGTTCGCGAGCGGCACCGTCATGAACCTGACGGCACCAGATGAGATGCCGCGCAACTGGTCGGCCAGGGCACTGACGTTCAGGGTCTGGTCAACCTTGACGGCAGCCACAGCCGCCCGCAGGAAGCCGCTGAGCTTGACCGGGTTGGCCAGCGTGCCGGAGCTGATCGCCTCACTGAGCAGCGATGCCAGCAGTCGTTGCTGATCCTGGATCCGGGCCAGGTCGGAGAGGGCGAAGGAGTGCCGGTCCCGCGCGTACTCCAGCGCGGTCAGGCCGTCCACATGATGCACGCCCGCAGTCAGGTCAAGACCGCTGTACGGGTCACTCACCGCCTGCGGCATGCACACGTTCACGCCGCCGAGCGCGTCGATGACCTTGATGAAGCCGAGGAAGTTGACCTGGATGAAGTCGTTGATGGTCAGTCCCGTGTTCTGCTCCACCGTCTTGACCATAAGGTTCGGGCCGCCCAGGCCGAACGCCGCATTGATCTTGCTCATGCCGTGACCGGGGATCTGCACCCAGGAGTCCCGCGGCAGGCTGACGACCGTCACCCGGCTGCGGTCGCCGGACACGTGGATCAGCATCATCGTGTCGGAGTTGGAGCTGACGTCGTGCCCCACATGCAGTTGGGCCTGCTGGCGTGGGGTCAGGCCGCTGCGCAGGTCGACCCCGGCCAGCAGGACGTTGAGCGGCCCGGACGACGCCGCGCCTGCGGTTCCCGCGTTGACGCGTCCGACGCTGTCGTTGACATAACTGGTCAGTCCCCAGGCGCCCGCCGCGAAGAGCAGCACCAGGCTGGACATCGTGCCGCCCAGGGTAAGCAGCACGCGGCGGTGCCTGGCCTTCCTTCCTGCGGCAATGCGGCCTATCACCTGCTCCCTGGCCTGCGCGGGGGACTGAGCCGGGGCCGGTGCGGCGCGTCGGCCTGCGGCATTCTCACGGGGGGGTGGCGGGTAATAGCCGGGCCTGGGCGCCGGGAAATCAGGCCGGTCGGCGGCGTCCGCAGGCGGTGAACCGGGCCGAGGCGGCAGGCGGCTGCGCCTGCC
This sequence comes from uncultured Streptosporangiaceae bacterium, assembly GCA_964412845.1. Taxonomy (GTDB): domain Bacteria; phylum Actinomycetota; class Actinomycetes; order Streptosporangiales; family Streptosporangiaceae; genus JAWWPY01. The sequence goes on from CAYPQM010000059.1 coordinate 10,129, forward strand.
AGGCCCTCGCGGCCCGTTCCAGGATCCATGTTGACCGTCGGTCACCGGCCCCCCCGAGATAACGGCTGCCAGTAGGCTAGCGCGGCTTCCGGGCAAAGGGGGCTAACCCGGCCGGCGAGCCCATGGCCAGGTTCCGGGGAAGTTTCAGGTTCCGAGAAAGGCTCAGGATCCGGGGGCCGGCTCAGGATCGCGGGGGAGGCCAAGGATCCGCTCACCGATGATGTTGAGCTGGATCTCCGTGGTGCCGCCGCCGATCGTGAGCGCTCTGGTGAAGAGCGTCTGCCGGGTCCAGTGCGAGCTGGCCAGGGCACCGTCCGGTCCCTGCATCGACCAGCACTCCTCGGCGACCTGCTGCGCGTGCCGCATGCCGAGCAGCTTGCGCACACTCCCCGTGGCGCCCGGCTCGGTCCCTGACAGCTGCTTGAGGGTGACCCGGACACCGAGCAGGTCGATCGCGTGTCCTTCGCTGACCAGCCGCCCGGTCCGTGCCAGCAGGGCCTGACCGGGGTCCTGGCCCAGGCCCCGCACGCAGTCCAGGAGCTCGGGAACACCGCATCCGAATGTCCAGGACTTCGACAGCGATACCCGCTCGTTGGCCAGTGTCGTCCGGGCCACCCGCCAGCCGCCGTTGACCTCACCGACCACGTGGTGGTCGGGCACAACCACGCCGTCCAGGAAAACCTCGTTGAACATCGTCTCGCCGGTGATCTCCCGCAAGGGTCGCACGGTGACCTCAGGCGAGTGCATGTCCACCAGGAAGTAGGTGATCCCGTCGTGCTTCGGTGCGGCCGGATCGGTGCGGGCCACGCAGATGGCCCAGGCGGCCTGCTTGGCCAGGGAGGTCCAGATCTTCTGCCCGGTCAGCCGCCAGCCCCCGTCGATTCGCTCCGCGCGGGTGGACAGCCCGGCGAGATCCGAGCCAGCCCCAGGTTCGCTGAAAAGCTGGCACCAGATCAGTTCGCCGCGCAGGGTGGGCGGCAGGAACTGCTCCTGCTGGGCCGGTGTCCCGTACTGGACCAGGGCGGGCACCACCCAGGCACCGATGAACAGCGCGGGGGTGCGCAGCCTGGCTGTCTTCATCTCCTCAGCGATGACAATCTGCTCCAGCGGCTCAGCGCCCCTGCCCCACGGCCGGGGAAGATGCGGGGTCACCCAGCCCCCCGCAGCAAGCTGCTCGGTGCGTGCTGCGGGTTCCAGCGCGGCGATGGCCGCCAGTTCGCGGCGGACCTCAGCGCGCAGCGGTTCCGCTGCCGCGGGCAGGTCCACCTGGAGCGGCCGGCTGACGCCCTCCAGGGCCAGGGCCGCTGCCCGCTGCGCCCACTCGCCGGACGGTCCGAGCAACGCCCGCAGCGATAGCGCGCGCCGGTAGTAGAGGTGCGCGTCATGCTCCCACGTGTAGCCGATACCGCCGAGCACCTGAATGCATGCGTCTGCGCAGTTGACGGCGGCATCGATGGCCATCACGGCGGCCACGGCTGCGGCGAATTCCGCGCCTGGGTCCGAGCCACCGCCCGCCGGGCCCGGCTGCGCCCGGGCGGCGTCCCACACCGTCGCCGCCGCCTGCTCGGCCGCGGTGAGCATCCGGGCACACCTGTGCTTGACCCCCTGGAACTGGCCGATCGGCCGGCCGAACTGATGCCGGATCTTGGCGTATTCGGCCGCCGTGTGCACCGCCCAGTCGGCGATGCCGCACGCCTCCGCGCCGAACAAGGTCGCGGCCAGGCTGGATACGGCCGCGGTGTGAAGGCCGGCCAGGACCCGGTCCGCGGGCAGATGGACCTGGTCCGCGCGGACCTGGGCCACCGGTCTGGTCACGTCGAGACTGTCCAGCGCGGTGATCTCGAGGTCGGCCGCGTCCACCGCCACCCAGACCTCACCCTGGTCCGTCTGGGCCGGCAGGATGACGAGGTCAGCCAGGGAAGCGCCGAGCGCGGGGGATGATGTGCCGTCGAGGATCAGGCCGCCGTCCGGGTCCGGACGGCCGGCCAGTCCCGGGGCCAGCGACACTGCCCCCGCGGCGGATCCATCGGTGAGGCCGGCGAGCAGCTTCTGCGGCTCGCCCGCCGCGAGGAGCACCGCGCTGGCCAGCACCGTGGGCAGGAAACTGCCGGGCACCAGGGCACGGCCCAGCTCTTCCAATGCGATGGCGAGTTCGGTTATCCCGTATCCCTGGCCGCCGTGCTCTTCGGGCACATGCAGGCCAAGCAGCCCCTGCTCGGCGAGGCGCGGCCGCAGAGCGTTCAGCGCGCTGGCCGATCCCGCGCCGGGTCCGTCAACGGCGGCTCGGACGTTCTCCGCGGGGCAGTGGCGATTCGCCCATCCCCGGACGGCTTCTGCCAGGTCCAGGTGTTCCCGGCTCAGGCCAAGCGCCATGTTCCACCTCGCTGCCAGTGATTTGCGCCGATGGCGACCACCCTAGAACGAGATTCGGTTTGGCGGAATGCCCGCACCGGCTCGCCGGACCATGATCCAGTCCGTTATGCGCCGTACGTGGTCGCCGAGCGGGTGAAGAGTCACCGGGTGCGTGACCGGGTGAGTGAAGAGTCGCCGAGCACCCGCAGGGATGAGAATGGGCAAATGACGATGCGAGGATCCCCGGGCGAACCGGGGGTGTCGGGGGAGCCGGTCCAGCCCGGGCCGGGGCGGCGAGCACCGCACTGGCCGCGCAGCCGGGTCTGGTACGGCCTGCTGAATGTGGCTGAGCACGCGGTCGTGGTGTGCGCCGAGGAGATCGTGCCGGCCTGGCGGCGCCGGACCCGGGGCGAGCCGCGATGGCCGATGACGCTGACCGTGATCGCGGCCGTGGTATTGCAGACCCTGCTGCCCAACCAATTGCGGTTCCTGCCCCGGGCTGTCACTCCTTCCCTGGAGGGAGCGCTGCTGATCGGCCTGATCGTGGCGAATCCGGTGCGGATCGAGCGCCGGTCACAGTTCGTCCGGTTGGCCAGCATCGTGCTGATCTTCCTGATCACGGTCGCGAACGCCGCCTCAGCGGTGCTGCTCATCCGGGCCATCGTGAATGGCAAGGCCGGCGCCATCGCCGGGCCGCTGCTGACCACCGGGGGCTCGGTGTGGGCAACCAACGTGATCGTGTTCGCGCTGTGGTACTGGGAGTTCGACCGCGGTGGCCCTGTGCACCGTGCCCATGCCACGTTCCAGCACCCAGACCTGCTGTTCCCGCAGATGACAGTGCAGGAGTTGGCGCCCTCGGACTGGGAGCCGCTGTTCGTGGACTACCTCTACATGTCGTTCACGAACGCGACGGCGTTCAGCGCCACGGACGTCATGCCGCTGGCCCGCTGGGCGAAGCTGACCATGCTTGTCCAGTCGGCGGTGTCGCTGGCCGTGGCCGCGCTGGTGATCGCGCGCGCGGTGAACATCCTGCCCGGCTGATCGCCGCACCGAACCTGCCCCCGACCCGGACGTCCCCGGCCTGTCCCAGGCGTCCGTCCTATCCCGTCCGTGACCTGCGTCACGCCCCCGTCCGGTGGCTTTTGCCCGGCTGCGCCGGGTAGCCTGCCGTGCCTGGCCTTCTGGACCGCTTCCAGGTATATTCAATGTTACTGGTCGGTAGCAATCTGCTTCTGGAATTTCGGGGGTGACGATGAGTCACTATAAGAGCAACCTCCGTGACATCGAGTTCAATCTCTTCGAGGTGCTCAAGCGACAGGATCTGCTGGGGTCCGAGCCTTATCCGGATGTGGACGAGGAAACCGCGCGCGGCATCCTGCACGAGGTGAACAGGCTGGCTACCGGCCCCATCGCCGAGTCCTTCGCGGATGCTGACCGGCACCCGCCGGTCTTCGACCCGGCCACGGGATCGGTGCGGATGCCGGAGGGCTTCAAGAAGTCTTTCGCCGCGTTCATGGACGCGGAATGGTTCCGCCTCGACCTGCCGCCTGAGCTGGGCGGTACCGGCGCACCTCGGTCGCTGGCCTGGGCCGTGGCCGAGATGATCCTGGGCGCCAACCCGGCCGTCTGGATGTACTCGGGCGGCCCGTCGTTCGCCCAGGTCCTCTGGCGCCTCGGCACGCCGGGCCAGCAGCGGTTCGCGCAGCAGGCCATTGAGCGCAAGTGGGGCGCGACCATGGTGCTCACCGAGCCGGAGGCCGGCTCGGATGTGGGGGCCGGCCGGACCAAGGCCATCGAGCAGTCCGACGGCACCTGGCACATCGAGGGCGTGAAGCGGTTCATCACCAGCGCTGAGCACGACATGGCGGAGAACATCTTCCACCTGGTACTCGCCCGCCCGGAAGGGCATGGGCCGGGCACCAAGGGCCTGTCCATGTTCCTGGTGCCGAAGTACCTGGTCGACGCGGACGGCAACCTCGGCGAGCGCAATGGCGTCCAGGTCACCGGGGTCGAGCACAAGATGGGCCTGAAGGCCTCGACGACCTGCGAGCTCACCTTCGGCGCGGACCGCCCGGCAGTCGGCACCCTGGTGGGCGGCGTGCACGAGGGCATCAAGCAGATGTTCCTGATCATCGAGAACGCCCGGATGATGGTCGGCACCAAGGCCATCGCCACGCTCTCCACGGGCTACCTGAACGCACTTGATTACGCCAAGACCAGGGTGCAGAGTGCCGACCTGACGCAGATGGCCGACAAGACGGCGCCGCGGGTCAGCATCATCCACCACCCCGATGTGCGCCGGATGCTCATGATGCAGAAGGCCTACGCGGAGGGCATGCGCGCGCTCGTCCTGTACGCGGCCTCCTACCAGGACGCGCTCCAGGTCGCCGCCGCGCAGGGCCGCCGGGACGACCTGGCGGCCAGCATCAATGACCTGCTGCTCCCGGTGGTCAAGGGCGTCGGCTCCGAGCGTGCCTACGAGATGCTGACCCTGTCCCTGCAGACCTTCGGCGGGTCCGGCTTCATCCAGGATTTCCCGATCGAACAGTACGTGCGGGATGCCAAGATCGACAGCCTGTACGAGGGCACCACGGCGATCCAGGGCATAGACCTGTTCTTCCGCAAGATCCAGCGCGATCAGCGCCGGGCGGTCGGCACCCTGATCGGTGAGATCAAGGACTTCGCCGCCAGCGACGCTGGCAATGGCCGGCTCAAGACCGAGCGGGCCGCACTCACCCTGGCCGCCGGCGATGTCGAGGCCATGGTGGCGGCCATGGCCGGGTTCGCGGCCGGCTCAGCCGAGCAGCCCGCCGAGGTGTACCGGGCGGGCCTGAACACCACCCGGCTGCTGATGGCCCTCGGCGATCTCATCATCGGCTGGCTGCTCGCCCGGCAGGCGGAGGTCGCACTGCGCGCGCTCGACGATGCTGACCTGGCGGCCAGCCGGGATACCGCCTTCTACCAGGGCAAGATCGCCACATCGCTGTTCTTCGCCCAGTCCGTGCTGCCCCGGCTGTCGGTCGAGCGCCAGATCACCGAGGGCACCACACTCGACTTGATGGAGCTGCCCGAAGAGGCATTCTGATCAGAGTTCGTACTGGACGCCGGCCCGCTGGGCGACGATCGGGTTGACGTACTGCTCGACGACCGCCCGGTGCGCCGGGTGGTCGCGGTAGGTGCGGTAGCCCTCCGCGTCATCGAAATCGGCGACCACCGCGAAGTCGTGGTTCTTACCCGGGTTCTGCCCCGCGTCGGGGCCGACGTGATAGGCCCGCACCGAGTCGATGGCCCCGGGGAGCTTGCGCAGCTCGTCGGCCATGGCCTCCTGCTGCGCCTGGGTGGCGTCCTGCGTCCAGCTGAACAGCACAACGTGCCGGAACATCGTGTCCCTTCCGTTCTGGGTCGTCTCAGGACCTGGTTGCTCAGGACCTGGTTGCTCAGGACCAGGCCAGCATGCGCAGCGGGTCGTGCAGCATCGCGCCCACGTCGCGGAGTACCGCCGACCCGAGATCCCCGTCCACGATGCGGTGATCGAAGGACAGCGACAAGGTGGTCACCTTGCGCACCGCAAGCTGCCCATCCACCACCCACGGCGCGTCCTTCACCTGCCCGAACGCAAGGATCGCCGCTTCGGGCGGAGTGAGGATGGGGGTACCGGAATCCACCCCGAACACGCCCACGTTGGTGATCGTGATCGTCCCGCCGGACAGATCGGCCGGTGACGCCTTACCCGCCCGCGCGGTCGCGGCCAGGCTGGCCAGCGCGTGGGCGAGCGCGGGCAGGGTCAGCGCGTGCGCGTCCTTGATGTTCGGCACGATCAGGCCCCGCTCGGTGGCGGCCGCGATGCCGAGGTTCACGTAGTGCTTGACCACGATCTCGCCCGCGTCCGCGTCCCACGACGAGTTGATCATCGGATACCGGGCCACGGCCAGGAGCAGTGCCTTGGCCACGAACAGCAGCGGGGACACCCGGAGGTCGGCGAACTCGGGCAGCCCGCCGAGCGGGCGCACCGCGTCCATCGTGGCGGTCACGTCGACCTGCAGGAACTCGGTCACGTGCGGTGCGCTGAACGCGCTCGCTGTCACCGCCGCCGCGGTGTGCTTGCGCACCCCGCGGATCGCGATCCGCTCCTCACGGGCCACCGCGGCGATCTCCTTGCGGGCCACCGGGGCGGCGGTCCCGCGCACCGCCGCCTGCACGTCGTCCCTGGTGATCGAGCCACCGGGCCCGGTGCCGGCGAGTCCCGCCAGGTCGACGCCGAGGTCTCGGGCGAGCTTGCGGACCGGCGGCTTGGCCAGTGCGACCGCGGTACCCGCTGACTGCCCGTTGGCAGGTTCCGGGTCAGGGAGGCGGCCCGCAGAATCAGCCGCAGCACGCACCCCCCCAGCCGGTCCCTTCCGCGGCCGCCGGGTTGTCGCACTGAGCTTGACCCCGTAGCCGACCAGCACCGCCTGACGTTTTTCCTTCGGGGCCTCGGCGCCACCCTGGTCCGGCTCGCCGGAACTGTCGGCGGGAAGCGGCGGAACCAGGTCGGTCGCCGACGGATGGGGGCCGGCCGCGGCGATGGCGGCCGGGTCCACATCCACCGGGCTGACCGGCACCGGGTCCACCCGGGCCGGGCTGGCGCGCGGCGGCATCGCGGCGCCCGTCCCGGCGTCGTCCGCCACGTCCACCGCGATGATCGGGGTTCCCACGTCCACCGTCTCGCCTTCACTGGCGAGCAGGCCGGTGACCACGCCCTCGAACGGGCAGGGCAGTTCGACGACCGCCTTCGCGGTCTCGATGTCCACGATCACCTGGTTCACAGTGACCCGGTCACCCGCCTTGACGTGCCAGGTGACGATGTCCGCCTCGGTGAGCCCCTCGCCGACGTCGGGGAGCCGGAACTGCTTCACCTCGCTCATGGCAGGCCCCTCAGTAGGTGAACGTGCGGTCGACGGCATCCAGCACCCGGTCCAGGTCGGGCAGGTAGTGGTCCTCCAGCCGGGATGGCGGGTATGGGGTGGAGAACCCGCACGCCCGCAGGACCGGCGCCTGAAGGTGGTAGAAGCACTCTTCGGTGACCCGGGCCGCGATCTCCGCGCCGAGCCCCCCGGTGACCGGTGCCTCGTGCACGACCACGCACCGGCCGGTCCGCCGCACCGAGGCGAAGATCGTCGCTGTGTCGAGCGGGGACAGCGAGCGCAGGTCGATGACCTCGACCGAGCGCCCCTCTGAGCGGGCCGCCATCGCGGCCTCGGCGCAGGTCCGGACCATCGGGCCGTAGGCGAGCACCGTCACATCGGTGCCTTCGAGCACCGTCCTGGCCTGGCCCAGCGGCCGGGCGGCGGCCAGGCCGCCCGCGGTGTCCACTTCGGCCTTGTCCCAGTACCGCCGTTTCGGCTCGAAGAAGATCACCGGGTCATCGCAGGCGATCGACTGCTGGATCATGGTGAACGCGTCAGCAGGGTCCCCGCAGGCCACGACGCGCAGGCCGCCGGTGTGCACGAAGAGTGCTTCCGGGGACTCGCTGTGGTGCTCGACCGCTCCGATGCCGCCGCCGCACGGGATCCGGATCGTCACCGGCATGGTGATCTGGCCGAGCGAGCGCATCCGCATCTTCGCCAGCTGGCTGACGATCTGGTCGAAGGCGGGATACACGAAGCCGTCGAACTGGATCTCGCAGACCGGCCGGTAGCCGCGCAGGGCCAGCCCGATCGCGGTTCCGATGATGCCGGACTCGGCGAGCGGCGTGTCCACCACCCGCATCTCACCGAAATCCTTCTGCAGCCCGTCGGTGACCCGGAAGACGCCGCCCAGCTTGCCCACGTCCTCACCCATGACCAGCACTTTGGGATCGTTCTCCAGTGCCTTGCGCAAGCCCTCGTTGAGCGCCTTGGACAGCGTGAGCCTGGTCATCGGGCCGCCTCCGCACCGGTGAACGAGTCGAGGTAGGCGGCGAACTGGTCACGCTCGGACTGCAGCAGTGAGTTGGGCTCGGCGTACACGTTCTCAAAGATCGCCAGTGGCGCCGGGTCGGGCATCGCCAGGCACTGCTGGCGGATCTGCCTGCCAAGCTGGGCCGCCTCGGCTTCGATGTCCTCGAAGAAGGACGGCTCCGCGGCGCCGCCGCGGACCAGGTAGGCCTTGACCCGCTCGATGGGGTCCTTCAGCTTCCAGGCTTCGAGCTCGCTGGCGAGCCGGTACCTGGTCGGGTCGTCCGTGGTGGTGTGCGCGCCCATCCGGTAGGTGAACGCCTCGATGAGGGTGGGGCCCTGGCCTTCCCGCGCCGCCTGCATGGCTTTCTTGGTGACCGCCAGGCAGGCGAAGACGTCGTTGCCGTCGACCCGGACACCGGGGAATCCGAAGCCGCGGGCCCGCTGGTACAGCGGGATGCGGCTTTGGCGTTCCTGCGGTTCCGAGATGGCCCACTGATTGTTCTGGCAGAAGAACACGACCGGCGCGTTGAACACCGAGGCCCAGATGAACGCCTCGCTGACGTCGCCCTGGCTGGTCGCGCCGTCGCCGAAGTACACGATGACGGCCTCACCGTCCTCGCCTACCGCGCCGTCGCGCTGGATGCCCATGGCGTAGCCGGTGGCATGCAGCGTCTGGGTGCCGATCACGATCGTGTACAGGTGGAAGCGGTGCTGCTTCGGGTCCCACCCGCCATTGCTGACCCCGCGGAAGAGTTCGAGCAGCTTCATCGGGTCGAGGCCGCGGCACCAGGCCACGCCGTGCTCGCGGTAGGTGGGAAAGGCCATGTCGCGTGAACTCAGCGCGCGGCCCGAGCCAATCTGGGCGGCCTCCTGCCCGAGCAGGGACGCCCAGATCCCCAGCTCGCCCTGGCGCTGCAAGGCGATCGCCTCGGTGTCGATCCGCCGGACCAGGACCAGGTCCCGGTAGAGGCTCTTGACCTCGTCAGCGGATAGCTCCAGCGGATAGTCCGGATGCTCCGCACGCTCGCCTTCCGGCGTGAGGAGCTGGATGAGTTCTGCTCGCGATCCCTGCTGCCCGTCATGGCCGGGGGATCCCGGTGCGGCGGTGACCGCACCGTCAGCGTCGACGGTCACGTGCCACTCCCTTGATGCTCGGGGCCGATCTCAGGATCACCGCGACCGGCCGGTCGTCCGTCCCGTGTCCCGGTGTGACAGTACCCGGGTCCTGCGTGGCGCCGGGTCCCTGACATGGTTCACTACCGCCATCGTGACAGACCGAACCGCTGGGAGGCAGACGTGGCCCGGATCGTCGTCGACGTGATGCTCAAGCCGGAGATCCATGATCCGCAAGGTGAGGCGATCGCGAGCGCCTGCCAGCGCCTTGGGTTCGGGCAGGTAGTTGGTGTCCGGCAGGGCAAGCGGTTCGAGGTGGAACTGGCCGGCCCGGCTGATGAGGCCGTGCTCGGGCGGGTCGCTGAACTGGCCGGCGAACTGCTCGCCAACCCCGTCATCGAGGAATTCTCGCTGCGCGAGGGTTAACGCGGTCAATCGTCCCGACAGCATGCGCCGAGTCTTCACGCTGGGTTCACGATTATCGCGGCGCTGACGGGGAAGGCAAATAAGAGGCCAGCGTGATCGGTGAAGTCAGCTAACTGAGGGGCGGATGCGGGCTCGGATGAGACGCACCGAGGAGCCGACCGTGGACGTGAAGTTTTGCCTCGTGTTCCCACGTGAGGCGCTCAGCGTACCGGTAATGCGCCGTGTCCTGGGGGACATGCTGCGCAGGCTGGGGGCTGACGAAGATGGTATCGCTGATCTCCTCCTCGCTGTCACCGAAGCGTGCACGAATGTGATCAGGCACGGCCGCGGCGGCCCTGGGCGCAGGTATGAGGTGGTAGCCAGCCTAGGCGAGGGCGGCTGCCTGGTCCAGGTGTGGAATGGCCGGAGGCGGTTCGATTCGCGGGTAATGCCCAGAACGCGGCCATCCTGGCGGTCGGTGCACTATCCGGCCACGCGGCACCGCTGGGCGGTCCGGCCGGGGATGCGCAAGCTGGCCGGCCAGCGCCTGCCGCTGGACAATCAGGAGATCTCGACCCTGCCGGAGTCCGGCCGCGGGCTCGCGATCATGCGAGCGTGCGTGGACGACGTGACGCTGAGCACCGGCCCCGGCCGGGGCACCGTGGTGTCCCTGCAGAAGCGGATGGAACTGCACACGGAGGTCATGCTGGCCAGCCCGGCGGGCCGTATGGTGGCCAGCCCGGCCAGCGGGCAGCTCAGGGACGCCGGCTGACCCGGTAACCTGCCTGCAGGCAGCCGCTGTCCGCCTCGGACTGACAGTGCCGCCTGCCCATGTCCCGCCTGCCCAGCACTGGGAGGACCCCTCATGGCAGCCCGCGTGGGCGTCATCACCTTCCCTGGTTCACTCGACGACTCGGACGCGGCCCGCGCTGTCGCCCGGGCGGGCGGCGAGCCGGTCCCGCTCTGGCACGGCGATCACGACCTGCGCGGCGTGGCCGCGGTGATCCTGCCTGGCGGCTTCTCCTACGGCGACTACCTGCGCTGCGGCGCGATCGCCCGGTTCGCCCCGGTGATGCGGGAGCTGGTGCCGGCGGCCCGGGCCGGCCTGCCGGTGCTCGGGATCTGCAACGGGTTCCAGATCCTCTGTGAGGCGCACCTGCTGCCGGGGGCGCTCACCCGGAACGCGGGGCTGCGCTTCATCGACCGGGACGTACGGCTGCGGATCGAGGCCACCGGGACGCCGTGGACCCGCGGGTTCTCGCCCGGCCAGGAGATCACGGTGGTGCTCAAGAGCGGTGAGGGCGCTTACGTCGCCGACGCGGCCACGCTGGCCGAGCTCGCGGCGGGCGGCCAGGTCGTCGCGCGCTACGCGGACGGGAACCCGAACGGGTCCGTCGGCGATATCGCCGGGGTATGCAGTGCGGCGGGCAACGTGGTGGGGCTGATGCCGCACCCTGAGCACGCGATCGACGCGCTGACCGGGCCCGGTACCGACGGGCTGGGCTTCTTCACGTCGGTCCTCCGCGCCATGGCGAGCCAGTGAGCCGGCTGGGTGAGACCGGTGGATGGGGTGGTGAGCCGGTGAGCCCGGCGGAAAGTGAGCCAGTGAGCCCCGTGGACGGCGAGTCTGCGGACCCGGTGCATGCTCCGCGGGCGGACACGGTGGCGCATGCGGCCGCCACCCCGGACCAGCCGCAGCCACACGCCGAGCTCGGCCTGACCGATGCCGAGTACGCGCGGATCAGGGAGCTGCTCGGCCGCCGGCCGACTGACTCGGAGCTGGCGATCTACTCGGTGATGTGGAGTGAGCACTGCTCGTACAAGTCGTCCAAGGTGCACCTGCGCCAGTTCGCCGAGAAGGCACCCCGCACGAAGGCCCTGCTGGCCGGCATTGGGAACAACGCCGGCGTGGTCGACATCGGCCAGGGGTACGCGGTTACCTTCAAGATCGAGTCGCACAACCACCCGTCCTACGTCGAGCCGTTCCAGGGCGCGGCCACCGGGGTGGGCGGCATCGTCCGCGACATCCTGGCCATGGGCGCGCGGCCGGTCGCGGTGATGGACGCGCTGCGGTTCGGCCCCGCTGACGCGCCGGACACCCGCCGGGTGCTGCCCGGCGTCGTGGGCGGGATCTCCTTCTACGGCAACTGCCTCGGGCTGCCGAACATCGGCGGCGAACTGGCCTTCGACCCCTGTTACAGCGGCAATCCGCTGGTGAACGCGCTGTGCGTCGGGGTCATGCGGCACGAGGACCTCAAGCTCGCCGCGGCCCACGGCCCGGGAAACGCCGTCATCCTGCTGGGTTCTGGAACCGGCCCGGACGGCATCGGCGGGGCTTCCGTACTGGCCAGCGCCACATTCGGCGGTGGCGAATCGGCGAAGCGGCCGAGCGTGCAAGTCGGCGACCCGTTCATGGAGAAGCTGCTGATCGAGTGCTGCCTGGAGCTGTTCGCGGCGGACCTGGTCGTGGGCATCCAGGATCTGGGTGCCGCCGGTGTCTCCTGCGCCACCGCCGAACTGGCCGCAGGCGGCGGGGTGGGCATGCGGGTCCGGCTCGACGCGGTCCCGCTGCGCGACCCGGGCCTGGGCCCGGCCGAGATCTTGATGAGCGAGTCGCAGGAACGCATGATGGCCATCGTCGAGCCCGGCGACGTCGCCCGTTTCCTGGCGATCTGTGCCAAGTGGGACGTGCCGGCCACGGTGATCGGCGAGGTGACCGAGGGCGCCACCCTGGAGATGACCTGGCACGGTGCGCATGTCGTGGACATCGTGCCAGGCAGCGCGGCCGACGACGGGCCGGTCTACCAGCGGCCCGTGGCGCGGCCAGCCAGCCAGGACGAGCTGGCGGCCAGTGACCCGGCCACGCTGCCCCGGCCGGCGGGCGGCGCTGAGCTGCGCGCGACAATGCTGGCCCTGCTCGCCTCGCCCGGCCTGGCCGACAAGTCCTGGGTCACCGAGCAGTACGACCGGCACGTGCGGGGCGACACCGTGCTCGCCATGCCGCAGGACGCCGGGGCGATCCGGGTCGACGAGCGGACGCACCTGGGTGTGGCGCTGGCCACCGACGGCAACGGCCGGTACGGCCGTCTCGATCCGTATGCGGGCGCGCAGCTCGCGCTGGCCGAGGCCTACCGGAACGTCGCGGCGGCCGGGGCGGTCCCGCTCGCCGTCACCAACTGCCTCAACTTCGGGTCCCCGGAGGACCCCGCGGTGATGTGGCAGTTCACCGAGGCGGTGCGCGGGCTCGCGGACGCGTGCGCCACCCTCGGGGTCCCGGTGACCGGCGGCAACGTGAGCTTCTACAACCAGACTGGCGCGGCGCCGATCCATCCCACCCCCGTCGTCGGCGTGCTCGGCGTGTACCAGGACGTCCGGCAGCGGCTCACCATCGGGTTCGCTCAGGACGGCGACAGCGTCCTGCTGCTCGGCCGGACCGCTGCGGAGTTCGGCGGCTCGGCGTGGGCCCAGGTAAGGCACGGGCATCTCGGCGGCCGGCCGCCCGCGGTGGACCTGGCGGCGGAGCGGGCACTCGCGGCGGTGCTCACCGCGGCCGCGGCGGACGGCCTGCTCAGCGCCGCGCACGACCTCTCCGAGGGCGGCCTCGCGATCGCGCTCGCCGAGTGCTGCCTGGCTGGTGGCACGGGCTGCCGGGTGACGCTGCCCGGCGATGGATGCACCCTGCTGTTCAGCGAGTCGGCGGCGCGCGCCGTCGTCGCCGTGCCGCCCGGCTCGGCGGCGGCGTTCTCGGCGCTGCTGGAGCGCCAGGGAGTGCCGGCCGCGATCCTCGGCGTCACAGGGGGCGCGAGCCTGGAGGTCAGTGCCGGCCTGGAGAGCGGGGCCAGCCTGGAGAGCGGGGCCGGTCCCACCGGCGGTGACAGCTTCAGCATTTCCCTGGACGAACTGGCCGACGTGCACCGTGCGACGCTGCCGGCCCTGTTCGGCTAGGGCGGGACACGCCCTGGCCCAGAGCATCGCCGCCTGCGGCTGCGGCCGCGACCATCGTGGCCTTCATCTCCGCCTGGCCGGCCGGGTAGTGGCGTCGCTGACCATGGCGGCGGTCCTTAGAACGCGGTCCAGAAGCTGATGAGCTGCTGCCAGGGCATGGCCTTGGAGCAGGACAGCATGGCCACCCCGATGCCCCCGTCGAGCTGCTTGCCGCCCACCCCGAGGCAGCGGCCAGTGGCCGCGCTGCGCAGTTGCCAGTACGTCCGGCCGGTGGCATCGGTGCCCAGGTAGGGGTGGTCCCAGCGCTGGCTCAGCCCGAGGCCGCAGCGGGACAGCTGGGCGGCGGGGCCGTGCTTGGTGGCAGTCGCGGTCAGGCACAGCCCATCCGGCGTGAAGACCAGGATGTACGCCCCGCCGCCCATCTGATCGGCCTGCCACTGCTGACTGGGCTGGACGTTCTCGCCGCCGCTACTCGACGTGAAGGTGAGCCCGGTCTGTGACTCGGACAGCAGAGCCGCGGTGCCCGCCTGCGGCTCGCCCGGGTTGGCCAGGCCGACCGCCTGAGTGCCGGTGACGTTCGTGGCCAGCGGGGCAGGCCGGGATCCCGCCGGAGTGCTGGCACTGCTCAGCAAGATCGCCACCACGCCGCCCGTGGCCGCAACGCCGGCCAGGCCGGCGGTGCCGAACACCCAGGCACGTGACGACTGCTTACCACGCTGCGCTTCTGGGACACGACGCTGGAGCCCTGTCATACCGACCACTACCTGCTCTCGGCCCCCCGGGCCAGTGACACCTGTCAGAATAAATCGGAAAATCACGAATTACCAAACGGTTCCGTGTGCCCACTCCCGGTGCCGATCCGGCGGGCCGATCCGGCGGGCCCGGCCTGCCTTCGGGTACCGTCGCAGCGATGCCGGCCCGCCGCGTGGACCCAGACCGAGTGCTTGCCGCGCTCAACGGGCAGCGCGCGGCACTCGGCGAAGCGCCGTGGACGGGGCCCACCGAGGCCGGCGTGCTCGGCGCGGCCTGTTCTGTCACGGTCCTCCGCGCGCTGGACGCTGGCGCCCAGCCGCAGCCCGAGGCGCTCCGCGCCGCCACGGCCTACCTGCTCGGCGTGCTCAGCGAGCAGGTACCAGGACGGGCGGTGGAGGTCCGGGTGCCTCCGTACGCGGCGGTGCAGTGCGTCGCCGGGCCGCGGCATACCCGCGGTACGCCGCCCAACGTGGTGGAGATGGACGCGGTCACCTGGATCATGCTGGCCGGGGGCCGGCTGGCCTGGGCGCAGGCTGTCGCGGAGGGCCGGGTCAGGGCCAGCGGCCCGCGCGCAGACCTGTCTGGGTACTTGCCGGTGCTGGACGGTCCCATGAGCTGGCATGAGTCACTAGACTGAGCGGGTGGTCAACCCCGATGGCCGGCTGACGGATGATCTCGATCCGGGTGACAGGCCCCCGCGGGACGCCTGCGGCGTATTCGGGGTGTGGGCTCCCGGCGAGGAAGTCGCGAAGCTCGCCTACTTCGGGTTGTACGCGTTGCAGCACCGGGGCCAGGAGTCAGCCGGCATAGCGGTCAGCGACGGCGCGCGCATTGTGGTGTACAAGGACATGGGCCTGGTGGCCCAGGTGTTCGACGAACCTGTGCTGTCGACCCTGCGGGGCCATATCGCTGTCGGGCATTGCCGGTACTCCACCAGTGGCTCCTCCGTGTGGGAGAACGCGCAGCCGACGTTCCGGTCGACCCCCACGGCCAGCCTGGCGCTCGGCCACAACGGCAACCTGATCAACACCCTGGAACTGGCGGCGCTGGCCGCTGCCGCCACCGGTGATGCCATGCCGGGTAACCGCGCCACCTCGGACACCGACGTGCTCACGGCGCTGTTCGCCGATCCCCGCGCCGCCAGCGTCGAGGACAGCGCGGCGGGCACGCTGCCCATGGTCCGGGGGGCCTACTCGCTGGTCTTCATGGACGAGCGGACTCTGTACGCGGCACGTGACCCGCAGGGTTTCCGGCCGCTGGTGCTCGGCAAGCTGGAGCGCGGCTGGGTGGTGGCCAGCGAGACGGCGGCGCTGGATATCGTCGGTGCCGCGTTCGTGCGGGAGGTCGAGCCCGGGGAACTGCTGGTGATCGACGAGGCAGGCGTGCGGTCACGGACCTTCGCCCCGCCGAACCGCAGCGGCTGCCTGTTCGAGTACGTCTACCTGGCCCGGCCGGACACCGCCATCGCCGGCCGGAGCGTGCACGCGACCCGGGTCGAGGTCGGTCGCAAGCTCGCGGCCGAGCACCCGGTCGAGGCCGACCTGGTCATCCCGGTTCCCGAGTCGGGTACCCCGGCGGCGATCGGCTACGCGCAGGCCAGCGGCATCCCCTACGGCCAGGGCCTGGTCAAGAACTCCTACGTGGGACGGACGTTCATCCAGCCTAGCCAGACCATCCGGCAGCGCGGCATCCGGCTGAAACTGAACCCGCTGCGGGAGGTCATCGCCGGGAAGCGGGTGGTCGTGGTGGATGATTCGATCGTCCGCGGCAACACCCAGCGGGCGATCGTCGCGATGCTGCGCGAATCAGGGGCGGCGGAAGTGCACATACGCATTTCCAGTCCACCGGTGGCCTGGCCCTGTTTTTACGGGATCGACTTCGCGACCCGGGCGGAACTCGCCGCCGGCACCCTGTCCGTCGAGGAGATCCGGGAGTCGCTCGGGGCGGACTCGCTCGGGTACATCTCACTGGACGGCCTCACCGAGGCGACCACCCTGCCCGCCGGGCAGCTCTGCCGGGCGTGCTTCGACGGCAAGTACCCGATTCCGGTGGCCGAGGCGGAGCGGGGCAAGCACCTGCTGGAGGTCGCGGTCGCAGGCGTCCGGCAGCCGGCCCCATGACCGCGGTCCGACCATGAGATCAGCACGTCGCGGGCCGGGTCACCGGCGGGTGGCCAGGCTTGTCCCGGCGGCCCGGCCATGACGATGGTGCCGGACGGGTCGAGTTACCGCCAGGCCGGTGTGGACATAGCCGCCGGGGATCGCGCGGTCGAATTGATGCGCGGCGCGATCGCGCGGACCACCGGGCCGGAGGTGCTCGGCGGGGTGGGTGGCTTCGCCGGCCTGTTCGACGCGGCCAAGCTGACCTCGTTCCGGCGGCCGCTGCTGGCCACGTCCACCGACGGAGTGGGCACCAAGGTGGCGATCGCGAGCAGGCTCGGCAGGTACGGCACGGTCGGCATCGACCTGGTCGGCATGGTCGTGGATGACCTGGTCACCTGTGGCGCCGAGCCGCTGTTCATGACCGACTACGTGGTGTTCGGCGAGCTACGGCCGGAGCGCGCGGCACAGATCGTGGCGGGAGTCGCGGAGGGATGCGTGCAGGCGGGGTGTGCTCTTATCGGGGGGGAGACGGCCGAGCATCCTGGCCACCTCGGCCCGGACGATTTTGACCTGGCCGGGGCGGCCACCGGCGTGGTGGAGGCGGACCGGCTGCTGGGCCCCGAGCGGGTGGCGGTCGGCGACGTGGTGATCGGGCTGGCCTCATCGGGGCTGCATGCCAACGGGTTCTCGCTGGTCAGGCATGTGCTTGACCGGGCCGGGCTGGACCTGGCCGCTGACGTTCCCGAACTGGGCCGCGAACTCGGCGAGGAACTGCTCACGCCTACCCGCATCTACGCGCGCGACTGCCTCGCGCTGGCCGAAGAGTGTGACGTGCACGCCTACGCGCATGTGACCGGCGGGGGACTGGCCGCGAACCTGGCCCGGGTCCTGCCGTCCAGTGCCGACGCCACGCTGGAGCGCGGCACCTGGCGCCCGCCGCCGGTGTTCGGCATGCTGGCGACCCGCGGCGCCGTGGATTCAGACGAGATGGAACGCGTCTTCAACATGGGAGTCGGGATGGCCGCCGTGGTCGGTCACGCTGACGCTGACCGCGCACTGCGGCTGCTGGCCGCCCGGAACGTTCCTGCCTGGGTCCTCGGCAGCGTCGTGCCCGGCTCGGGTGACGCCCGGCTTACCGGTCAGCACCCGACCTGACGCGCGCCGGATCTCAGTGTCGGCTTACCGGTGAGCAGCTGACCTGACGCGCGCCGGATCCCAGTGCCGGCTTACCGATCAGCACCCTGCCTGGACTTAGGCGCGAAGCGCCGCCTTACCGGTCGGCGCTTCGCCTGAACGCGGGCTCCAGCGCCGCCTTAGCGGCCGGCGCTTTGCCGGTAGCCGTTCCCGAAATCCTCGTCCTCGTCCTCGTCGTCATCATCGCCGGTGTCGGCTCCAGCGTGATCGGCGTAGGGATCCGCCAGGTCTGCGTAGGCGGGCTCGCCATGCGCATCCTGCTGGTCCCTGCCCTCATCTATGCCGACACCCAGCTCGGACCGCAGCCGGTCAAGGTCGGTTCCGCCGCTGTTGTACTTCAGCTGGCGTGCCACCTTTACCTGCTTGGCCTTGGCTCGGCCGCGCCCCATTGGCTCGACCCCCTCGAACGTGCGGAGCCTCGGTCAGGCCCCTGCTCCCTGCGCTGAATAGTTGCGGCCCGCACGCATGGCGCAACGCCCGTCGCCGCTCCACCGCTTGAAGTGCGACGCGCTCTAGCCAGCGTACGCCTCCAACCGTACCTGCTTTGCCGCGTCTACGCCTCTGCGGGAGGCGAGCACAATGCGGCCGGGCGGTCGGCTACTCACCGTGTCTGCCCGTCCTGCCTTTCGGGACAGACCTTACCAGGACGTCACGGACCCAGCCAGATGCCGCGTAGCCTGCCTACTTCGGACATTCGCCGCTCGGCGAGCCGGTCGGCGGCCACGGCGGGTGGCACGCCCTCCTCGTCAGCGATCCGGAAGATCTTCCGGGTCGTCGCGAAGATCTGGGCCGCGCGGGCCTTGGCCCGATCGAAGTCGAAACCGCCCAGTTCGTCGCCGACCTGGATCACGCCGCCCGCGTTCACCACATAGTCGGGCGCGTACAGGATGCCGCGGTCGGCCAGCACCTTCTCGATACCGGGATGGGCGAGTTGGTTGTTGGCCCCGCCGCAGACGACCTTGGCGCTGAGCGCCGCCACAGTGGCGTCGTCGAGCGCGCCGCCCAGTGCGCACGGCGCGTAGACATCCAGCGGCTGGCCGATAAGCTCGCGGCGGCCCGCGGCCACCCGCACGCCGGGATGCTCGGTCACCACCCGGTCAATCGCGGCGGCATCCACGTCACAGATGACGACGGCGGCGCCCGCCTCCAGCAGGTGGCTCACCAGGCGATGGCCAACCTTGCCCACGCCCTCCACCCCGACCTGGCGTCCTTCCAGGCTGGCCGCACCCCAGCGGTGCTCCGCCGCGGCGAGCATCCCCTGGAAGACCCCGAACGCGGTCAGCACGGAGGAGTCGCCCGCTCCGCCGTTCGGCACAGTCCGGCCGGTGACGTGCCGGGACTCCCGGGCGATGATGTCCATGTCCTCGCTGTAGGTGCCGATGTCGCAGGCGGTGATGTAGCGGCCGTTCAGCGACTCGATGAACCGCCCGTACGCGCGGAGCAGGGCTTCGGATTTCTGCCGCGCCGGGTCACCGATGATGACGGCCTTGCCGCCACCAAGATCCAGGCCAGCCAGCGCGTTCTTGTACGCCATGGCGCGGGACAGGTTCAGCGCGTCGGCCAGAGCGTCGTCCTCGGTCGAGTACGGGTAGAACCGCGTCCCGCCGAGCGCAGGGCCAAGGGCCGTGGAGTAGATGGCGATGATCACCCGCAGGCCGGTCGGCGGGTCCTGGCAGAAGACGACCTGCTCGTGCCCTGTTCGATCGCTGGCCGCCTGGTCACGTACCGCGCCGGGCTGCCCGGGAAGGCCGGCTGGCGGGTGGGGACTTGTGAACACCTTGGTCACGGTGGTGACCCTCCCGGTTCGGTTCCGCGTCCTTGACGACGCGCGGGTCTTTGATCAGCGTATGGCCTCCGCGGCGGGCGGCTGAGGCGGAGCCAGTCGGGAGGTGACGATCTCGTTATCTGCAGGAGATTTTCCCGGAGACGTCTGCGTGCCACGATGCGATCATGCTGCCGTATGCGGCTTATCTCCGCGTCTATGAGCCGCTCTCGGCGTTCAGTGAGCCAGACCGCGAGCGCTGGGCGGCCTACGCCAACTCGCCGAACCGGCCGCGCCGGGCCCGGGCGCTTGAGGCCGAACAGGCCGAGGCGCTCGGCCGCCTGATCGCGCTGCCGCCGATCGCCGAGCCGCTGCACGAAAGCGGGCACGCGTACGTCCGCTGGTCGGAGGGAATTACGTACATCTGTCCCTGGCAGACCAGGCTCCGCTCCTGGCTCGCGCTCACCCGGCTGAGGGCTACCTCCGCGCCGCTGCTGGCGGCCGCGTTCCCGCCCGGGGACGTGCAGCGTGCGGCACGGAATTTTGCCCGCTGGCAGGGCCAGATCTCATCGCTGCGGGTCTACGTCCAGGCCTGTACGTGGTCGGTGCCGACCGCGTGGTTCGCGCCGTTCGCGCCGGAGGAGAGGTGGCTCGTGCTGGGCAATGCGGCCGAGTCCGAGCCGCGAGGCCCGGCGACAGCGGCCGCGACGCGGACCTTGATCTACGCGACCGCGATGCCGGAGGCGCGGTACCGGGTGGCGCACGCCCTGGCGGTCGTGCGCCGTGCCCAGGCCACCGGGGTAGCTGGTGAGCCGGTGGCCGGTGAGCCGGGCGGCCCGGCTGGGCCAGGGTCCGCTCAGGCCGACACGGACCTCGCGGAGATCGAGCGCTGGCTGGCGGAGTTCCACCCGGAGTCCCTTGTCGAACTCGATTACGGCGGCCTCGTCCATTTGCTCAACGATGCGGCGCTCCGGGCTGACCAGTCCGTCGCCGAGGCATCTGCGGCGATCCGGGCTGTTGGCGACGGCGAGCCGGAACTGGCTTCAGCCATGTACCAGCGGCTACGCAGCAGGTGGCAGGCACTGAAGTCGCTCGAACTCGCCAACTGAGTAGTAGAGGACGACTTTCCAGTTTCGGCCCGTTGCGACGATACGTATCGCTAGAATCACGCAGCGTGACTCATATGAGTGGAGCAACGGGGGCGACCTGTCACAGAATCTTTGCTCCTGGTGGTCGACTTGTCACCGCTGGTGATGGCAATATGGTCTCAGTGGGCCATATAGGACATCCACGGCAGGCTCCACCCGGAGCCAGGCAGCAACAACGCAGGATCGCAGTACCGGTCCAGGAGGAGAGGCCGTACACATGTCTGCACGCACACCCGAGGCTGAGCCGCTTCTGACGCCGGCGGAGGTCGCGACAATGTTCCGAGTAGACCCTAAGACCGTCACGCGGTGGGCCAAGGCCGGGAAACTGACCTCGATCCGTACGCTCGGCGGTCACCGCAGGTACAGGGAGACTGAGGTCCGCGCACTGCTGGCGGGTATCCCACAGCAGCGCTCGGAATGACATGCGGCCGTACCCTGACGTGTTCCGCGCTGGGGATGCGGCCACCAGGTGCCCGTCTAGGCGGGCATCCGGCAGAAAGAATCGGCTGAGGGGGGTCGGCCCCGGCGGGGCATTCGGGCCGCATCGTGAGCGGGATACGCGCAGGCCGCTCATGAGAGCAAGGTTCATGTGACGCTGTCGGGGTCGATCCGGTCGCCCAGGGGGTAGCGCAACGCGCCCTGGGGGGAGGAAAACACTCTCTACCTATAGTGATTGCTATCTAACTTTTGGTAACCGCACCTGCCTGAGGCAGGGGTCCGCCATACTGGTCGGCAGGTCGCCAGCCGACGCGTTAGGGCCCGGCACTCAGGGGCGGCGGCTAGCTGATGGGCCCCGGTTATCACGCACCCGTGTCCACGCAGCATGACACGTGTCGTGGCATGCGCCACACGGCGCACGGCGCACCGAACTGCCCGCGTCCCGCACGGGCGTGCATGTTGGGTGGACCCATGCCTTGTTGTGGGTACACAGGGTGACAGGTGGCGCACGCACTGCCAGGGCCGCGCCCAAGGCAGAGCGTGCCGCTTCTCAGGGGAGGATCGCACAATGCCTGATCCAAGGCTCGTTTCCCGCGCGCAACGCGCCGCGACAATGCTGGAGCTGGCATGGGACCGCTGGCGCGCCGCGCATGGCCTGCCGGCAGAACCCCTGCCGCCGGTGTCCAGCTACGTCGGCTACTCGATCGAAGAGCCGTGGGGGCGCCCGCGGGTGGTCTTCGGCGTGGACGCCGGAGACGCCGAGAAGCTCGCCACGCTCCTGCAGGAGTGCGCTGCTTCCTCGCAGCAGTCCATGGAGGAGGTGCGCGCGCGCATCCCGGCCCAGGGCCGCACCACTGAGATCAACGAGCCCGGCGAGCCGCGCAGCGGCGCGGACCAGGCCGGAGGGTCGGCCAACGGATCCCATCCGGCACCCCACCACGTTCCGGACAGTGACACCGCGGACTTCGCGGTGCACAGCGATGGTGGCCACGACTGCGCCGCTGCGGCGCCGGACGAGGATGCCGCCGGCCCAGATGACCTGGCGGCACCGGACAATCCCGCCGACGAGGATCGAGAGCTGTCCGCGGACGCGGGCAGTCAGCGCAACCCAGGCGAGGACACCGCTGAACCGGACGCACCCGACTCCGGCCAGGATGGCGGCGATGAAGGCGAACCGCGCAGCCAGGACGCCGGCGATGAAGGCGACCACGGGGGTGCTGGCCACGGCGTGGCCGACACCATGGCCGCCGAACTGGCCGGCTGGGCGGCGGGTGAACTGCCTGGCCAGGCATCCGCACGGCTCGCGGCCTGGGCCACGGCAGGCGGAGCCACCGCCCGCGCCAGCCTGGACAGCGAGCTGCAAACAGCCGATGACGCCGCGGAACCCGCCATCTAGGCTCGTCCGGCTGACCTCGTCCGGCTGACCTCGTCCGGCTGACCTCGTCCGGCTGA
>CAYPQM010000059.1:32810-36471 GCA_964412845.1 uncultured Streptosporangiaceae bacterium
CTGACCTCGTCCGGCTGACCTCGTCCGGCTGACCTCGTCCGGCTGACCTCGTCCGGCTGACCTCGTCCGATCCCTGCCGGTATGCCTGTTCCTTGGCATGCAGCCTGTCGAACAAACCGGACATACGCCTCATTGAGATACCGGCCGAGCCTGGTCTGGGACGCTGGGTGTTGTGGCTGACGCCTTGCCGTCCACAGATCCGACCTGACACCATCAAGGGGCGGCGAGCTGTCTCATTCCTGCCTCAATCTGGACTGAATGGCGCTTCCCGACCGGCAGGGCGCGGAGTCCATGGATCCTTTGAGCGCACATTCAGCGGAACCTAAGGTGTGGGCGGCATGGTCGTCGTGGACACATGGACGGCGGGACGACAGCCATAGACGGCCGGAAGGAAGTCAGCGCTCCGATGATTCCCGCGCGTGGGCCGGGCCGCAGGAGGATGAGTCGCCCCTTGGCGCTCACCGCGGTCGCCGTCACGGCTCTCGTGGCTGGTGCAGGTGCCGCCGCCATCGCCACATCGGCGGCGCCCTCCCAGGCTTCGTCATCTAGCAACCTGGCGGCGACACCCGCGCCTTCCCCGTCAGCGAGCGGGCATGGGTTCGGGCCAGGGGGCCGGTTCCACGGCCGGGGCGGCTTCGACGGTGGTCCCGGCCTGGGCATGTTCGGCGCGCTGCACGGCGAGTTTGTCGTGCCGCGCTCCGGTGGCGGCTACCAGACCGAAGACACGCAGCGGGGCAGCGTCACCGCCGTGAGCGATTCGTCCATCACAGTCAAGAGCGCGGACGGGTTCACCAAGACCTACCAGGTGACGAGTTCCACCCTGGTGGACGCGCAGCGAGCCGGCATCGGCTCGGTCAAGAACGGGCACCAGGTATCGGTGCTCGCCACCGTGAGCGGCGGCACGGCCACCGCCACCAACATCCTGGATCTCTCTTTGCTGCAGGCAGGTCGCCCCGCACCTGGTGGGAGCAACTCAGGGTCCACCTCCGGCTGAGAGACACAAGCGTTCGGGCCCGGCCCGGCCTGCCCAGGGACCTGGCCGGGCCCGAACACCAGAGGAATCGTTCCAGGGCCTGCCGTCGGGTGCGCTGCGATGTCAGTGGGTAGGCGGAGAATCTAATCCGTGCGGGTTGCTGTCGTCGTGGGGCCTGATAACACCGGCTTGCTTTGTGAGCTGGGGGAGGACGGCACGGGGCGGGGCGGTTCCGTGAAGGCAGATGATCTTGCTGCGGCGGTGTCGGCGTACGAGCGGTCCGGCGACATCCGCTGGGTGTGGGCGGCGAGCGCGGCTGGCTACCCAGCGTTGCTGCGCGCCGGGGTGCGGGTGCAGCGCTGCCATGACGTGTCGCTGACCGAGGCGTTGCTGCTGGGCCGGGACGGGCGGCCGGGTGAGGCGCCGTCCCTGGCGGCGGCGTTCGCGCGGCTCAGCGGGGCGCCGGTACCGCGGGCGCAGTCTGCCGCGCCGGACCGCGCTGGGACGGCCGGCCAGGAGGCACTGTTCGAGCCGGCCGATCCGGCGTTCCCCGATGCCGGCGCGCAGCTCGACGCCGTGATCGCGGTGCACGCGAATCAGCTACGGCGGATCGCGGCTGATGAGCACCCCGCGCGGTTCGGGCTGCTCGTGGCGGCCGAGTCGGCGGGCGGTCTGGCGGCCGCGGAGATGAGAGCCGCCGGGATGCCGTGGCGGGCGGACGTGCACCACGCGCTGCTGGCCGGGATGCTCGGCCCCAGGCCGGCGGCGGGCATGCGGCCCGCCATGCTCGCCGGGCTGGCGGCCAGAATTTCCGGTGCGTTCGGCGGCCGCCCGGTGAATCCGGATTCGCCGGCTCAGTTGCTGCGAGCGTTCGCGGCTGATGGCGTGCGGGTGCCGTCGACCAGGTCCGGGGTGCTGCGTGATGTCGATCATCCGGCCGTGCCGCTGCTGCTGGAGTACAAGGAACTAGCCCGGATGCATACGGCCAACGGCTGGGCATGGCTGGATGAGTGGGTCGCCGGCGGCCGGTTCCGCCCCGAGTATGTGGTGGGTGGGGTGGTGTCGGGCCGGTGGGCGACACGCGGCGGAGGCGCGCTGCAGATCCCGCGGGTGCTGCGGCGCGCGGTCATCGCCGATCCCGGGTGGACCCTGGTGGTGGCCGACGCGGCGCAACTGGAACCGCGGGTGCTTGCGGCGCTGGCCGCCGACCGCGCGTTCACCGAGGCAGCCGCCGCCGGTGACCTGTACACGGCGCTGGCGGGCGCGTTCGGCGGGGACCGCGCGAAGGCCAAGGTTGCTTTGCTGTCCGCCATGTACGGCGGGGCCGGCGGGGAGGCTGGGCAGTTGCTCGCAGTGCTGCGGCGGCGATTCCCGCTCGCGTCCCAGTATGTGGAGGCCGCCGCCCGGGCCGGGGAGGAAGGCCGGGTGGTCAGGTCCCGGCTGGGCCGCACCTGCCCGCCGCCATCCGCCGCGTGGCGGGGGCTGACGGCAGAGGCGGACGACCCGGCGGCGGACGACCAGAAGGCCGGCCGGTCCTTGCGGGCGCGTGGCCGGTTCACCCGCAACTTCGTGGTGCAGGCCAGCGCCGCCGACTGGGCGCTTGTCCTGATCGCGGGCCTGCGCCGTCATCTCGTCGCCCTTTCCGGGCCCGAACTGGTCTTCTTCCAGCACGACGAGGTGATCGTGCACTGCCCGGAAGCTGCGGCAGACTCCGTGGTGACGGCGATCGGGGCGGCGGCCCAAGAGGCCGGGCGGCTGGTGTTCGGCGATACGCCGGTGCGGTTCCCGGTATCAACCGCCGTGGTCGCCTGCTACGCCGACGCGAAGTAGGACGGGGCGGTCAGATCTGCGGGACTTCGGGGGTCATGGCCGCCGTGCAGTACATGCAGCGCCGGGCGCCGACTGGGATAGTGCTGAGGCACTCGGGGCACTGGCGTTCGGTGGCGCCCTTCTTGCGTTGGGCCAGCGCCGTGAGCCGACTGGTCGGCGCCACCAGGAAGTAGTACACCACCCCGGCGATGACTATGAAGGCAATCACGGCGTTGAGGAAGTCGCCGTACTTGAACACGCTGTTGTGGATGGTGAAGGTCAGGCTGGAGAAATTCGGCTTGCCGCCGATCGCGGCGATCAGCGGTGTGACGATGTCCTTGACCATGGCCTGGACCACTGTGTTGAACGCGAGGCCCACGACAACGGCCACCGCGAGATCGATCAGGTTCCCGCGTAGCAGGAACTTCTTGAAGCCACCCATCGTCACCCTCGCTCCGTCACGCGCGGTGGGAGTACGTTCCGCGCTGCCAAGACGGACGCCACCATATCGGCACACAACGCCCGTTGGGGGCACAACGGGCTTCGCGGCTGGCCGCGCTCACTGGCCCTCTGACCTCCACTTGGCCCGGAACCCCTCGATGATCCGCTCCGCCTCGTCCGCACTGACCTCGACAAGATCATCGGTGGACTCAGCTCGCTCCCATTCGACGATGAGCGGTGTGAATTGCCAGTTCATGCTGCGATTGAGCGCTTCGTCTCGGAATCCTCCAGAGTCTGACCTCCGCCGTCGCGCGAGGCCCGCCGGATCCTCCCGTGTCGCCCAACGGTCAACGATGGCGTAGTAGGTTATCTCTTCGGCCATTCGATCACGCCTCTTTCTTGGGGTAGTCGGGAATCGTCAGAGCATCGGCGGGTATA
>CAYPQM010000060.1:0-36468 GCA_964412845.1 uncultured Streptosporangiaceae bacterium
GGGTTGGCGCTCCCGGCTCGCCCAGTTTCCCGGTCGGCACCGCTACCTGCCAAGACGCCTGATCGTGGTGGCCCGGTCCGGTGAAATTTCCGGTCCGGCGCCGGCCGGCTTACTGGGCAGTCCCTTCTTCCGCGGCAGGCGAACGAACGCGAACCGCCGACATGGAAGGCTCGGGGGCGGCGTTGTCCGTCTGTTCGAAGTGGCACTGGGGGGAGGGAAAATCCATTTCCCGCTGCCGGTGGATCGGCCTATTGTGGGCGGACACAGGAGCCCGGCGTGAACAAGGGGATACATGACCACACTCGGTCGGCCGAATACCGCACTTCTCGTCGTCGACGTGCAGAACGGCGTCGTGGCGAAGGCCCACGAGCGCGACGCGGTCGTCGCGAACGTCGGCAGCCTTGTCGAGAAGGCGCGGCGGGAAGGGGTCCCCGTTATCTGGGTCCAGCACTCCGACGGGCGGCTTGCGAGGGGGAGCGAGGACTGGCGGATCGTCCCCGAACTGGCTCCGCGCGACGCCGAGCCGCTCGTCGATAAGAGCTACGGCGACTCCTTCGAGGACACCACCCTCGAGACCGTGCTGTCGGGCCTCGAAGTCGGGCGGCTCGTCGTCGCTGGCGCACAGACCGATGCGTGCATCCGCTCGACGCTGCACGGCGCGCTCGTCAGGGGGTACGACGCGACCCTGGTCAGCGACGCCCACACGACGGGGGACCAGACGGCATGGGGGGCGCCGCCGCCAGACCAGGTCATCGCGCACACGAACCGTACTGGACCTACCAGACAGCGCCGGGGCGGACGGCCGGTACGGTCGAGACCAAGGATGCCGACTTCGGCACGTCATAATGCATGCGCGACGCCACAGCGCGCTCGGTGGCCTTCCGCCGATCAGCCGCCGGTAACCAACCTGCCTGCTGAGCACGACCCCTCCGCCGTTCTCGTCCCCGCCGCGCAGTCTTCAGCAACACCGAGAGGCTGGCGTTAGCCGGGTTCCTTGCCGGGCTACAGCGGCTGACCCGCAAAGCCTCCGAGCTGGACTTGCGCCAGTACGCGAGTTGGTGCCAGCAGCATCATTTGCCGCTCTGGCTACGGCTCGGTCGCCGGCCAGCTGCGCGGAATGTGGCTCTTTACGGGGGGTTGCGCTGGGGAGAGGAGAGCCGATGACGGCTGCGCGTGTAGCGGTGCCAGCGGTCGCGCATCGCGGCGCAGCTCAGGGCCAGTCCTGCCGTCGCGATGGAGTACCAGGCGATGGTCACGGCGTGCGCGGTGGCGGGTGGTTCGATCAGGAATCTGCTGGTGACGGGCGCGTACCAGGCGAGCGCGATGGCCGCGAAGCTGGCCGGGGTGGCGATGGCGCCGCCGAGGTCGGCGTAGCGGGAGCGGTCGGCGCACGCGGCGGCCGCCACGGTGACCGCACACCACCCGGTGAGCTGGGCAATCACCGGGTAGATGGCGGGCGGATGGCCGAGGGTGCGCAGCGGGATGGTGTGGGCCACGATGCGCAGTTGCGCCCAGCAGGCCACCGCCAGAACAGGAGCGGCCAGCGCGATGTGGCCGGCCGGGGCCAGCCAGGCTGGGACCGGGGTGACCTGGGTCACCGGGCGGAACGGGGCGCGGAGAACGAATGCCAGCGCCGCGATGGCGGGAAGGAAGGCCAGGCGCGCGGTGCCCAGGTCGAGCGGTGAATGGGAAGTGCCGGCGACGCGGGCCATGACGGCGAGGAATGCGGTGCCGGCCAGGCAGCCAGTGATCAGCGTGACCCATGGCATCGTCCGGGTGATGGGCCGGGCGAGGAGGGGCAGCGCGCGGAGCCAGGACAGGCAGGGCCGGCGCGCATGCGGGATGGGCTGGCCGGCGGCGGGCGGCGCGCCGTCAGTGCGCGGGATGTTCGCAGACGCAGTCACCAGCACCTCCGGTGCTGGTTTCGCCTCGCCGGTGGACCCTGCCGTGGCGGATGATTCAGGCTGCGCCCCGGCGGCGCCCGGCGGGTTCACGCCGTGCACAGCGGGTTCTGCGGCCCGCTGCCCGGCTGCACGAACGTCACCCCAGGTCTGGGGGTCCGAAAGGGAGCCGGAGGGGCAGGCACGCTGGGCATGCGGATGCCGAGCGCGGCGGCGAGCTGGGCGTCGGTGGTGTGCCAGTTCAGCCAGGTAGGCCATGCGCTCTTCAGGACGCGGGCGGCCTTCTGTTCTGGCAGCCTCAGCATCGCGCTGGCCAGCAGGTACCCCGCGGCCGTAGTCTGCGGCGCCCCGGCTGACGTGATGTAGCT
Organism: uncultured Streptosporangiaceae bacterium; assembly: GCA_964412845.1. Taxonomy (GTDB): domain Bacteria; phylum Actinomycetota; class Actinomycetes; order Streptosporangiales; family Streptosporangiaceae; genus JAWWPY01. The sequence continues at coordinate 2,270 of CAYPQM010000060.1, forward strand.
GGCACCCCAGCCCGGATAGGCCCAGGTCGGGACCATGGTGTTGCGGACCTCCACCCCTTGGAAGCCACGACCGGTCCCGAGGCCGCCCAGGCCATCCTGGAGTTCGCCGGCTGGAGGGCGGGTGGCAAGGATGGCCAGCCAGATCGCGATCGCCTCCCGCGCCTGGTCGAGCGGCACGCATGGCAGGAACACGGGGCCGTTGGGGTTGCCGGTCGCCTGGTGCGGGATGCGCGCCGCCCATTCAGCGGCGGCCAGGGCCACGTCGAAATGCGCGTCGGCCAGCCGTCCGCCGGCCGCGGGCCACCATCCGACCGGCAGGTAGATGGCCGATGCCGTGGCGGCGTTGCCCGGTGCTCTCTGCATCTGCGCTTGCCACTGGGACACCTGTCGCTCCGGATGGCCATGGGTGAGGGTCGAATCGGGCAGGTACAGCGACAGGACCTGCCTGAGCGTCAGCGGCTGGTCAGGCCGGGCGGGCAGGTGCGCGAGCACGCCGCTGACCGGCGCTTCCACTGATGGCAGGTCGCGGCCGAAGCCGGGATAGAGGCAGTAGCGGACGTGGCTAGCGGTGGTGCAGCGCTGCACCGAGGCCGGGTCGGCGGCCTCTCTGACCAGGTGGTTCAGCTCTGCGGTGGGGATGGGCCGCAGTTGCATTGCCCCGGCGAGGCAGATCACCACCAGGGCCAGGATGCCCGCCGTCGCCAGCCCGCCCCTGGCCCGGGCGCGGCCGGCGGTCACCGTCAGCGCCACTATCCCGGCCAGGACGGCGATGCCGGCCAGTTCGAGCACGTGCGCGCCGGCGGGCGGATATCCGGCCAGCGGGCCGGGCAGCGAGCCCAGCTGATCCTGCGTCCACTCCCAGGGGAGCAGCCAGATGCCCCCTCCCGAGCCCAGATGTGACGTAGCAGAGCTGAGGAACAGCACCAGCGCGCCGAGCACTCCGGCCAGCGGATGCGGGAACCGCGTGCCGATCGCGATCCCTGCCGCCCCGGCGGCGATCACCAGCAGCAGCCCGCCTGCCAGCACCGTGATGCTCGGGGCACCTATAGGGCCGCGCACCTGCACCACCACGGCGGTGGCACCGATCAGCACCAGGCTGGCGGGCGCCGCGCCCACCAGGCCCGCCAGATGGGCGACGGTCCGGGTGCCGGCGGTGGCCGGGAAGCTGGCATACAGGTCCGCCATGGAATCCCGCCGGGCCCGCCCGGCGGCCAGCTGCGCGGCGACCAGGACGGCCATGCCCAGGACGAGCTGCCCGAAGCCGATCCGCCAGGCGGCGTTCCACCACAACGGTTCCACCGACCCGAAGATCACCCAGACCACGGCACCGCCCGCCAGCAGCCCGGCCAGCACCAGCAGGCTGCGGACCAGCAGAGACGCCTCCACCCTGGCCAGGCCCAGCACCGTCCGCAGCCGGCCAGCCCGGTGCCGCGCAGTGACACGTGACCGGTCGCCCGTACCGGCCGGGGCGGCGGCGCCCGTGCCACGCACGGCAGGTCCGCCCCCGGTGGCGGTCATCGCGCACCTGCCGCGTGGGAGAGGAGCAGGTAGCCGTCTTCAACCGTCGGTGTAACGGGTTCGGCGCCGGTGGGCGGGTAGTCGCCGATGTGCCGCCATCGGTTGTCACCGCCACGCCAGGACAGATGGGCCCGGTCGTCGCGCTGGTCCGCGGCCCACACCCGCCCCGCGGCGGTGGCCGCCAGTTCGGAGGGGGTGCCGGCGAAGCGGACCCGCCCCTGGAGCAGCACGATGACCTGGGGGCAGATCGCGGCGATGTCGTCGGCCTGGTGGGTGGACAGCACGACCACCGGGTCGCCCGGCAGGCCAGACAGCAGCTCCCGGAACCGCAGCCGCTGCTCGGGGTCCAGCCCGGCCGTCGGCTCGTCAAGGATCAGCAGTTCAGGGTGGCCCAGCAGGGCCTGGGCGATTCCCAGGCGCTGCCGCATCCCGCCGGACAAGGCGCGTATCCGGGTGCGGGCACGGGCTTCCAGCCCGATGGCGGCCAGCACCCGGGCCACCTCCTCGGCGCGGCGGCGCCGGTCGGTGATCTCCTTCAGGATTGCCACGTAGTCCACGAACCCGGCGACCGTGAAGTGCCGGTGATACCCCAGCTCCTGCGGAAGGTAGCCGAGCCGCCGGCGGATCTCCACCCGCTCCGCCGCCTCCCGCGGGTCCAGGCCGAACACCGACACCCGTCCCGCGTCCGGTTCATTGACGGTGGCCAGGATCGACAGCAGCGTCGTCTTCCCCGCGCCGTTCGGCCCGAGCAGGCCGGTGATCCCTCGCTCCAGCGTGAGATCGACCTCGTCCAGGGCCCGGGTGGCGCCGTACCGCCGGGACAGGCCATCGGCGCGGACGGCTGCGGTGCGCACGTTCGGGGTCATCTCATCCATCCCAACTCGAAGCGGTCATGGCGCGCCAGCAGCACCACGGCACAGGCACACAGCACGGCGGCGCACGCGAACTGGGCGTTCGGCTGCACGATCAGCAGCGGAACGTGCGCCGCGGCCAGTAGCAGCACCGGCACCGCCCACAAGATCCCCGCCATGACGGCAGCAGCGCGGGGGTCTACGAGGGTCGCGGCCGCGAGCGCGAACGCGCACAACGCCAGCGAAGGCAGCAGCAGCGCGACGGGCAGCCATCCGGGTCCGGGCAGGAGGAACGCGGCGGCGGCCACCGGGACCAGCGCGGCGGCCAGCGCGGAGACCGCGCGGACCAGCAGCAAGGTGAAGCCGGAGAACGGGGCTGCGACCGCCAGCCGGCAGGCAGGGTCGAACATGGGCAGGAACGCCGCCGCCACCCCCGCCAGCACCAGCAAGGGGGCCACCAGCAGGAACGGCGCCAGGACCTCCGGGCCCGGATACGGGGCCAGGCCCACCGGGCCGCGGGCCGGGATCCAGCCGGGCCTGACTGCCGCGGCTTCGCCGGCCACGAGGGCCAGCACCCCTATGACGGACAGCAGCCAGGACCTGCGCAACGACGGGGTCGCCGCGAGCAGGCGAAGCACATGGTCGGGAACACCGCAACGGCAGAGCAGGCGCCGCCCCCGGCCCCCGTCGCCGAGCGCGGCGCGCACCAGCAGCACGGACCGGTTGCGCGCCAGCCGCTCCGCGTCCACATGCGCCGACAGGGCCGAGCGGCAGCGCGCGCATCCGGTCAGGTGGGCCTCCACCGACCAGACGACGACTGGCTGAGGCGTCCCGGCGGCATAGCTGGCCAGGAGGTCTTCGCCGGCGTGCCCGTCTGCTCCGGCCACAGGTCCGGCCGCGTCGGGAAATGGGCTCGTCATGATGTTCCCCAGGCTTCTCGGCGGTGCGCCGGTGTTTCGGCTCCGGCTTGCTGATCGGCGAGCGCGGCGCGCAGCGCCAGGCGGGCCCGGTGACAGCGGGACTTGACGGTCCCTTCCGCGACGCCCAGCAGGACGGCCGCTTCGGCGCAGGTCAGACCATCCAGCACGGTCGCCTCGATGGCGCCGCGCAGTTCCGGGGACAACCCGGCCAGTGCCTGGCCCAGGCGGCCGTGCTCGATACCGACCAGCACCTGATCCTCAGCGGAGACAACCACCGCTGGTTCCGCCGCACGCCACGGCAGCCGCCGCCGGGCCCCGTTCTCCCTGCGGATCGCGTCGATCAGGCGGCGGACGCCTATTCCCCAGATGAACGCGGCGACATCGCCGCCCCCGCGGTAGGCGCCGGCTTCCCGCCACAGGGCGAGGAAGGTGTCCTGGATCGCGTGGTCGACGACGTCCGGCATCGCGCACCGCCGGGTCATCCGGACGGTCAGCCAGCCCGCGTGCCGGTCATACAGAGCGGCGAGCGCCTCTTCATCGCCCCGTGCCACGCCGCGCAGCAACGCGGCGTCATCGCGCTCCTCGGCACCCGGCCTCATACCCGAAGCCGTTCACGTGCTCCCATGCACTCCCTGTCGCAGCAACGGACCGGTTCGGTTCCCATCATCCATAACCAAATCAGCGGGGGCGCCGGCCTGCAGGGACACCCACTGGGTACGCGGGCGTCCCAATCGCCACTGGTGCCGGAGGTAACTGATCACATATCTATGATTATTCGCATGACTGTGAGAGGTTGGCTATCCTGGAGGCGTGGCGAGCGCGGATCTCCTGCTTCATCCTGTGCGGCTTCGCATCGTTCAGGCGTTCCTGGGTAACCCCACGCTGACCACCGGTGAACTGGCGGCCGAGCTGGGCGACGTGACGGCTGGGAGCCTGTACCGGCATGTCGCCCGGCTGGCACAGGCCGGGGTGCTTGAGGTGGTGGCAGAGCGCCGCGTCCGTGGCGCCGTGGAGCGCACCTACCGGCTCCGGGTCGCCGCCGCGCGGATGGGCCCGGCTGAGATATCCGCGATGTCCGCCGAGGATCACGCGCATGCCTTCATGGCCTATGTGGCCGGGATGCTGGCCGACGCGGATCGGTACCTGGCCGCTGGCCAGCCTGACCCGGTCCGGGATGGCGCCGATTACCGGGTGGGCGCGCTGTGGCTCACCGACGCCGAGTTCGCCGATTTCCTCCAGGACCTGGCCGTGGTGGTTCAGGCTCGGACAGCCAATGTCCCTGGCCCGGGCCGCCGCCGGCGGCTGCTGTTCGGCGTCGTGCTGCCCGTCCCTGAGCGGCCGGTTCGTGATCAGGGCTTAACGCAGCCGCCGCGGCGGTCGCAGGCCCGAAGGGGCGGGAGTTCGTCATGCTGAATGTGCCTGAGGCCAGTGGCCTCGCGGTCATCGAGATGATCTAAATGTCAGATCTCCCGGTCAGCGCGCTGGTACCGATTCTCGTCATAGCCCTCCTCCTCCCGATCGCCTCCTGGGTCTACGCAGATGCGAAAGTCCTCCGCGACCGAGGCACACCTGTAGTCATGACAACAGACTTCCTGGTCATAGACACCCCTGAGATGTGGTCTGTGCTCTGCCTCATGGTGGGTTACATCTTCGTTCCGATCTACCTGATGATCCGCCGCGAGCTCCGGTAGACGGCAGTTCGCGTCCTGGCCGGAGATCTACCAGGCATGAGGAATTCACCTGCGGGGAGCGGCCGTGCCGCCGGCGCAGTGGCCGAAGAGCCCGCGGGACTCCGGCGGTTCCCGGAGTCAGCCCATGGACTTGGCCCCGTCCAGGGATTCGCGGATGATGTCGGCGTGGCCGGCGTGCTGTGCGGTTTCGGCGATGATGTGCAGGAGTACCCGGCGGGCGGACCACCATTCGCCGGCCTGGAACCAGGGGGCCTTCGGCAGCGGGTGCCCTGCGCTCAGGCCGGGCAGGCTGGCGACCAGTTCGTCGGTCCGGTGGGCCACCTCAGCGTAGTCGGCCAGCACCCCGGCCAGGGTCTCGCCGGGCAGCAGCCGGAACTCGCTAACTCGCCGCGCCCAGTCGTCTTCGGTCATGGCGGTGAAATCGCCCATCGCCGATGGGCCTTCCAGGATGAAGTTCACCCAGCCTCGCTCAACGGCCGTGACGTGCTTGATCAGGCCGCCTAGGCATAGCTCACTCACGGTGGTGCGCTGCCCGGCCTGCTCGTCGGTGAGGCCGCGGGTAGTGAAGCGCAGGAAGTGCCGGTGCTTGGCCAGCATCGCCAGCAGGTCGGCGCGCTCGCCGCCGGCGGTGGATGCGTCAGCCTGGCCGCTGGCGGTCAGGTCGCCAGTGATCGGGGTGCTCGTTGTCATGTCTCGGCCTTTCGTGGTTGCCAGGCGAGGGTTCCGTTCCCGGTTCTAAGCCCACGCTACGGGCCATAGCGGCCACTTTCTGACCTGAATTCCGCGAGGATGGGTGACGTGGCAAACACCAGCACGCGCACGCTGCGGCTGCTGTCCCTCCTGCAAACACGCCGGTACTGGCCGGGCGCCGAACTGGCCGGACGGCTGCAGGTTTCGCCGCGCACCCTGCGCCGGGACATCGACCGGCTGCGTGAGCTGGGTTACCCAATCCAGGCGCAGCGCGGTGTGGAGGGCGGCTACCAACTGGCCGCGGGCACGGCGCTGCCACCGCTGGTGGTCGATGACGAGGAGGCCGTCGCCCTGGCTGTTGGCCTGCAGGCAGCCGCGCAGGGCGCGGTCGAGGGCATCGCGGAGTCCTCGGTGCGCGCACTGGCCAAAGTGGTACAGGTCATGCCGGCCCGGCTGCGGCGCCGGGTCGAGGCGCTGGGCGCGATGACGGTGCCCGCAAGCTGGGGGAGCGCGGCCCAGGCGAGTGTGGACCCCGGCCTCCTCACCACCGTCGCACTTGTCTGCCGGGACAGCGAACGGCTCCGCTTCTCCTACACCGCCGCCAACAACCAGCACACCGACCGGCACGTTGAACCACACCGCTTGGTCCTGCTCGGCCACCGCTGGTACCTGGTCGGCTACGACCTCGCCCGCCAGGACTGGCGCAGCTTCCGCCTCGACCGCCTCACCGCGCCACGCGGCACCGGGACACGCTTCCGGCCCCGCCAGCTGCCCGCCGCCGACGCCGCTGCTTTCGTCCGGGCCGGCCTTGACAACGTAATCGCCGCATACGATGTCGAGGTCCTTGTCCAGGCTCCGGCCTCGGCCGTGCGCCAGCGGATCGGCCGGTGGTGCACGGTCGAGGACATCGACGCCACCCGCTGCCGGGTACGCATGACCGCCGACTCACTGGACTGGCCCACCATGGCGCTGGGCGCGGTCGGCGCGGATTTCCAGGTGGTCTCCCCGGCTGAACTGCTCGATCGGGTGCACGACTGGGGCCGCCGATTCAGCCAGGCCAACGTCACAATGCACGATGACTGACGTGGCGGTGCTCCTGAGTCGTCACTGAATCGCCGCCAATCGGTGCGGACGTGTGATCGAGTTCCGGTTAGGCAGGCGACCGTGGCCGGCTGCGTGATCATCTCGAGCCCGCGGGCCGAAGCGAGCTGTTCCTGGCGCTAGGGTGCCTGCCATGGATCAGATCACGATCCGCCGGACCAGAGCTGACCTTCCGGTCTTCGACGAGGAGGCCTGTTTGGAGCCGGTGTCCTCGCTCGGCACCGAGGGCGGCCTGATCTGTGATTTCCAGTTTGGCGATACCAGCCTGCGCGTCCTGGAGATGAGGAACCTCCAGCTGCTGCGCGGCAAGATCCGCACGCTGCGGGCCGAACGAGCCGCCATCACCGCCGTGCGCATTGACTCTGTCGAGTTCACCGGCTGCGACCTGTCCTCGCTGCGGTGGACAGGAGGGAAGATCTCGCGGGCCCGGTTCGATACCTGCAAAATGCTCGGCGCCCGGTTCGAGGGCGTGGCCCTGGAACATGCCGTGTTCACCGGCTGCAAGCTGGACTACGCCACCCTTGATCAGGTCCGGGCGGCCGGGCCGGTCATCTTCGCTGGCTGCTCGCTGCGCGAAGCCGAGTTCACCGGGTGCAACCTGGCTGGCTCGCTGTTCGACGACTGCGACCTGCGCCTGGCCGGGTTCGGCCCGGGCAGCTACCGGGGATGCGATCTGCGCGGCAATGACCTGTCGGGGATCAGCGGCACACATCATCTCAAGCACGTCGTCATCGACCGCGCCCAGACGATCCAGCTCGCGGAAGCGCTCGCAGCGGAACTGGACGTGACCTTCGGCGACGACCTACCCGACCGCCCGTAACGGGACGACGACCATGCAGGTCACGCTGGTCTCGGCTCGACCACGGCATCGTCCCGTACCAGGCATTCTGTTCTGGTGACACTATCCAGCTCAGGCGGGCGCCCGGGGCCGCGGTCATGAGCGTGACGCTATGTGTCTTGCTCTGGGCGCAGCCAGGCGCCGGAGATGACCTCATCGCCTACGAGGACCGGGTTCTGGGCTTGGTTCCCGGGCATGGTGGCCAGGTTCTGCAGCGTGCGAGGAGCAACGGCGCCAGCGGGCAGCCGCTGGAGATCCAGCTTCTTGAGTTCCCGTCTGCGGCGGCGCTCGATGAGTACATGACCGACGGCCGGCGGCTGGCGCTCGCTGATGAGCGGGACCGGGCTATCGCGAGAACCCAGGTCATCGAGGTCGAGCTGATTCCGTCTGCCGGGCCCGGATCAGGCCGCTGATCGCACTGGCTGGCCCGCGGCCGTCCGGAATGTGCTGAGCGGCCGCACGCCGCTGGCACGACCATCCTGAGGCGCTCAAGGCCGTCTGCGTGCTGCCCTTCGGCTCCTTCGACGGCGCGACTGCGGCCGGAATCAGCCTGTTCGACGCGGTGATTCACCAGTGGGACATCGCCGCCGGGGCAGGGATCGGGCACCAGATCGACGAGGAACTCGCCGCCGTTGCGCTCAGCGTGGCCAGCCTCCTGGTCACCGACGATGCGCGACTGTCGGGCCACTACGCCGCCCCGATCCTCGTCCCGGCCAGCGCCCCGCCCAGCGTCCGACTGCTCGCCGCTACCGGACGCCAGCAGCAATCGCACACCCGGCAGCCACCATCAAGCGGAACCCGGCACCACCCCCGGCCCTGAAGGCTGGTCCAGGGAATGATCGGAGCCGACATCGCCACGGCTGCGGGCGTGAGCAGCGGCGCGATGTAGGCGCACTTCGCCTCGAAAGCGGATCTTCTCGTGGACGCACTGCGGGCACACGGGCGGCGGCTGCTCGCCGACGTGTTCGCCACTGAGCCCGGCGGGTCGATCACGGACCTGCTTCTCCTCATCGGCCGGTGGCTGCCCCGCCGGACCTGCATGCGGTCGACGAGGAAGAATGGGTCGCGTTGCTCACCCAGGTGGTAAGCGCCCTCGCCCCCGCCGGCCTCACCGCACAGACAGGAACAGCACAGTGAAGGTGCAGATCAACCCCGGGCGTTGCCAGGGGCACGGCCGCTGCTACGACATCGCCCCCGGCCTGTTCGGCGACGACGACGAGGGCTACGGGACGGTTCTCGGCGATGGCGTCGTGCCGCCGGGCCAGGAGCCGGAAGCACGCCTCGCGGCGGCCAACTGCCCAGAGCGGGCGGTCGGCCTCCTTGAGGGGGCGTGACATGGCTGTCGATGACCGCTTCGCCCGCGACTACCGGGAGCCGGACGAAGATCAGCCCCTCGGTACGCGCAGCGAGATCATCACCGGCCCGGTCTCAGACTGGGCGACCGACTTCTCCCATCTCGAGCCTGAGTGGTCCGCCGACCCCTACCCCATTCAGGACGACCTGCGGCAGCGGTGCCCGGTCGCGCATACCGGGCGATTCGGCGGCGCATGGCTGCCGACGCGCTACGAGGACGTCGCGGCGATCGCCTACGACACCGGGCGTTTCTCCTCGCGGTCGATCATCATGAGCAACTTCCGGCCACCCCGGGAGCTGGCGCCGATCGGCGGCTCCCCGCCGATCTCCTCCGACCCGCCGTTCCACCACGACGCCCGCAAGCTGCTGCTCCCCGCGTTCACCAAGGCGGCGGTCGCGCGACAGGAACCGGCGACCAGGGCATTCTGCCATTCACTCATCGACGCGTTCGAGGGACGCGACGTCGTTGACGCGGCCCGTGACTACGCCCAGCACATCCCGATGCGGGTCATCGCCGACATGCTCGGCTTCCCGCCGGAAGACGGACCGCAGTTCCGTGAGTTCGTCGAGAACCTGCTCGAAGGCATCAACCTGCCGCCGGACGAGCGCATCGAGCGGGTTAGCAGGCTGTTCGACTACCTGCTCGCCCAAGTCCACGACCACCTCGGTAATCCGCGTCAGGACCTCACCAGCTACCTCATCAACGCGGAGCTCTACGGCCGCAAGCTCGATCCGTCGCACGTCGTCGGCACAATGGCCCTGCTCCTCATCGCTGGCATCGACACGACCTGGAGTGCGATCGGCGCGTCCCTGTGGCACCTGGCGAAGACCCCGCAGGACCGCGAACGGCTCGTCACCACTCCCCGGCTGCTGCCGACCGCGATGGAGGAGTTCCTCCGCGCCTACGCGCCGGTCACCATGGCGCGGCTGGTAAAGGAAGACATGCACTGGCGCGGCGCCGGCATGAAGGCGGATGACTGGATCCTGCTGTCGTTCCCGGCGGCCAACCGTGACCCGGCGCAGTTTGACCGGGCCGGCGAGGTCATCATCGACCGCGAGATCAACCGGCACGCCGCGTTCGGCCTCGGCATCCACCGCTGCGTGGGCTCACACCTGGCGCGTATGGAACTCCGGGTCGCCCTCGAAGCCTGGCTCGAGCGGATCCCGGAGTTCACGCTCCACGACCCCTCGGCAGTGACCTGGTCCGCAGGCCAGATCCGCGGGCCACGCACCCTCCCGCTCCGCATCCACTGATCACGGCCACGCACAGCGTGGCCCAGCGGCCCGCCCACATCAGATTTTGGGAGCACCGGTGGGAGCTGGATAATCAAAACCGGCCGCCCAACGGCAGCGGTGGGAAACGGCCGTAGCGATGGCCTGATGATCAAGAGAGGTGAGTCTCCGATGAAGCCGGTACTGGATGGCACTGTCGCGCTGGTGACGGGGGCTTCGAGCGGTATCGGCGCGGCCGCGGCCACGGCGCTCGCGGCCCAGGGCGCGGCTGTTGCGCTGGCGGCGCGGCGCACAGACCGGCTGGACACGCTGGCCGCCAGCATCCGCGGCCAGGGCGGGAGCGCGCTGGTGCTGGAGTCGGACATCACTGACGGGCAGCAGGCGGCCGGCGCCGTTGAGCGCACAGTCGCCGAGCTGGGCCGTCTTGACACTCTGGTCAACAACGCCGGGGTGATGCTGCTCGGCCCGGCGGCCGGCGCGCCGCTGAGCGAGTGGCAGCGGATGGTGGAGCTCAACGTGCTCGGCCTGCTCTACTGTGCGCACGCGGCGCTGCCGCACCTGATCCGCGCCGCCGAGGACAGCCCGCGCCAGGTCGCTGACATGGTGAACATCAGCTCGGTGGCGGGCCGGGTGGCCCGCAACGGCAGCGGCGTCTACAACCTGACCAAGCACGGCGTCGGCGCGTTCAGTGAATCCCTGCGCCAGGAGCTGGCTGGGCGGTACGTACGCGTCTCACTGGTCGAGCCGGGCGCGACCGCGACCGAGCTGGCCAGCCACAACCGGCCCGAGGTGCTCGACAGCCTGCGGAGCCAGTTCGGGCAAAGGATGCAGGCCGAGGACATCGCCGACGCGATCAGCTACATCATCACCCGGCCGCGGCACGTCGCCGTCAACGAGATGCTGATCCGCCCTACCGAACAGGAGCGCTAACCCGGCGCGGGGATCTGGTTAGCGCCAGCCGGCAGGTGGCGGTCCAGGCGGAGGGCGGCGACGCCGGCCAGGACGCAGGCCAGGATCATCGCGGCGAACAGGCCGGTCCCCCAGCCGGCGCCGAGCGCGGCCGCCCCGCCGGCGGGGCCGGCCAGAAAGCCGGTGGTGAAGGCCAGGGCGCCGAGCCCGTTGTACCGGCCGGCCGCATCCGGTGGGGCAAGATCATTGATGATCGCCGGCAGCGTCGGTGAGAGCAGGCTCTCGCCCAGGGCGAATATGACCATGGCGGCGGCGAAGGCGATGTCAGCCGCCGGGCCGCCGCCGAGGTGGCCGCCGGTGATCACCACGGCCCAGGTCGCTGCCCAGGCCGCAGCGGCCAGTGCGGCACCGGTGGTGCGCCGGTGGCCCCCGAGCCGTCGCAGGACGAACAGTTGCGCGCCAACCACCGTCAGTGTGTTGGCCGCGAAGGCCAGGCTGAGAGCGTGAACGCTGATTCCGCCGGGCCCGGTCGCGTACCCGGCGAGGCTGGACTGGAACTGGCCGAAGCTGACGGTCACGATAACCGCGGTGAGCGCCCAAACCCGCAGGAATGCCTTGTCCCGGAGCACCTCCCGGAACCTGGTCCGCTCATGCCGGGCCGGACGCCGTCCGCTGACGCGGCGGGCTGTTGAGCCGAGGCGGGCCAGCACAGGCAGGAAGGCGAGGAACGAGGCAGCGTCAGCGAGGTAGACGGCGACAAAGGTGCCAGGCCGGGTGACGCTTACCACAGCCGCCGCGCCCAGCGCGCCAAGGCCAAGCCCAGCGTTCAAGCAAGCATGCCGAACCGAGAACACCGCCGAGCGATCGGCCGGATCGACCAGGCTGGCCAGGAGCGCGTCCTGGGCGGGCCAGATCACGGCCACCCCCAGGCCGAGCAGGCCAGCCGCCCCGAACAAGGCGGCGGCAGTATGCGCCAGGGCCAGGGCGATCGAGCCGGCCGCGGCCACCAGCAGGCCAGTCATCAGCGCCCGCCGCGGCGACCACCTGTCGGCCACCGCGCCCCCCACGGGGTTGCCGAAGAGCGAGGCCAGGGCGACCGTGGACACGACGAGCCCCGCCGGGCCATAGCTGAGCCCCCGGACCTGGTGCGCGTAGATGAACAGGCAGGGCAGGGTTAAGCCGCTTCCGATGGCGGAAGCGAAGTCGCCGCTCAGTACCACCCACGCTGGACGCGGCAGCACCGGGAGGAGCCCCGGGCGGCGGCCCGGGCTGCGGCCCCGGATATCCGGGCCGCCGGTCATGCCGGCGGGCCCAGGCGGTCCAGCGCCTCGCCGGCGGCCACCACATGAGGGTGATCACCGGGCAGCCGGGCCGTCAGGATGGCCGCGGCACGGGCGGTCAGCGCTGCTGCCTCATCCTGCCTGCCCTGGCATGCGACGGCGGCCGCCAGGTTCAGCAGGGTCAGGCCGACTTCAGCGTCCTGCGGTCCAAGAACGGCTTCGAAGATCCGCAGCGACCGGCGGCCAAGCGCCTCGGCTTCCTGGCTGTGTCCCTGGTCGCCGCGCAGGACCGCGAGATTGGCACACGTCATCGCGACCTCGAAATGATCGGGCCCGTAGTGGTTTTCGAACATCGCCAGGGCCCGGTGGTAGGTGTGCGCGGCGTCGCCGTAACGCCCGGCGAGGTGGTAAAGGGCTCCCAGGGCGGTCAAGTCACGGCCGACATCTGGATGACCGGCGCCGACCCCTTCGGCCCGCAGCGCCAGGCCTTTCTCAGCGAGGGGGATCCCGCTGCTGAAATCGCCCCGCGAATGGGCCAGGCCACCCAGGTTGTGCAGCAACCCAGCCAGTATCAGCGGATCATGGCCCGGCAGGCCGTCAGCAGCCGCCATGGCGCGCCGGTAGGCGGCCTCAGCCGCATCGAGGTCCGAAGCATGCTTGTATACCACCCCCAGCGCGTTCGCCGCCGACAGCACGGCCAGCGACGTCTCGCCCACCGCCGCTGACGCCCGGTCCAGCACCGCGCGGAGCCGGGCCGCGGCGGCATCGAACTTCCCCGCGAGCCGCTCCAGGCCGGCCAGCCGCTCCTGGGCCTGGCACCACAACAGCAGGCGGCCATCGTCCCCGCCTCCCCGCTCGGCATCCCCGGGAACGGTATCTTCCAGAACGGCGATCGCCGCAGCGGCCGTGACGGCGGCGTCGCCGAAACGGCCCAGCGATTCCTCGATCTCCGCGACCGTGACGAGCAGTGCGGCCGCGTCGGTCCCGCCTGCCAGTCCCGCCGCCTCCAGCCCGGCGCCGGCGATGTCCAGCGCCGCGAGGGGATCTCCTCCGTCGAGTGTGGCCAGCGCCTGGTCCCGCAGGGCCAGCGCCTTGTCCGCGGCGAAGCTGACGGCCGGGGCGGCCAGGTCATCGTGCACCGCTCCGGCATGGGCGGCGGCCCCCCGCCCCGCTGGGGCGTCCGCCCCCGCGAGAAGCCGGCCGGGCGAGGGAACCGCCACCTCACTCACCTGTTCAGCCGCGACCCGAGGCCGTCACGGCCCGGGAGTGGTTGACGGTCAGGGCGCGGGCCACGGCCCGGGAGTGGTTGGAGGTCAGGGCCCGGGTCACGGCCCGGGAGTGGTTGGCGGTCAGGCTCCGGGCCACGGCCCGGGACTGGTCCTGATGCTGCGGCTGCACGATCATGAGACTCCTCTTTTCAGCGCTGTCGGCCGGTCATCGGCCGCTCTCGTCAGTTGTAACGAGCCTTAAGGTACTGAGGTTCACTGCGCACGGAAAAACGGCATTGCGGTTCAGCGGACCTGCCCGCCCGCGGCCTCCCGGTGGAACCACCGCTGACCCATCAGTTGAATGATGTGATCTGCTACTGACGTGGGGTATAGTCAGTCAGTTCTCTACGTTGTCAATCGACCGGCGGAGCAGGAGGCGCGATGGCCGAGGCCACCAGCCTGTTCCCGCCGGGCTGGCGGCACGCGGACGGCGCGCCAGCGGATGACATGGAACTCGCTGTCCTGCTGGTCAACTCACATGACGAACTCGCCGACCCGCCTGACCGGCTCGCCAGCATCGACTGGTACGCGGCCGTCCTGCGTGCGGTGGGCCACGCGGAGCACGCGGCCGCGCTCCGGCCCGGGGACCTGGCGGCCCTGCGCACCCTCCGCAGCGCGCTGCGCGCGGCCTTCACCGCCGCGACCCCGGAAGACGCCGCGCGGGTTCTCAATCCGCTGCTCCTGACGGCCGCCGCGGTGCCTGTCCTGGTCCCCGAGCCTGGCGGCCGAGCCCGGCTCGACGTCGCTCCTGGCGTGACCGGCGCCCCAGCCCTGGCCGCCCGGCTGCCCGCAGCGCTCGCCGCCCACATCGCCCGGCACGGGCTGACCCGACTCGGCTGGTGTGCCGCTCACCCCTGCGCCTGCGTCTACGTCGACCGGACCCGGGCCCGCACCCGGCGCTACTGCTGCGACCTGTGCAACGACCGCGCCGCGGCGGCCGCCTACCGCAATCGCCGCAGCGCAACGCCACAACGAGCGGCCCAGACCAGGGAGCCGGCACCCGGATGAGACCGGCTTCTGGCCGCGAAGACACCGACTGGGCGTGGCGGGGCAGCGCGGCGGCTCAGCGCGGCGTGGCGGGCAGGGAGTGGTCCCAGTCGGAAAGCAGGGTGCGGATCCCGGTGATCAGGGCGATGGGCTGGTCGAGCATCACATGATGGCCCGCTACCGGGATCTCGATCACGGGGGCGAGGCGGCCAAGCCGGTCGTACATGACCTCACTCATCTGAGGCGACACGATGCCATGCTCGGCCCGGAAGAGCGCGACCCGGCAGTCCAGCCGGGTGAGCAAGGCCAGGGTGAGCTGATTGCGCGCGAAGATGCGCGGGTCGAATTTCCAGCTCCATCCACCCTCGACCTCGCGGATGGAGGTGCTGGCCACGTGGGCCGCAATGTAGGGCAGCGCGGGCTGGTCGGGAATCGGGCGGAACCGGGCGACGGCGGCGTCCCGGGACGCATAGACCCGGAGCGGCCCGAAAGCGCGCCGCTCGCGGGCGGCGCGCTGTTCAGGAGTCATATCCCGCACGGGCGAGTCAATGGCGACTGCCCCGGCCAGCTGGGAACCGTAGAGGCTGGCTGCCCTTAGCGTCACGAAGCCGCCCATGCTGTGTCCGATGACGATGGGCGGGCGGTTGATCCCGGCGTCTGCGGCGACAGCAAGCACCTCGCGTGCCCACACGTCAAGGCTGTAGCTCTCACGACGTCCGCTATCGCCGTGCCCGGAGAGATCAAGTGCGACGACACGGTAGCCGGTGGCCAGCAGCGGGGCGATGTGGTCCCACCAGCGAGCGTGCGCCGCGCCCCCGTGGACCAGGACGATGCCATCCCCGCCGGGGTTGCCCCACGCCCGGTAGGTGATCGCGGCCGCGTCGACCACCACCACGCCATGCTCGACAGGTGCGGTGATTGCCGCCAGGAACCACGATGGCGGCGAGGCGGGATCCGCGGATGCAGGGGAGATCATGCCCAGAAGCGAACCAGATGCAGGGGC
Organism: uncultured Streptosporangiaceae bacterium; assembly: GCA_964412845.1. Taxonomy (GTDB): domain Bacteria; phylum Actinomycetota; class Actinomycetes; order Streptosporangiales; family Streptosporangiaceae; genus JAWWPY01. Next base: position 17,912 of record CAYPQM010000060.1, read on the forward strand.
GCGCGGATCACCCGGCCCGCCGATCAGCGGGCGGTGCCTGCTGGTGGCCGAGCGCGACGGCGCTCACCACGAGCGCGGCGAACGCTGCGATCTGCAGGGCCGCCCGCGCCCCGTGCGGCAGCATCTCGTGGAAGAGCACGAAACCAGCCGTGATCGGGACCGCGTTCGTCACCATCGTCGCCGTGCCCGCGGCCGTCAGCGCGTCGCCCCGCTGGTAGGCAGACTGCAGCACGCTCGTCCCGATGCCGTAGGCCACGATGAGTGTGGCCAGTGCAATGAGCCAGAGCCCGCCGTAGCCGACCAGCTTGGCCGAGATGTCCCCGTCGGCGAACAGGAGGCCGGCCGCGAGACCGAGCGATGCGGCGCGGGCGAAATGCGTCGGCATGGCGATGAGAAGCACCGCCCCGCCGCCGCAGGCGGCAAGCCAGACGACAATGCCTGCGACCCCCGGAGGGCGATCGGATGCCTGCGTCCCGACGAGGGAGAGCGCGAGCAGAGTCAGACCGGCCAGCGCCAGGACGACGGCGAACTGCTCACGCCGCGCCAGCCGGGACGGGTGCCCGTGCGCCGTTGCGAACGCGAGGACGGCGACCCCGGACGCCGTCACCGCCTGCACCAGCGCGAGCGGGGCGAGCCGCAGCGCGGCCACATACATCAGCCAGCCTGCGGTTTCGGTCGCGAACGCGGTGAGCCAGCGCCGGTCGCGGAGCAGGAACTCTGCCGACCGGAACGGACGGCGCGGCGAGAGCGGTGGCAGCGCCGCGGCCGCGTCGTGCTCAAGCGAGTAGGCCGTGTTGGTGAGGATCGCCGAGACAAACGCGAGCGCCAGGCCGATCCACTCGTGCGGAATCGTCATGCGGGGCGGCCGGGAGGCCCGGGGGCGTCCTCCACGTCGATGTACAGCTCCCGGCCGCCGGGCAGCACCACGCCGAGCGAATATGAGACGGTCCCTTCGAACATCTCGGTCTGGCCGAGGATCTCGATGTCGACGATGTCGGGGTGGCAGATCAGCAGGCGGCACAGGACGCTGCCCGCATGATCTGCCACCGCCGCCTCGGGCTTACTGGCGTCTTCCGGAGACATCATGGGACCACCAGGGGGCCGGGGATACCGCCGTGAGCGTGCTCTGCGGCCACGGCAATGGCCTGTTCGTACCGTGGCCGGCCAGGCCGGCGCACGGCATTGAGCCGGGCGAGCGGGACAGCCCGGGGCGGAACGGCGCATGCGAACACATTTCCCAAGGTAACTCGGCGTGAACGCAGGAACCCGGAATGAGGCGCTAGAACCCGCCCGGCGTGTCATATGCCAAGGTGATGGGGCAGGCATGGCCATGCGCCGTCGGCCGCCAGCCGCCGATGGCAACCCTGCGCCGGCCAACGCCGCCGGCCGCGCCGGGCCGGCCGGGTAGCGCGTGACCTGACCCGCCCGGGCAATGGCCACACCGGGGTATGCCTCCCGGGCGGCCATACCCCGGTTTCCCGGAGCCGGGCTCCTGCTGATTGCCTGGTCGGATGAGCTGCGCATTCGGCGGGGGCCCGACCATCGCTGTCCTGCGGATTCCCCAGGCGTGCCTGACGCAGGACGCGGGGCAGGCGGGCTGTTGAGCATCCTGTCGCACCTTGCGGTGTCCTCGCCCGCGTCCTACCTGGCCGCATTCGCTGTCCCGGCGCTGGACGCGGTCCTGCCCGTGCTGCCGAGTGAGACCGCCGTCATCGCGCTGGGTGTCGCGACTGCGGGCAGTACCGATCCCAGGATCGCGGTGCTCGTCGCCCTCGCGGCCTGCGGCGCGTTCGCGGGGGACAACCTCTGTTATTTCCTCGGCCGCCGGTTCGGGCCGATCGCCGAGCGGCGGGCCTTCGCCGGCGAGCGCGGAGCGCGCAGGCGTGCCTGGGCCACCGGTGCCCTCGACCGGTTCGGCGCGCGCCTGATCATCGCCTGCCGGTTCATCCCCGGCGGGCGCACAGCCGTCACGCTGACCTGTGGCGTCGTCGGGTACCCGCGGCGGAGCTTCGTCGCCGCGACCGCGTGCGCGGGCGCTATCTGGGCGTCCTACGCATTCTTTATCGGGCGGCTGGGCGGCAAGGCATTCGAGGACCGGCCGTGGGCCGGATTCCTGCTCGCCTTCGGCGTGGCGCTCGCAGTGAGCGCCGTGGTGGAGATAGTGCGCCGGACACGGCCCTGGCGCTGGCTGCGCCGGGCCAGGTCCGGGGATGACCGCTCCGCCGACCGCACGCCACCCTGACTTTCAGCACGAGCCGTCATCCAGCGATCGGTGCCAAGGGCCGCGCCGCTGCCCGGGGCCGGTCGCTGCGCGGCTGGCAGACTGGCGCGCAAGATCAGGCAGCGGCGAACGGTCAAGGTGATCTGGGTCCTGGTGGAGGTGAGCCCATGGAGTGGCTGGTCGTAGTGGTCGCGGGGTTGTTCGAGACGGGGTTCGCGGTCCTGCTCAAACAGAGCGCCAATTTCACCCGGCTATGGCCCACGGTCGGCTTCGCGGCCTGCGCGCTGATCAGCTTTGGCCTGCTCAGCCTGGCCCTGGGCAAGCTGGAGGTCGGCCCAGCGTATGCGGTATGGACAGGCATTGGCGCGGCCGGAACCGCGGTGGTCGGCATGGCGGCCCTGGGCGAGTCGGTCTCGGTGGTCAAGCTCGTGTCGATCGGGCTGGTCCTGGCGGGCGTGGTGGGCCTGAATTTGTCTGGTGTCACCCCCTGACCAGCCCGCGCTGATGGGATGACGCGCCACCCGGCCTGCGCCCCGGAGATCCAGGCCGAAGGGCCCGGGACGGGTGGCCAATGACTCTGGCCCGCAGAATTTACCTGCGGGAATGATTCCTACCGTGGGTTCGACTCGTGGTCGCGGCGTGCGCTCGTGGCTGGCCAGGCAACTGGCGGTCACCCTGCTGGTCGTGACCATGTCGGCTCTGGCGGCCGGGGCCGTGCTGCACCTGGCTGGGGCCGCCGGGGCCGGGAATGATGCGTGGCTGGCGGCCGGGGCATGCGGGGTGGCGTACGCGCTGTGGGCGATGGCGGAGGCCATCCGCCGGGGCCGTATCGGGGTGGATGTCATCGCGCTGCTGGCCCTGCTGGGTGCGCTCGCCGTAGGTGAGCTGCTGGCCGCGGCGGTGATCAGCGTCATGCTGGCCAGCGGGCGGGCGCTGGAGGCATGGGCGGCACGCCGGGCCCGGCGTGACCTGCACGCCCTGCTGGAGCGCGCGCCCCGGACCGCGCGGCGCTACGCCGGAGGATCACTTGAGGTAGTGGCACTTGACGCCGTCGTGCCCGGCGACCTCATCTTGGTCGCTCCCGGCGAGCTCGTGCCGGTCGACGGCAGCCTGGCCGCCGCCTCCGCGATCCTGGATGAGTCGGCGCTCACCGGCGAGCCGCGTCCGGTGGAGCGCGCCCGCGGCGAGCCGGTCCGCAGCGGCGTGGTAAACGCGGGCGGCCCCTTCGACCTGCGGGCGTCGGCCACCGCAGCCGGCAGCACCTATGCCGGGATCGTCCGCCTGGTCACTGAAGCCGAGAGTTCGCAGGCACCGTTCGTCCGGCTGGCGGACCGTTATGCGGTGTGGTTCTTGCTGGTCAGCCTGGCCGCGGCCGGGGCAGCGTGGGCCGTGGCCGGGGCGGCGCGGGCGGTCGCGGTCCTGGTCGTGGCCACCCCATGCCCGCTGATCCTCGCCGCCCCGGTCGCGCTGGTGTCGGGGCTGTCGGTCGCGGCGCGCCGCGGGGTGGTGGTCAAGGGCGGCGGGGTACTGGAGCAACTGGCCCGGTGCACGACCCTGCTCCTGGATAAGACCGGGACGCTCACCAGCGGGCACCCATCGCTGGCCGCCATCATTCCGGCAGGCCCGCTGGCGGCCGGGGATGTGCTGCGCCTGGCGGCGTCCCTGGATCAGGTATCCCAGCATGTCCTGGCCAGCGCAGTCGTCCGGGCGGCGGCCCAGCGCCACTGCGAGCTGGTGCGGCCGGAACGGGTGGCGGAGATTCCCGGGCAGGGGATCCGCGGGATCGTCGACGGCCACCAGGTTGCCGTCGGCAAAGCGGGCTGGGTGGGGGTGACCGGCACGCCCGCCTGGGCCAAGACGGCACGCCGCCGGGCCCGGCTCGACGGTGCGCTGACGGTGTTCGTGGCGGTGGATGGCGCGCCGGCCGGGGTGCTGATCCTGGACGACCCGGTGCGGCCGGATGCCGGCCGGACCATCCGCGCCCTGCGGCACGGGGGCATCCGGCGGATCGTCATGGTCACTGGTGACCGTGCGGACGTGGCCGAGACGGTCGGCGCGGTGATCGGCGTCGATGAGGTGCTGGCCGAGCGCACCCCGGCCGAGAAGCTCGACGCCGTCCGCCTGGAGATGCGCGGCGCGCCGGTCATCATGGTCGGCGACGGCATCAATGACGCTCCGGCCCTGGCCCTGGCGGACGTGGGGGTCGCCATGGGCGCTCGCGGGGCCACCGCGTCCTCTGAAGCCGCCGATGCGGTGCTCACCGTGGACCGCCTTGACCGCCTGGGCGAGGTGACCGCGCTCGCCCGCCGCACCCAGCGGATCGCCGTGCAAAGCGTGCTCGCCGGGATGGCGATGTCACTCGCCGCGATGGGCGCGGCGGCGGCCGGCCTGCTGCCCGCAGTATGGGGTGCGCTCCTGCAGGAGCTGATCGATGTGGCGGTGATCCTCAATTCCCTGCGGGCCCTGCGCCCAGGCCCGGCGGGGGCCCACCTGGCCGCCGCGGACGCCGCGCTCACCAGGCGCTTCCAGAGCGAGCACGAGTCCATCCGGGCCAGCCTTGAGCGGCTGCGATCCGTCGCGGATGCGCTCGGGCTCAGCGCGCCCGCCGTGGCGATGGCCCAGGCCCGCCAAGCGCACCAGCTGCTGACCGAGCAGATCGGGCCGCACGAGAAGGCCGAGGAGGAGGAACTCTACCCGGCGCTGGACCGGCTCCTGGGCGGCTCCGACGCGACAGCGACCATGAGCCGGGCCCACATCGAGATCGCGCACCAGATCAGGAGGCTGGGCCAGCTCCTTGACGACATCGGCCCGGGACCACCCGATGACGTGGACATCGCCGAACTGCGCGCCCTGCTGTACGGGCTGCACGCCATCCTCGCGCTGCACACCGCTCAGGAAGACGAAAGCTACCTCTCACTCGGCGAGGACCAGGAGGCCTTGCCGTCTGCACACCCCCGGCCGGCGGCCGTCAGCAGCGGGGCTGATGGGCGTCGGTGACACTATCCGGCTCCAGAGAGGGATTCTCATGAAGCACACCCGTTTGGCCGCAGTGCTCGGCACCGCTGCCCTGGCCACGGCAGGCCTCGGGGCGGCCGCGGCCATCGCCGCCTGCGGGTCCGCCGCGCCGGCGCCCGCCGCGTCGGCCTCCGCCAGCCAGGCGCCCGCCGGGGCCAGCCCGCCCAGCGGTTCCGCGTATTCGTTCTACCGGTCGATGATGGGCGGCCTCTACTCCGGCTCATCCGGCATGATGGGCGGCACGCCGTCCCGCGGCTGGATGATGGGCGTCAGCGGCTACCGCTGGATGACAGGCGGGCCTGCCGGGCCGGCCTGGATGCGGGGCCGTGCCCTGCCGGGCTTCATGATGGGCACCGCCCGCGACCCGGGCGCGGTCATGGGCGCGCTGTTCGCGAACGCTCCCGGCCCCCGGGTCAGCCCAGCCCAGGCGGCCCGGCTCGGCGGCCAGGTCCCGGCCGGCGCGGTGGCCAGCCGGGCCCGGCACACGATCACCTTCTCCGGCCCGGCGGCCCGGTTCACCGTTCTGGCCAGCCCGCCTGGCGGCCGCGATGAGACCTTCCGCATCGCCGGCCTGACCAACCCCGCCATCGTGGTGCCGGCCGGCACCCGGGTCAGCATCGACGTCATCAACGCTGACCCCGATACCGCGCACGGCCTGGTCGTCACCGCCCGCGGCGCCCCATCCTCGTGGATGCCGATGATGACCGCCCGGCCCGCGTTCACCGGGGCCGCACTGTGGTTCCTCGGCAACCCCACATCGGCAGGCATGCACGCCGGGACGGTCACCTTCACCGCCAGCACGCCGGGAACTTACCGCTACCTGTGCCCCGTCCCCGGGCATGCGCAGAAAGGCATGACTGGCACGTTCATCGTCAGCTGACCGGGCTGGGCCCAGGCTGGCGGCCGGCCCCTGGGGCCGCCGGGCCGCCGGCCAGCGCAACTTCCAGATGTCTGGGAGCTACCCGTGATTCGTTGACCAGCGCGTCTGCTTGACCGCATCGTGGACTGACGAACCAGGCAGCCGCGCATGCGGCGGACAGGTCAGGGATGGTGTTTGATGACTGATCGCGGGGAAGCGATGCGCCGGCCGGCGCGTGCTCCACTGCCGCGGCGGAGCCGGAAGCGGTGGATGGCGGCAGCCGGCATCGCGGCGTGCTGGGTGGTCCTGCTGGCTGTGACGGGCTCGGCCTTCGCGGCAACCATGCTGCTGGCCGTCCTGGCCGGACTGGGCGTCGTGGGCCTGCTGGCTCTGCGGACGCTGGGTGTCACCAGGGATCACCCGTGGGTCCGGCAGCTGGCCGCCCGGCCGTGGCGCGATGGGCAGGATGTGCTGCAGCTCGCCCTGCGGCATCTGCCCGAGGTGTTCGTGGTGACGCCGAGCGGGTCGCTGCTCGCGCCCAACCTCGTCGAGCTGCGGCTCAATCCCGAGGGCATCCGCTCGCTGAGCGAGCGGATTGACCTCGGGCTGATCGCTGCGAGTGCGGCCGAGGTCTACGAGGACCAGGTGGCCGCGCACGGCGCCCGCTTCGCTGGGTACGGGCCGGCTGAGGTGCGGATCATCGCTGACCCGTCGCTCCCGGTTGGCCGCTACCAGCTCCGGCAGGGCCGGCCGGTGGACGCCGGTTCCCCGTTCGGGCAGGCTGGCCCGGAGTTCCGGCCGGCCGGACTGCAGCCTGCGTACGCCGGCCCGCCGGCTCAGGCCGACCCGCAGCCTGACCATGCGGGCCCCGGCGGAGTCTATGCCGGTCCTCAGCCGGTGCAGGACGGCCCGTACCGGGGGTTCGTGGCGCACGACGGGAGCACCCGCGCGCAGCCGCAGCCTGACCGGACGGTCGTCACCGGCATGCCGACGGTCATGGAAGCAAGCCGCAGCCGGATCCCGGTGCTGCGGCTGGTCACCGGCTCCTCGGTGACGGAAACCCGGATGTCCGGCGCCCGTGCCGGGCGGGGGGCCGTGGAACTGGAGCTTCCCGACGTGCCCACGGTGTCCCGGGAGCATGCCAGGTTCACGTATTCCGACGGCCAGTGGTGGGTCGCCAACCTGGGCATGAACGGGCTCACCCTGAACGGCACCCCGCTCGTGGGTGAGCACCCGCTCAGCAACGGTGATTCGATCCGCTGGGGAACCAGGCCAGACACACTGCTGTCCGGGGTCGAGATCGGCTGAGGCGGGGGGCCCGGGGCTGCCGCGGCCGGGGGTGGCGTCAGGGCCCGCCCGGCCCGCAGTGCCACAATTGTCATCCCAGACATGGTGAGACTGGATGGCCGCGCCAGTGGCGCGCCGTCGTTCGGGGGTGGCGGCCGGGTGGCGAAAGGCCAGCTCTTCATCTGGTCGTCTGTGCGCAGCGAGTGGGTGAACTGCCCGCCCGACGAGATCACCTGGCTGGACCGGGGCCTGCTCAGCGGTAACGATGACCTCACCTTGCACCGGGCGCCGCGCTGCGCAGGCCTTCGCTACGTGCACCACCGGTGGGAACTGTTCAGCCGCGACACGACCTACCGGGTGTACCTGGCGCCGTACGCCGCCGGGGTGGCCGCCAGCGCCGAGGCCGTGCAGCGGGCCGCCCGCCACATCCTGCCGGCGGCACCAGCGCATTATGAGGCGCTGCCGGTGGTGCTTGAGGAGGGATCGTGGCTGGTCAGCGTCGGTAGCCAGGTCCTGCCGCTGCGGCTCGATCGCCTGCCGGGCCAGCCTGCCCAGCCGGCCACCCCGCGCAGCGACCAGCAGCCGCGCACCCAGGGCAGCAAGGTCATGGTGGACGCCTCGGCCGCCCGGCGGGGCAGCCCGCCCCGGGACGACGCGGTGGCGCACGTGCGTGGCTACTTCGAGCGCAACGCCACGGCGCGGATGGCGATGGCCTATTACTACCAGGAGTTCATCCTCGGCCTGGCCGCACCGCAGACGGTGCCGATGATGGACGTGGTGATCGCCCTGGACCTCAGCGGGGAAGGCGCGGTGTCCGACTACAAGAAGCTGCTGCAGGGCTTCATCTGGAACGAGCGGGGGCATGCCCGCGACCTCGCCGACTTCCTGCTCTCGCACGGCCTGCTGACCCGCGTCGACTTTGATCAAGCCCGCCGGGCCGCGGCGGACAACGAGCGCGATGGCGTCCAGGAAAGGGTGCGGCAGCGGCTGCAGTACCGGCCGAAGGAAACCTAGCCGCAGGGGAGCGGGGGCCGGCTGGCGGCACCTGTCACGGCCGGGCTGGTTTCGTCGCCCCTTCGTGTTCCCTCTCGTCACCGACCCGGCGCAGCGCGGCGCGGCGGGTGCTGCGGATGTGCCGCCGGGCCGCCGCGCGCGCCCGGGGAGCGTCCCGCGCCATGAGGGCTTCGACGATCTCCGCATGCTCCCGGACGGACCGCGCGGGGCGTCCCGTGATGGACAGCGTCGTGTCCATACTGCGGGCCAGCATCTCCTGCAGGATCGCCTGCGTCATCGTGAGGAAGCGGTTATTCGCGTACTCAGTGATCTGCAGGTGCAATCTCGCGTCGATGACCTGCAGTTCCCGTGGCGAACTCCGGGCGATGACCGCCTGCTGCAGGACTTCGTACGTGCGGGCGAGGTCGGCGATCTGCGCGTCGGTGGCCTCGGTGGCGGCCCACCCCGCGGCCGGAACCTCCAGCACCTCACGCATGGCGAACAGTTCCTCCAAGCCGACTTCGCGCAGCCGGGAGAACCGCTGCATCGCACGTTCCCCCTCGTCGGGGGAGGCGACGTAGACGCCCTTGCCGTGCCGAACCCGCACGACCCCCCGGGTTTGCAGCGACCGCAGGGCCTCGCGCACCGAGGCGCGGCTCACGCCCAGCAGTTCGCATAGTTCGCGCTCGCCGGGCAGCCGGTCACCGGGGGAGAGCCCGTTCCCGTCGACGAAGCGCTCGATCTGATCGGCCACCCGCCGGAACAGCGGCTCCTTCGAGCCCATCCACCGCCAGCCAATAGCGGCCTGGCTGGCCTCGGGTGCGTCGCCAGACATGGCAGGCTCGTCAGACATGGTGGCTCCTACGCGCTCGGGTACAGCCGGGTGAGCGCGAATTCCCGGTGACCGAGGGCCTCAGCGCACGTGAGGCGCCCGTTGATGGTGCGGTCGATGACATCTTCCAGCCTGGTTCCGGCCGCTGCCAAGTCATACTCCAACTGCAGCAGGCCGCAGACATCTACATCGATGTGCTCGCTCATCGTTGACTGCGTCAGCGGGTTGGCCGTGATCTTGATCACTGGCTCGACCGGGTGGCCGACGATGTTGCCCTGGCCGGTCGGGAACAGGTGGATGACCGCCCCCGCGGCGGCGGTGAGGGTAATGAACTCGGCCGCCGCGCACGAGGTGTCCATGAAATTCAGCCCGGGGCGGGTCGGCCGCTCGGCCGGGGCCAGCGCGTCCACCACCGGGGTGGTCCCGGTCTTCTGGATGTTGCCCAGGGCCTTCTCCTCGATGGTGGACAGCCCGCCGCGGATGTTGCCCTGGGTGGGCTGGGAACCGAGCAGGTTCGCCCCGGTCCGCTCCACCATGGCGAAGTAGTCGTCGAAGAAGCCCTGGAACTTCTTGCGCACCTCCTCGCTGGCGCAGCGTTCCGCGATCAGGTGCTCGCCGCCGGTGAGCTCGGTGGTCTCCCCGAAGATGACGGTTCCCCCCGCGGCAATATGCCGGTCCACCGCTTCCGAGGTGGCCGGGTTGGCACCCAGCCCGCTCGTGGTGTCGGACTCACCGCACTTGATGCTCATCACCAGTTCGCCCCGTTCCACGGGCACCCGGGCGATCTCGCTGGCGTCCTGCATCATCTGCGCGGCACAGCGGGCCGCCATCTCGAGGGTCCGCAGGTCGCCGTGGCGCTCGATGGAGAACCCGGTGACCGGCTTGCCCGTCTCCGCGATCCCGGCCACAATCCGCTCGGTCCAGGTCGGCTCGATGCCGATCACGATCGCCGCGGCCACGTTCGGGTTCGCGCCTGTCCCGATCAGCGTCCGGAAGGTCAGGTCGAGGTCGGCGCCGAACTGCAGCCGGCCATACGGGTGCGGCAGCGGCAGGGTGCCCGGGATCGCCTTCGCCACGGACTCGACCACCGCGTTCGACAGGTCGTCGACCGGGATGATCAGGACATGATTGCGGATTCCCGCGCGCCCATCGGGCCGCCGGTACCCGGTCAGACGCTTTTCTGCCACCGCGCGCTCCTCAGGTTGTGGGTGTGCACGAGATCCCCGGCCGCGACCGGGCCGCGGGCCAGGCCGATGAGGACCCCGTACTCGATGACCTTCTCGCTCTCGGCCAGATCCCGCAGCGCGACCTTGTGCCCCAGCGGAATCGGCGCACGGACCGCTATTTCAAAGCGTTCCCCCGATTCGAGATAGGCGCCGCTGGCGTCGCCCGGTGCGGCGTCGCGCACCGCGACCGCGACATCGTCACCCCGCCGGTGGGCCAGGAAAACGGGCCCGCTGGACGGGGGTGGGGAGGCGGACTGGATCACTCAAACCTCCGTGGTCAGACCTCTTCTGTATGCGAAGTACAAAGTAGGGGGGGCGTCCGGCACTGTCAACAGATCCGGGCATATCGCCATGTTGAGCTGTATAAACGTGGGCATACGCGGTGAAATCGTTGACAGCGCCGCAGACCCCCGGCTACTGTCCCCAGACGTTGTGGTCAGACCTTAGATGACCGGCCGACCCAAGGGGAAGGGGGCCGCCAGATGCCGGAGAGGGCTCATCCGCGAGCCGGGGCACCGGCAGCGGAAGTTACGGCTGCCACCGTGCCCGCGCCTGCTGGGCCGGGCACGGATCCCGCCAGCCAGCCCGGGAACGGGCGGATCGACTGCCGCAACGTCTACAAGTGGTTCCCGGGCGGGATCGTGCTTGAGGACATCAGCCTGACGGTTGAGGCGGGCCAGTTCGTCTGCATTGTCGGGCCGTCGGGGTGTGGCAAGACCACCTTGCTGCGCATGATGGCTGGGCTGGCCGAAGCCGATCACGGAAGCGTCACCATCGGCGGAGCCACGGTCACCGGGCCCGACCGGCGGGTCGCGGTCGTTTTCCAGCATTTCGGCCTGTTCCCCTGGAAGAGCGTCTACCGCAACGTGGCGCTTCCGCTGCAGCTCGCCCGGACCGGCCGTGCCGAACTGGAGCGGCGGGTCAGCGAGGCCATCGCCGCAGTCGGCCTGGCCGGGCACGAACGCAAGTACCCGGCGCAGCTCTCCGGGGGGATGAAGCAGCGGGCCGGCCTGGCCCGGGCCCTGGCGACGGCCCCGGACGTGCTCCTCATGGACGAGCCGTTCGCGGCCGTTGATGCCCAGGTCCGGGAGGTTCTGCAAGAGGACCTGCTGGCGCTGCGGGAGCGGCTGCGGCAGACCATCGTCTTCATCACCCACAGCATCGACGAAGCCATCACCCTCGGTGACCGGATCCTGGTCATGGCGGCCAGGCCGGGCCGGATCGTCCGGGACATCCAGGTTCCCATCGAGCAGCCCCGCACCATCTCCCTGGTCAGGCGCCATCCCGCCTATGCCGGGCTGCGTGAGGAGATCTGGGATCAGCTCCGCCAGGGCGCCATCGACCAGGCAGGTGAGCAGTGAGCGAGGGCAGGAACAGCACCGGCTCCCCGGCGGCCGCGGGCCTGGCCGGGCCGGCGGCGGCACCGGCGGACCCGGCGGCCGGCGGCACCCGGGAGCAGATCGAGGCGGCCATCGCGGCGCGCCGCCGCAGCCGGGCCCGCCGGGACCGCCGGACTTACCTGGCTATCCGGATCGCCTCCCTGGTGGTCGTGCTGGCCGTCTGGCAGTGGTACGGCTCGAACTCGATCGCCATCATCTTCGACCCGATCACCACCGTCCTGGCCGCGCTATGGCACCTGTGGCAGCATGGCGGGCTGCCCGGCGCCATCGGGTACAGCCTGTGGACCTTCGCCATCGGCTACCTGGCCGGCCTGGTGGCCGGCGTGGTGATCGGGATGTGCATCGGCGCCTACCAGAAGGCGGAAGCCGCGGTGGGGCTGTACCTCCAGGCGCTGTACGCGACCCCCATGGTCGCGATCGTCCCGTTGCTGAGCATCTGGCTCGGCTTCGGGGTGCTCACCCAGGAACTCATCATCGCGCTGTTCGTGGTGTTCCCCAGCGTGGTCACCGTCTCCGCGGGGGTCCGCAACCTCGACAGCGACCTGCTGGAGGTGGCCCGCTCGCTGCGGATGAGCCGGATGAGCCTGTGGCGGCACGTCCTGCTGCCCGGCACCGTCCCGTACATCGCCGCTGGTGCCGCGCAGGGCGTGGCCATGGGCCTGGTCGGCATGTTCATCGCCGAGATCTTCACCCAACTGACCGGGCTGGGCAACCTGCTCGAAACGGCGGCGCAGACCTATCACACCGATCAGGCGCTCGCCGTCCTCCTGGTGATCATGGCGCTGGGCGTGTCGCTCCGCGCCCTGATCACCTTCATCCAGCGCAAGGTGGCCCCGTGGGCGAAGTAGACCCGCCCGCGGGCCCTGACCGCTGACCTACCCGAACGACCCTCTCCTTGCCCCCGCACGATCCAGCACACCCTTAAGAGGTCCCATGAAGGTTCAGCACACCCGGCCTGAACGGAGTGCCGTCCGCGCGTCGCGGTCCCGGTGGCTCGCGGCCGGCGCCATTGTCACCACGCTCGCGCTGAGCGCCTGCGGCAGTAGTTCCGGCTCCGGTTCTGGTTCCGGCTCCGGTAACTCCTGGGCCACGGTCAACGTCGGCATCGCGCTGTCGCCGCCCAAGGCCATCTTCATGGCCCCGTACGTGGCGCAGGCCAAGGGCTTCTTCGCCAAGGAGCACCTGCACGTCAAATTCATCAGCATGCCGAACGGCCTGCAGACCGAACTCGGCACCACTGCGGGGAGCATCGACTTCGGGTTCAGCTCCGCGACCGACTCGATCGAGGCGGCCGCGCAGCACGCGCCCATCCACGCGATCTGGTCCTACGGGACCAAGCTCGACACTCAGTGCATCGGCTCTCCTGGCATCAAGACCGCGAAGGGGCTGATCGGCAAGCCGGTCGGTTCTACCGGGACCGACGGGTTCTCCATCACCCTGCTGCAGGCCTGCCTGGAGCCGGCCGGGGTTCACCTGAGCCAGATCAAGCCGATCAACATGGTCCGCTCTGAATTCGTGCCGGCCATGGTGGCCAAGAAGATCGACGCGGCGGTGTTCCACGCCGACGACGCCTACGTGATCACCCACCAGCTCAAGGGCGCCTCGGTGCTGTCGTCGGAATACAAGTCCATCCCGCAGTGGTGGTACGGCGGGGTCAGCATGCTCGATTCCTACGGCCAGGCTCATCACGATGTGGTGGTCCGGTTCCTGACCGCCATGATGCTGGCCGACCGGTGGATGAACAGCACGGCCAACAACGCCGCCCTGGTCAGCCTGGCCACCAAGACCACCCAGGAAGACCAGCCCGCGGTCGCCTATGCGATCAACTTCCTGCGGGGTTCGGGGACCTGGCCGGACGGCGCCGGGCTCAGCCAGGCTCAGGTGACCTACACGGCCGGCATCCTGGCCAAGTACAAGGACATCCCATCGCAGCCCAGTTACCGCCAGATCGTTGATCCCTCCTACGCGAACGCGGCGGCGGCCGCACTGGGATCGTCGTGACCGGAGGTAACCCTGCGTCAGCGCAGAGCCCGGTACGGGCGGACGCGGGCCAGCCCCGCGTCCGCCTGGCCGCGGTCGGCCTCGGGCGGTGGGCGCGGGTGATGGCCCGCGCCTACGCCGGCAGCGGCGTGCTGGAGCTGCGCAGCTGCTTCAGCCGTAACCCGGAGCGGCGGCGCAGCTTCGCCGCCGACTTCGGATGCGGGGAGGACGAATCGCTGGAGGCCGTGCTGGGCCGCGCGGACATTGACGGCATCGTGATCACGGCGCCGAATGACCAGCACGCCCCGCTGATCGAGGCGGCGGCATCGGCGGGCAAGCACGTATACACGGAAAAGCCCGTCGCGGTCGACCTTGCGGACCTGCGGCGGATCCGGTGCGCCGTCCGCGAGTCCGGCATCGTCTTCGCGTGCGGGCACAGCGCCCGCCGCCTGTCCGGGCTGCGCGCGATGAAGCATGTCCTGGACAGCGGCGACGCGGGCCGCCCGTCCATGGTCGAGGCCGTGTTCGGGAACGAGCGCGGGCTGGAGCTCAAGGAGGGGGACTGGCGGGCGGACCCGGTTCAGGCCCCCGGCGGGCCGCTGACCCAGCTCGGCATCCATCAGATCGACAACCTGCAGTACCTGCTGGGGCCCGCGCGCCGGGCGGTCGCCATGGGCCGGGCGCCCAGGCCCGGCATCGCGAACCACCTGGCCGTCGGGGTGCTGCTGGAATTCGACCAGTCCCTCGGCTACCTCGGCTGCAACTGGCTGTCCCCGGGGTGCTTCACCATTGACATGTACTGCTCGGCGGCGCGGTTCCGCTATGAGCTGGATTTCTCCTGGTGGAGCCGGTCGGCCGAGACCGACGCGCACACCGGCCTGACCCGCACGGTGATCAGTGCGGACAGCTCCGACCCGGACTCGCGCGTCCTGGCCGCGGATGCGGTGCCGCTCGCCCCCCGCGACCATCTCCGGGAGGAGATCGAGGAGTTCGCCGGGGCGATCCGCGGCACGGCCCAGGTGGAGGTCGGGCTCACTGAGGCACTGGCCAACGTCGCGGTGCTGCAGGCGGCGGCCCGGTCGCTGGCTGGCGCGCGCCCGGTGGACGTGGCCGAGATCATCAACGAGATCGAGGAATCCTGAGCGGAATCGTGAGCGGGGATCGTGAATGGGAAGCCTGAACCGGGAGGGGTGCGGATGACAGCGGCTATGTCCAGCCGGCGGTTCGATGAGCTCACGGACCCGGAGATCGCGGCGGCCCTGGCCCGCAGCCCCCGGGTGGTGCTCCCGATGGGCAGCGTCGAGCAGCACGGACCGCATCTGCCGACCGGCACTGATTTCTTCGCCGCCGTAGCCATCGCGCTGCAGGTGGCGGAGCGGATCGACGCGCTGGTCCTGCCGTTGTGCCCGCTTGGCGTGACGCCGATGCACATGCCTTTTCCCGGGACCGTGTCGCTGCGGCCGCAGACTCTGCAGGACGTGGTGGCCGACATCGGATCGTCGCTGGCGGCGCACGGGTGCCGCGAGTTCGTCATCCTCAACTGGCATGAGGGCAACATCCCGTCGCTGGCCCTGGTCGCCGAGCGACTGCACCGCGACATGGGGCTGGCTGTGGTCGTCGTGCAGGCCTGCTACGTCGCCGAGGAGCGGTTCGGTCCCCGGGCCGGCGGCCTCACCCACGGCGGGAAGATCGAGACCTGGTCAGTGCTGGCCAGCCGGCCGGATCTCGTGCACCTGGACCGGGCCGGCGGCAGTGGCGACCGCCGCCAGGGCGAACTGGTCGACCGGCTGCGGCGGGACCGGTCGTTCCAGCCCATGCTCACGGACGTGCGCACCATGTCGGCGACGGGCTGGTACGGCGACCCGGAGGGGTCGACCGAGCAGGAAGCACGGGAATTCGTCGCGGAACTCGGTGCCGAGATCGCCGCCCGGCTGGGCGGCGTGCTGGAGGCGCTGGCCTCGGTGCAGCCGCCGACGGGCCGGCCGCCGCCGGCCACGGACGGGCTGGCCACGATCCCGGTGGGGCCGGCATGACCGCGGTCGTCCCGGCGGGAGCGGGACGGCGGCTGTCCCTGCCGGGCCGGTCCGCCGCTGAACTGGTCTCCGGTGCGGAGGGCGGATATGGCGTGACGGTCCGGCGGGTGACGATCCCGCCGGAGACCGGCCGCGCCGCCGCCCGTGGCCCGCACCGTCATGACGGCTGCGAAGAGGTGATCCTCATCGTCGAGGGAACCGGCGAGTTCACCACCAGCGAGGGAACGTGGCCGGTGGCGCCCGGTGACGTCGTGGTCGTCTCGCCGGGGGAGCCGCACCGCACCCGCAACACCGGCCGCACCGATCTGGTCAGCCTCTGTTTCTTCCCGGTCCCCGACCTCGCGGCGGTAACCACCGAGATCGGCCCGGCGGCGCAGTGAGCACGGACGTCGTCTGCCTGCGCCCTGAGGCGGATTTCCGGGAAGTCGGCGTCGACCCGCCCGGTGACCTCCTGGTCTGGTTCGGCGACCCGGCGGCGGTCCCGGACGCTGACCTGTCCGCCGCCCGGGCCGTGGTCCTCGCATCGGTCGGTCCCCGCCTGGATCTCGCCTGGGCAGGCCGCGCCCACCAGCTCGAACTTGTCCAGTTCACCGGCGCCGGGGTCGACCGGGCCGGTGACGCGTTCGCCGGCCGGCCGGATGTCGTGGTGGCCAACGTGCCGGCCGCGAACGCCCGGGAAGTGGCCGAGTACGTGCTCGTGTCCACCGGGGCCCTGCTGCGCGGCGTGGCGCTCGCCGACCGGGAGATCCGGGCCGGGCGGTACGCCGAGGTGCGCCGGCGGCTGTCGCCGCCCGCGGTGCGCAGCCTGCACTCCCGAACCGTGGGCGTGGTCGGGCTCGGCCAGATCGGCCTGGCCGTCGCGCGCCTGTTCCGCGCGGTCGGCGCCGACGTGGTCTACTCCGATCCGTCGCCGCCCGACCCGGCCGCGGCCGACCGCCTCGGCCTGCGGCGCCTGGCCCTGAACAGCCTGCTGTCCAGTTGCGACGTGGTTACGCTGCACGTGCCGCTCCTGCCCGCGACCCGCGGGCTGATCAGTGAAGCCGGGCTGCGCCGGATGCGCCCCGGCGCACTGCTGGTCAACGCCTCGCGCGGCGGCGTGGTGGACGAAGCGGCCCTGGCTCGTGCCCTGGCTGACGGCCACCTGGGCGGGGCGGTGCTCGATGTTTATGCGGAAGAACCACCAGGCCAGGATTCCCCGCTGTGCTCACTCCCAGCGGAGGCCGCAGCCCGCGTCCTGTACACACCCCACATCGCCGGCGTCGCTTACGAGGCGGCGCGCCGCCTCTATACCGAGGCCTGGGCCAATGTCCGCCGGGTGCTCATCGAAGGCCTGCCCGCGAAAAACCAGATCACCCGGGGGTGACCTGGTGGCCGCACCCGGGAGCACCTGGCTGGCAGTGCGAGCCGGCCGCTCCGGGTGGCCGTCTGCCCAGGTGGGAGCCAGGTCAAGGGGGTCCCGGCAAAGTCGTCAAAACAAGACTCAATTGGGGAGCGTGCGAAACGTCCCGCCGAAGTATGATCCGGGTGGAACGCGGCCGAGCCTGAGCGAGGGTCGCACACGGGGACGAAGGAGCGATCCTATGGGGATTCTAAACGAGGCCCGCCGCGAGTTCATCGCTGCGCCCGACAGCTCGAAGGGCCAGATTGTATACAAGTGGCCCGATCACAACATCCGCAAGTTCTCCCGGGCCATCGTGGAACCCGACGCCGCCGCCGTCTTCACGAACCAGGGCCAGGTGGTGGGGGTACTTCCGCCGGGCCAGCACACCCTCGATGCCACAGAGCTCCCGTTCCTCGGGATGCTGGTGGACTGGGGCAGCAACAGCAACGCCTTCAAGGCTGAGATCTACTTCGTCGGCGCCCGGGAGTTCCCCAACTGCCGCTTCGGCGGCCGGCTGGATGAGGTGCAGGACCCGCAGACTGGCCTGATCGTCACCCTCCGGGCCTTCGGCGAGTACGCCCTGCGCGTGATCGATCCCACCAAGCTGATCTTTAACCTGGTCGGGACCGTGGACGTGACGAACAACGAGGCCATCACGGGCTGGGTCGCGCAGCAACTGCTGAAAGTCACCCGCACCACGATCACCACGCAGCTCATGTCGGGCGCCTGGCCGATTCTCGGCCTGTCCATGCACAGTCCCGACATCGAGGCGGCCACCATGCCGGCCACCAACCAGCAGCTGGCGGATTACGGGCTGGCCATTGCCCGCTTCGGCAACCTCGACGTCAACCTCGACGACGACGACAATGCCCGGCTGAAGAAACTGGCCGGCGACACCGCATACAGCCGCCTGGCGGGCGGTTTCCTGCAGGCGGCCCAGGCCGAAGCGCTGCAGGGGGCGGGCGAGGGAATGGCCCAGGGGGGCGCCGCGGCCACCCCGATGTTCCTGGGCGCCGGCTTTGGCATGGCGAACCAGATGATGCAGCCGCCGCCCCAGGGCGCACCCCCGCCGCCGCCGGGCCCGGGCTTCGCCGGCGGCGGTCAGGGCTTCACGGCCCCGCCGCCCCCGCCGCCGGCCCCGGCTGCGGCGCCGCAGGACGCGCCCGCGCCCGCCGCGACAGCGGAATGCGGCAACTGCCACAGCCAGGTCCGTGCCGGGGCGAAGTTCTGTGACTCGTGCGGCACGCCCATGCAGAAGCACTGCAGCAACTGCAATGCCGACCTGAGCGCCACCGCGAAGTTCTACGCCGAGTGCGGCACTCCGGCCGGC
>CAYPQM010000061.1:0-19110 GCA_964412845.1 uncultured Streptosporangiaceae bacterium
AGATGTTCGTGTGACCGTGCGTGATCAGCGAGTTCCGGTTGCTGACGTAGTTCTGCTCCACCCCATGGCGCAGGATGCCGAACGCGTCAGGGACGTAGTACGTCTCGTCGAAGATGATGGTCCGCGGCACGCTCAGCCGGTTGAAGCGCAGGAACGCGCCGAACGCGGTGACCAGCAGCGGGCCCGCCCAGCCCCAGAACGCACTGCCCGGGATGGCCGGAACCAGCCGGGCGCGGAGCGCGGGCACGCGGGAACTAGTGTCGGCGGCCGGGAGCTCGGCCTCGGATGTAAGCATCGAGGCAATCGTATTGGGACGCGGGGGCATAACGTGGGTTCCGCGATGAATGAGAACGTCAGCGGCACCCTCACGGTGGCCGCTGTGCCCATCGGCCGGCCCGGCGACGCGTCGCCCCGGCTCGCCGAGGCCCTGGCCCGGACTCCTGTCGTCGCGGCCGAGGACACCCGGCGGGTGCGCAGGCTCGCCGCAGCGCTGGGGGTTGATCTCGCGGGACGGGTCGTGTCGTACTACGACGCCGTCGAGCGGAGCCGGGAGGCGGCGCTGCTCGCCGCGCTCCGCGATGGCCACGATGTGCTGCTGGTGACCGACGCTGGCATGCCCGCGGTCAGTGACCCGGGCTATCGCCTGGTCGCCGCCGCGGCCGCGGACGGTGCCCCGGTGACGGTGCTGCCCGGGCCGTCCGCCGTGACCGCCGCGCTGGCGGTGTCCGGGCTGCCCAGTGACCGGTTCTGCTTCGAGGGGTTCCCGCCCCGCAAAACTGGTGAGCGGGCCCGCAGGCTCGCCGGGCTGGCCAGCGAGCCGCGGACCATGGTGTTCTTCGAATCGCCCCGGCGGACCGGCGCCACGCTGGCCGAACTGGCCCGCGCGTTCGGCCCCGGCCGCCGCGCGGTGGCCTGCCGGGAACTCACCAAGACCCACGAGGAGATCCGCCGGGGCACGCTCGGCGAACTCGCGGCCTGGGCCGCGGGCGGGGTGCTCGGCGAGGTCACGCTGGTGGTCGAGGGCGCCAGCCGGTCCGCCGCGTCCGGTGACCCGCAGCGCAGCCCCGAGGAAGCGGCCGAGGAGGTCGCCGCGCAGGTGGCCGCCGGTGTCAGCCGCAAGGAGGCCATCGCCGCGGTGGCCAGGGAATCCGCCCTGCCCAGGCGGGTTGTCTATGACGCCGTGGTGCGCGGTAAAGCGTTCGAGGGCTCTCCTGGCAGCCCCTAGGCTGGGAGCATGTCCTTGACCAGCCGTCACATCCTGGCCGCCCCGGCGTGGCCCTACGCCAACGGCCCCCGCCACATCGGGCACGTCTCCGGCTTTGCCCTGCCGTGCGACATGTTCAGCCGCTACCAGCGGATGGCGGGCAACCAGGTGCTGATGGTGAGCGGGACGGACGAGCACGGCACGCCGATCCAGGTGCAGGCCGACAAGGAGAACCTGACCCCGCGCGAGCTGGCCGACCGGTACAACAAGGTGATCGCGGAGGACCTGTTCGGCCTGGACATGTCCTATGACCTGTTCACCCGGACGACCACCCGGAACCACTACGCGGTCGCCCAGGAAATTTTCACCGGCCTCTACCAGAACGGCTACATCTTCTCGAAGGTCACCAAGGGCGCGATCTCCCCGTCTACCGGCCGGACCCTGCCCGACCGCTACATCGAGGGCACCTGCCCGATCTGCGGGTACGACAGCGCCCGCGGCGACCAGTGCGACAACTGCGGCAACCAGCTCGACCCGGTCGATCTCATCGACCCGCGATCGAAGATCAACGGGGAGACGCCGGTGTTCGCGGACACCGAGCAGTTCTTCCTTGACCTGCCCGCCTTCACCGAGGTCCTGGGCCGCTGGCTGCAGAGCAAGAGCGGGCAGTGGCGCTCTAACGTGCTGAGATTCTCCCTCAACCTGCTCGGCGACCTGCAGCCGCGGGCGATCACCCGGGACCTGGACTGGGGTGTGCCGGTGCCGCTGGACGGCTGGCGGGACCGCCCGGACAAGCGGATCTACGTCTGGTTCGACGCGGTGGTCGGCTACCTGTCCGCGTCCATCGAATGGGCCAGGAGATCCGGGGACCCGGACGCGTGGCGGGCCTGGTGGCAGTCACCGGACGCGGAGTCCTACTACTTCATGGGCAAGGACAACATCGTCTTCCACTCCGAGATCTGGCCCGCGATGCTGCTCGGCTACAACGGCAAGGGCGCCAGTAACGGCACTCCCGGGTCGCTCGGGGAGCTGAACCTGCCGACCGAGGTGGTGTCGAGCGAGTTCCTCACCATGGAGGGGCGCAAGTTCTCCTCCTCCCGGTCGGTCGTCATCTACGTCCGCGATTTCCTGGCCCGCTACGACGTGGACGCGCTGCGGTACTACGTCGCGGTGGCCGGCCCGGAGAACCAGGACACCGACTTCACCTGGACCGAGTTCGTCCGGCGCAACAACGACGAGCTGGTCGCCGCCTGGGGGAACCTGGTCAACCGGTCGGTCTCGTTCGCGGCCAAGAACATCGGCGAGATCCCGAAGCCCGGCCAGCTCGCCGACGTCGACCAGCAGATCCTGGAACGCTCCCGCGCCGCGTTCGGCGCGGTCGGCGCGGAACTGGGCCGGTCGCGGTTCAAGGCCGGCATCACCGAGACGATGCGGACGGTGGCCGAGGCCAACAAGTACATGTCCGACCAGGCGCCGTGGAAACTCCGCGAGTCCGACCCGGACCGGATGCGGACCGTGCTGCACGTCGTGCTGCAACTGGTGGACGACGCCAAGACGCTGCTCACCCCGTTCCTGCCGCGCTCCTCGGAGAAGGTGTACCGGATGCTCGGCGGGGCGGACGCGTGGTCTGGCATGCCCGAGATCCGGGAGGTGGACGAGGATGACGCGCCGTCCTACCCGGTCATCACCGGTGAGTACCGGACTGCCGCGCGGTGGGCGTCCCAGCCGCTCGTGCCGGGCACCCGGCTGGCCGCGCCCACGCCGCTGTTCACCAAGCTGGACCCGTCGGTCGTGGATGAGGAACTGGCCCGGCTGGAGCAGGCGTGACCGCTGCCCGTGCCGCCCGGGACGGCGCGGCACAGGACCGTGCGGCCAGCAAGGACGTGCCGGGCCCGGGCGATGTCCCAGCGCCCGGGCCGCTGCCCGCGGACGCGCTGGACAGCCACTGCCACCTGGACCTGATCGATCAGCCCGCGGCCGCGGTCATCGCCGCCGCCCAGGCGGCAGGTATCCGGCGGATCATCACAGTCGGCGTTGACCTGCCCTCGTCCCGCTGGTCAGCGGAGTGCGCGGCCGGCTTCCCGGACGTGTATGCGGCGGTCGCGATCCACCCTAACGAGACCGCCGCGGCGGCGTCGTTGCCCGGCGGCCGCGATACCGTGCTGGCGGAAATTGCTGAGCTGGCGGCTCAGCCGCAGGTCCGGGCGGTTGGTGAGACCGGGCTCGACTATTACCGGGACCATGCCGGCCCCGAGGTCCAGCAGGACTGGTTCCGCGCCCACATCGCCATCGCCAAGCGGGCGGGCAAGGCCCTGGTGATCCACGACCGGGACGCGCACGAGGATGTGCTGCGCATCCTGGCCGAGGAAGGGCCGCCGGAGAAGGTGGTCTTCCACTGTTTCTCCGGGGACGCGGCGATGGCCAAGCGCTGCGCGGAGGCCGGCTACGTGATGAGCTTCGCGGGCAACATCACCTTCAAGAATGCGCAGCCGCTGCGGGACGCCGCCGCCGCCGCGCCCGCCGACCTTATCCTGGTGGAGACGGATGCGCCGTTCCTCACCCCCATGCCGAACCGCGGCAAGCCCAACTCGCCCGCCATGGCCGCGCACACGCTGCGCTGCCTGGCCGAGGTCAAGCAGATCGACGTCGCGCGGCTCTGCGCCCTCGTCACCGCGGCTGGCGAACGTGTCTTCGGCCCCTGGTAGCGTGCCCGTCGCCGGGGGAGACGCCGCACTGCTCGGGCCGGCCGAGATCCGGGAGATCGCGGGCCGGCTGGGCATCCGGCCATCGAAGCGGCTCGGCCAGAACTTCGTGACCGACGCGGGCACGGTGCGGCGGATCGTCGCACTGGCCGGGCTGGACCCCGCCGACGTCGTCTTGGAGGTGGGGCCGGGATTCGGCTCACTCACCCTCGGGCTGCTCGGCGCGGCCCGGCAGGTGCTGGCCATTGAGCTTGACCCGCTGCTCGCGGCCGAGTTGCCGCGCACCGTGGCGGCGCGGGCGTCGTCCCTGGCGTCCCGCCTGGAGGTGCTGACCGCGGACGCCGCCCGGGTCGGGGACCTGCCCGGTGAGCCGCCGACCGCCCTGGTCGCGAACCTGCCCTACAACGCGGCGGTCCCGGTGGTGCTGCACCTGCTGGCCACGGTTCCGTCGCTGCGCACGGGCCTGGTCATGGTGCAGGCGGAGGTGGCCGACCGGATGACGGCCCCCCCGGGCAGCCGGATCTATGGCGTGCCCTCGGTGAAACTGGCCTGGTTCGCGCAGAGCCGGCGGGCGGGACCGGTGCCGCGGACGGTGTTCTGGCCGGTGCCCAACGTGGACTCCGGGCTGGTCGCCTTCACCCGGCGGGACCCGCCCGCGGGCGGCGCGGATCGCGCGGAGGTGTTCGCGGCCGTGGACGCCGCGTTCTCGCAGCGGCGCAAGACGCTCCGCGCGGCGCTCGCGTCGTGGGCCGGATCGCCGGCCGCGGCGGAACAGATCTTGCGGGAGGCAGGCGTGGACCCCCAGGCCCGCGGCGAGTCACTGGGCGTGGCGGAATTCGCCCGGATCGCCGCGGCCCGGTCGGCCGCCCGATCGGCGGGCCGGTGACCGGCCGGTGACCGGGCCGACCGGTGACCGGGCCGGATACGATCAGGAAATCGTGACCGCTGTGACCGCGCGGGTGCCCGCGAAGGTGAACCTCCAGCTCTCTGTGGGACCGCTGCGCGCCGACGGCTACCACGACCTGGTGACCGTCTTTCATGCCGTTTCGCTGTTCGACGAGGTGACGGTGGCCTCGGCCGAACGGGACAGCGTAGTGGTCACCGGCGAGGGCGAGGGGTCCGTTCCGCTGGACGACAGCAACCTCGCCCTGCGTGCGGTCACCGCGCTGGTCAATGCGGTCGGACCGGGCTGCCGGGACGCGCCGGGCGTGTCCATCGAGATCAGGAAGCGGATCCCGGTCGCGGCCGGCCTGGCCGGCGGCAGCGCCGACGCGGCGGCGGCCCTGGTGGCCTGCAACGAGATGTGGGGCACGGCGCTGAGCCAGCAGGAGCTCGGCGAGATCGGGTCGCAGGTCGGCAGCGATGTCGGGTTCGCCCTGCTCGGCGGCACCGCCATCGGCCTGGGCCGGGGCGACCAGGTCACCCCGGCGCTGGTCACCGGGACCTATCACTGGGTCCTGGCGTTCTCGTTCGGTGAGCTGTCCACCGCGGCGGTCTACGCCGCATGTGACCGGATCCGCGCGTCCCGCGGTGCGCGGCCGTCTCCGCCGGGCCGGGCCGGCCAGTCGTCCCCGCCGGGCCAGGCTGGCCAGCCGGCCGCCACGGCCCAGCCCCGGGACGCGGGTGGCTCGGCGAACGTGCCCCCGGTGGGACCGCCGAACCTGAATACCGCCCTGATGGCGGCGCTGCGCTCCGGCGATCCGGCCGAACTCGGCCCGCTGCTCAGCAATGACCTGCAGCCCGCCGCGCTGTCGCTGCTGCCTGACCTGCGCCGGGCGCTGGGGGCAGGCCGCGAGCACGAGGCGCTCGGCGCGATCGTCTCCGGGTCGGGCCCGACCTGCGCGTTCCTGGCCCGCGACGGGCGGCACGCCCGTGACCTGGCCGTCGCGCTGACCGGTTCGGGGGTGTGCCGGACAGTCGCCACCGTGGTCGGCCCCGCGCCCGGGGCGACCGTCATCGGCGTGGCGGCAGGGCAGTTATGAATCTGGTCAACCTGGAGCGGGCGGTCAAGGGGTTCGGCCAGCGGCTGCTCCTCGACGGCGTGTCCGCGGGCGTGGCGGCGGGCGACCGGATCGGCGTGGTGGGCCGCAACGGCGCGGGCAAGAGCACGCTGCTGGCCATCCTGGCGGGCGCCGAGTCACCGGATGGCGGCCGGGTCACCCGGACCCGCGACCTGCGGATCGGTGCCCTCAGCCAGCACGACGACCTGACCGGGACGGTGCGCGAGCTGGTCGTGGGTGACCGGCCCGAGCACGTCTGGGCGGCCAGCCCGCGCAACCGCGCGGTGCTCGCCGCGCTGCTGCCCGGTATCGAGCTCAGCGCTTCAGCGGCACGGCTCTCCGGCGGTGAATCCCGGCGGGTGGCGCTGGCGGCCGTGCTGGTCGGTGAGTACGACCTGCTGCTGCTGGACGAGCCGACCAACCACCTGGACGTGGAGGCGATCGACTGGCTGGCCCGGTACCTGCGTGACCTGGGCACCGCGTTCGTCGCGGTCACCCACGACCGCTGGTTCCTCGACGTGGCCTGCGACCGGACCTGGGAACTGGCCGGCGGCCAGCTGCACGCCTACGACGGGGGCTACTCGGCCTATGTGCTGGCCCGGGCCGAGCGGGCCCGGATCGCAGACGTGACGGAGCGGCGGCGGCGCGGCCTGCTGCGCAAGGAACTGGCCTGGCTGCGGCGCGGCCCGCCCGCCCGGACCAGCAAGCCGCGGTTCCGGATCGACGCCGCCAACGCGCTGATCGCCGATGAGCCCCCGCCGCGTGACGGCATCGAGCTGGCCCGGCTGGCCACCGCCCGGCTGGGCAAGACGGTGCTGGAGGCCGAGGACGTGACCGTTGATGTCGGCGGCCGCACCCTGCTGGACGATGTGACGTGGCGGCTCGCACCTGGCGAGCGGGTCGGCGTGGTCGGGCCGAACGGCAGCGGCAAGACGACGCTGCTGGACCTGCTGGCCGGCCGTTCGGAACTTCCGGTCAAGGGCCGGATCATCCGCGGCAAGACCGTGCAGCTCGGTTACCTGACCCAGGACGGTTCCGGGCTCGATCCGTCGCTGACCGCCCGGGAGGCGGTCGCCGCGGTGCGCGGCAACCTGGCCGCCGATGTCGGCCCGGGGTCAGCCAGCCAGCTGCTGGACCGGCTCGGCCTGCGCGGTGACACCCAGTGGACCCCGGCCGGTGAGCTGTCCGGTGGGGAGCGGCGGCGGCTGCAGCTGCTGACCATCCTGATCGACGAGCCGAACGTGCTGTTCCTTGACGAGCCGACCAACGACCTCGACGTGGACACGCTGACCGAGCTGGAAGACCTGCTGGACGGCTGGCCCGGCTCGCTGGTCGTAGTCAGCCACGACCGGTATTTCCTGGAGCGCGTCACCGACCATGTGATCGCCCTGCTCGGCGACGCCAAGCTGTCGTTCCTGGGTGGTGGGGTTGAGGAGTACCTGGAGCGGCGGGCGGGCCAGGCTGGGACCGGTGCTGGGGGAGCCGGTGCGGGCGGGTCCAGGCCGGGCGGGAGCAGGCCGGGGGCGCCCGGCTCGGTGGGGCGGGTCGTGGGGCAAGCGGGGCCGCCCTCGCCGGCCGCGCAGCGGGCCGCCCGCAAGGAACTGCAGCGGCTGGACCGCCAGCTCGCCCGGATCGGTGACCGGGAAGCCGAGCTGACCGGCGCCCTGGCCGAAGCGGCCAGCGACTACGAGCGGCTCATCGAGCTCGGCGCCGAGCTGCGCGCGGTCCAGGACGAGAAAGCCCGCCTGGAAGAACAATGGCTAACCGTCGCCGAGCAACTCCCGGGCTGATCTGCGGCCGCGCATCCGGCCGCGCAGGTAACGAGCCGGGCCGAGGCATAGGACGGCCAGGATGACGGCACAGCCGCCGAGGAGGAACGCCTCTCCTGCTGGTGATCTCATGCCGCGCGTCAACGATCGCGCGGAGGGACAGCCGCTCCGCCGCGGGGATGTCCGCCCAGGCCGCGCCGCGGTGCGTGCGCGGTCCACGGCTCTGATCACCTTCGAGGCGGCGCCGGAGATCAATCCCGGAGCCAACTGGCGCACCCTGGCTTCGTACCCGCGCCGGACCTCGTCCGCCGTGGCTCCTGGCCCGACGCCGAGAATGCCGTACCAGGTGAGGCGGCCAGCCATCGCGTCTCCCAGGTTTCACGGTAACGGCGGGCAGCGCTGACCGGTGGCCGGCCGGGCTACTCGGCGTCGAGCGGGGCGAGGACCACCCGGAGCAGGCCGGCCAGCGTGCGCCGGTCGGCCGGGTCGAGCCCGCTAAGCAGGTCGTACTCGCTGAGCACGAGGTCGGCCAGGGCCTCGTCGGCGCGTTGCTGGCCCTCGGCGGTCAGGGTGACCAGTACCCCGCGGCGGTCCTGTGGATCTGGCCGCCGGTGGACCAGCCCAGCCTTCGCCAGCCCGTCGATCCGGTTGGTCATCGTCCCCGAGGTCACGAGGGTGGCCCGGAGCAGCGCTCCCGGCGTCAGCTGGTACGGCGGCCCCTGCCGGCGCAGCGCGGACAGCACGTCGAACTCCCAGGGTTCCAGGCCGTGGCTGGCGAAGGCGGCCCGGCGGGCCCGGTCCAGGTGCCGCGCGAGCCGGGAGATGCGGCTGAGCACCTGCAGTGGCTCGACGTCCAGATCGGGCCGCTCGGCATGCCAGGCCGCGACGATGTCGTCCACCTCGTCGCGGAGTCCGGCCGGCTGCTCCATGCGCGCAGCATATCTCTTGACATCAAGAGTGTCGTCCCGATAGACAAGTACCGGGTAACTATCTCGACATCAAGAGAGTATTGGAGGCGGCGATGTGGGATCCCGGGCAGTACCTGCGGTTCGGCGACGAGCGCGGCCGGCCGTTCGCGGATCTGCTGGCCCGGGTGAAACCGGAAGCGCCCGGCTATGTCGTCGATCTGGGCTGCGGTCCGGGCCACCTGACCGCAGTCCTGGCCGACCGCTGGCCGCACGCCCAGGTCCTCGGGGTGGACAACTCACCGGAAATGATCACCGCTGCCACTGATGTGGCCGCCGCGGCGGGGAACGAGCGGCTCGCCTTCGTGCTCGCCGACATCCGCGACTGGCAGCCGGACCGCCCGGTGGATGTCTTCGTGTCCAACGCCGTGCTGCAGTGGGTCCCTGATCATCTCGGCCTGCTCACCCGGTGGGCCGGGCAGCTCGCCCCCGGCGGCTGGCTGGCCGTGCAACTGCCGGGCAACTTCGACCAGCCGAGCCACGCGATCCTGCGCGACCTGGCTGCCTCCCGCAGGTGGCGACCGCTGCTCGCCGACGTCAGCCTGAATCGCCAGGCCGAGGACCTGGCGGCCTACCTCGACCTGCTCGCCCGGGCGGGCTGCCAGGTCGACGCGTGGGAGACCACCTACCTGCACGTCCTGCCGGGGCAGGACCCGGTAGTCGAGTGGTACAAGGGCACCGGCCTGCGCCCGGTGCTAACTGCCTTGCCTGCCGCACGGAAAGATGAGTTCCTCACCGAGTACGCCGCCCGGGTCCGGGACGCCTACCCGCCCGCGCCCTATGGCACGGTCCTGCCGTTCCGCCGCGTCTTTGCGGTGGCCACCCGCGGCTAGGGACATGCCTCAGGGCGCAGCGCGGTACGTCCGGAATCCGGTTCGCCGAGCCGTGCGTCCGTGGTCAGAAAACGCTGCTGGCCCAGCAGTTGCCGACCACGAACTGGACCCCGGCCTGGGCCGGGCACGACGGCACCGCAGTTTGTGGACGTTCGCGGCGGTGGGCACAGCGGTTTCTGACCACGGATGCGGCGAGCTCAGCCCTATTCCCCGGCCCGCGCCCGCTTCGCGGCCTCGGGCGAGATGCGCGGCTTGACCTCCAGCTGGGACAAGCCGTTCCAGGCCAGGTTGATCAAGTGGGCGGCGACCTCTTCGAGCTTCGGCTTGCGGGCGTCCAGCCACCACTGGCCGGTCATGGCGACCATGCCCACGAACATCTGGGCGTACAGCGGGGCCAGTTTCGGGTCGTAGCCGCGGGCCCGGAAGAAGTCACCGAGGATGTACTCGACCTGGCTGGCAATGTTGCTGATCAGGCTTCCGAAGGTGCCGGACCCCGAGGTGGGGTGGGAGTCGCGGACCAGGATGCGGAACCCGTCCGAGTCGTCCTCGATGTACTTGAGCAGGGCTATCGCGGCGGCCTCGAACTTCTCCCTGGTGTGCGCGCCGCCGAGGATGCGGGTGGCGGTGCCGAGAAGCCGCTCCACCTCGCGGTCGATGACGACCGCGTAGAGGCCTTCCTTGCCGCCGAAGTGCTCATACACGACTGGCTTGGACACGCCCGCCTGGGCGGCGATCTCCTCGATGGACGTGCCCTCGAAGCCGCGTTCCGCGAATAGCCTCCGCCCGATGCCGATCAACTGCTCCCGGCGTTCTATCCCGGTCATTCTCTTACGGTTGGCGCCCGACGTCGGATTGGTCACGTGCCCATCATGGCCATCAGGCGGCCTTCCGGTCACCTGACTTCGCCGCCTGACGGTCGGTCATCGAGCCCAGTGATTTGCCCCGCTGGCCGGTGAGCTTGGCGGTCAGCCGCGCACCGTCCGGCCACCGGACGTCGTAGGCCCAGCCGAGCTTCTCGGCCCAGGCGATGGCCCGCGCGCTGATGTCGATCTGCCCCTTGAGCGCGCCGTGCCGGGCGCAGGTCGGGTCGGCGTGATGCAGGTTGTGCCATGACTCGCCGAAGGACGGGATAGCCAGCCAGGCGACGTTCCGCGACTTGTCCCGCACGTCGAAGTCCTCGTGGCCGAACGTGTGGCACACCGAGTTGATGGACCAGGTGGTGTGGTGCAGCAGGCAGATCCGGACCAGGCTGCCCCAGAAGAACGCGGTCAGCGCACCCTGCCAGGACATTGACCACAGGCCGCCGATCAGAGCCGGGGCAAGCAGCGTCACGGCGACCAGGCCCGGGAACCACCGGGAGATGGCGCGGATGTCGGGATCAGCCAGCAGGTCCGGGCAGAACTTCTCCTGTGACGTTTGGTTCGGGCTGAACAGCCAGCCCACGTGGGCGAAGGCCAGTCCCTTGGTGAGCGCCTTCCAGTCATTGCCGAACCGCCATGGCGAGTGCGGGTCGCCTTCCTTGTCGCTGTACTTGTGGTGCCGCCGGTGATCGGCCACCCAGACCAGGACCTCACCCTCGATGGCGAGGCTGCCCGCGATGGCCATCGCGATCTTCAGGCCCCGGACCGCCTTGAACGAGCCGTGCGTGAAGTAGCGGTGGAAGCCCACGGTGATCCCCATGCCGGAGATCACGTAGAACACGAGCGCGATCACGATGTCATGCCAGCCGAGGCCCCAGCCCCAGGCCAGCGGTACGGCCGCGATGACCGCCAGGAGCGGGATGACGACGAACAGGCCGACCAGGAAGCGGTCCAGGCGAGGGGTCGGCTCGGGCAGGATGTCGGGGCGCTGGACGCGCTGAGTTACCTGCGGCGGTCCGGTTCGGGCGGTCTGCGGAGGGGCGGTCTGCGGAAGGACGGTCTCGGGAGGAGCGGTCATCGTGAACCTCGCTCTCTTGTCGGCCGGTGCTGGGTAGCACGGGGCTGTGCGGCTGGGTCACGCGCCGCGCTCTGGGCGAGACCGTCGCACGGTGCCGAGCGTTCTGACGCTTACGTCACCGTAACCTACGTCACCGTAGGTTGCGCAAGAGGCATGACCAAGATTTCACCTAGCTGTGGCATGAAACACATAGGGCAGTCACAGTCCGTATCTCATCATGTGGACTCAATACAGCCCGTAGCTCGCGTCTCACCAGGCGTATCGCGGCCGGGCGGTGAGCGGGTTGAACGGATCTGGTGATCGCCGCAAATTCGCCGGGACCCGCCAGCGCTCACGCCGGCAAAGCTCGCAGGGCTAGCGAGGCCGCTCGTGTAGTCCACGACCAGCAAACGGAGTACCCAGGCATGCTCGTGACCCAGAAGCAGTCGGACGGTTCCGGGTAGGATTTCCGGCGAGAAGTCATTCCCGGGTCGTCTAACCAGGCAGGACGGCTGACTTTGACTCAGTTAACGAAGGTTCAAATCCTTCCCCGGGAGCCCGGTTCAGCACCTGGCCACGCGTTCAGGGCGCGGCTGTGCTGGTCATGATCGCTCTTGACCAGCCTTCGATCTGCCGGTAGAGGTCGGCGCTCCCCAGGACGTCGACGCGGAGGCAGCCGTGGTAATCGTCCCCCACGTTCTTGCGGACGGTCTTCGGGTTGTGCCTCTTGAGGACCGCCTTGTAGAACTGCCTCGGATGTCCTCCGGTTACATCCAGCCAGAACTGTTCGGCAGCCGCCACATCGGCGGTCTCGTGGATGTAAACGCGGAAGGCTAGTTGTTTGAGCCCGATGCCCGTCACTCTGAGGAACCGAAGGAACAGCAGGATTACGCCGGGATCGCTGTTGATGAAGTTCACTCGTTCCCTGAGTCGATGCGGTTTGCTCTTGCCCCCCTCGCACCAGTAGGCGATGGCACCGGCGATGAGGAGCTCGCGGTTGGTCAGCGGGCCGATCTCGGCGGCGGCCGCCGACCGGACCGCTTCCCGCCGTGCCTCGCGGACCGGGCGTTCGGCCTCCCAGTAGCGGCGGGAGCCCTCGGCGGAGCGCTTGCGGCACTCCTCGTAGCTCAGCCGCTCCGGGCGGGGCAGGTCGCGGACCCAGAGCGAGACCGAGCTCTTGGCCACGCCGAGCTCAGCCGCGATCTGGTGATAGGCGAAGCCCTGCTCGCGCAGCTCCCGGGCCCTGGCCCGTAAGTCATCCTTGGCCCTGGGCCGCCGGGTCCAGGCGGGGGGCGGCTCGCCTTTGAGCGCGTTGTTCAGCTGCTCATTGCTGGTGAAGCCGACGATTTCCTTGATCTCGCGGCGCGACCGCCCGGCCCGGCGCAGGGCGATCGCCTGCTCGCGCCGCTGTTCCACCACCGTTATCGATGCCATATTCGAACGCTATCGGGCACCTCGGACAAAATAGCGGCAGAGCACATTGCGCGACGTTTCGTCTGCACGCGGCGGAATGCCATTCCAGGGGTGGCGATGTATGCGGAGCGGCATTCCCTGGGCATGTCCGGTGTAGCGCGGAGTGACCAAATCAGTCACTTAATGTCACGGGAGGGCGGGCGTAGCGGTCCGTGCCAGGCCGGTCACCGGGTAGCTAAGCAGCGTCTTCTGTCCACCCAACCAGCGGCTTCGAGATGGCTGGGCAGGTATCCTTCGAGGGTCGGGCGCGTGGAGTGATTTGACATCTGATCAGCACGTGCTTGTTGGCTCGGCCGGGGGGAAGCAGAGCCCGGTGACCGGGGACCGTCAATCGAGAGCACCGCGGAGTGATCGTGAGCCGTCCTGCTGCAGTGATCGTCCTGGCCGCAGGCGAAGGCACCCGGATGAAGTCCGGCACACCGAAAGTACTGCACAAGATCTGTGGCGAGACCATGCTCGGCCTGGTCCTGGCGACCGCCCGCCAAGTCGACCCGGAGCGGCTCATCGTGGTCGTCGGCCACCGGCGGCGCCAGGTCACCGAATTCCTGGCCAGCCACGCCCCTGATGCGACGGCCGTGGTCCAGCACCGGCAGGGCGGCACAGGTCATGCGGTCCGTACCGCGATCGAGGCGGTCGGCCTGGACCACGGCACGATCGTAGTGACCTATGCCGACGCGCCGCTGCTTCGGGGCGAGACGCTGGCCGCGCTGGTCAAGGAGCACTGGGCGCAGGGGGCCGCGGCCACCGCGCTCACCGCCCGGCTGGACAACCCGACCGGGTACGGCCGGATCATCCGCGATGACTCCGGCGCGTTCATGGAGATCATCGAGGAGGCGGACGCCACTCCTGAGCAGCGGACCATCCAAGAGATCAACTCGGGGGTCTACGCTTTCGAGGCCCATCTGCTCGGCGACGTCATCAAGCGCGTGCCCACCGACAACGCCAAGGGTGAGGAGTATCTCACCGACGTGGTCGCCATCCTGCGGGCCGAGAGCCACCCGGTAGCTTCCGTGCTGCTGGAAGATCCTGATGAGGTCAGCGGCGTGAACGACCGCGCGCAGTTGGCGCGGGCGCGGCGGATACTCAACACCCGGCTGCTCGGCGACTGGATGCGGGCTGGTGTCACCATCGTCGATCCCCGGACCACCTGGATCGACACCGGGGTTACCCTGGCCGCGGACGTGGAGATCGGGCCCGACACGCAACTGGAGGGCAGCACGACGATTGCCGCCGGGGCCCGGGTCGGCCCGGCCTGCTTGCTGCGCGACACCACGGTGGGCCCGGGCGCCACGGTGACCCACGCGGTCTGCCGGTCGGCCGAGATAGGAGCCGGTGCGACGGTGGGGCCTTTCGCCTACCTGCCCCCCGGGACCAAGCTTGATCCAGGCGCTCACGCCGGCGGCCAAGCAGCCGTCGCGGCGGACGGCACCGCTATAAGTGAGGGAGCATAGGACGCGTGACCGGCATCCCCGCGACCGGCGAGAAGAAGAACGAAATCACGGCGACCGGCGAGAAGAAGCTGCTGCTCTTCTCCGGCCGGGCGCACCCCGAGCTGACCAACGAGATTGCCGGCGCCCTCGGCATTGAGCCCACCCCGACCAGGCTTTCTGACTTCGCCAACGGTGAGATCTTCGTCCGGTTCCTGGAATCGGTCCGCGGCAGCGACGCATTCGTCATGCAGAGCCACACGGCGCCGATCAACCAGTGGATCATGGAGCAGCTGATCATGGTCGACGCCCTCAAGCGGGCCTCGGCCAAGCGGATCACCGTGGTCGCGCCGTTCTTCGGGTATGCGCGTCAGGACAAGAAGAACCGCGGCCGGGAGCCCATTTCGGCGCGGCTCATGGCCGACCTGTTCGCCACCGCGGGGGCCGACCGGCTGATGGCCGTGGACCTGCATACCGCGCAGATCCAGGGGTTCTTCGACGGCCCGGTGGACCACCTGTTCGCGCTGCCGATCCTGGCCGGCTACCTGGAGGGCAGGCTGGACCTGTCGCAGGTCACCGTGGTCGCGCCGGACGCCGGGCGGGTCCGGGTCTGCGAGCGGTGGACCGACCGGCTCGGCTGCCCGCTGGCCATCATCCACAAGCGCCGCGACCCTGATGTCGCCAACAAGGTCACGATGTTCGAGGTGGTGGGGCACGTGGCCGGCCGGACCTGCATCGTGGTGGATGACATGATCGACACCGGGTCGACGATCATCAAGGCGGCCGACGCGCTCTTCGATGAGGGCGCGGAACGGGTGATCGTCACGGCCACGCATGGCGTGCTCTCCGGCGACGCCGTGGACGGCTTGAAGAACTCGAAGGTCAGCGAGGTGATTATCACCAACACGCTGCCGATCAGCCACGACAAGCGGTTCGACAAGCTCACCGTGCTGTCCATCGCGCCGCTCATCGCCCGGGCCATCAACGAGGTGTTCAGCGACGGCTCGGTGACCAGCCTCTTCGACGGCCAGAGCTGACCTGCAGCGGTAGCGATTCCGGTGCCGGTGGGCGGTCGTGGCCATCGTCGCCGGAATCGTGCTGCTAGTGCACGGCAGTGGCTGACCCTGGGCCGGCCTGCGAAGACGTGCATCGGCCGGCTCGCCGGCTGGATAGAGCGTGGCGGTGGCCGCTGTCTTCGCCCCCGCAAGCGACGAAGACGGCGGCCACCGGCTCGCGAGGACTGCAATCGCCACAGCCCAGGTCGTCGCGGGCGGGGTCGGTCCGGGCGAGGCCGTACCTGGTCAGGGCTGGGGCACGCGATTCCCAGCCCTGACCAGGAGCCGCGGACTGCGCCCCCGCTTGGCGGTCCGCCGCTTTGGTCCCGCCTCGACCGGATTTGTTCCGCCGTGGCTGAGAATGAGCATCGCAGCGCACGATTGCGTCATGATTGATTAGCTATTGAGCGGCCCATCGGCGTCGGGGGATGGCGGTACGGGCGGGCCGTTCGGCGGCTGAATCGGGTCCATGATTGAGTGACGTCTACCCCCATCCCTGCACACGATTGCCGGGGGCTGGCGCACCGACAGTCTGAGTAGGGCGGCGCAGTGCTGTTTCGGATGCTGGGACCCCTTGAGGTCCAGACCAAGGGGGGATGGACCGAGGTCAGCGCACCGAAGTGGCGCACGGTGCTGGCGGTGCTGCTGTTGAATCCGGGACAGGCAGTCTCCACCGACCGGCTGATCATGGAGCTGTGGGGTGACGACCCCCCGGCGAGGCCGGCCAATCAGGTGAGTATTTACGTGCACCGGCTGCGCAAGCTGATCGGCGAGGCCGGCAGCCGGATTCTGGTGACCCGGGCACCGGGGTACCAGATCCTGCTCGGCCGCGAAGACCTGGACGCCCAACGGTTCGCTGCCCTCACTGCCGCGGGCCGGGCGGAACTGTCGAACGGGGACGCTCGCCGGGCCGCTGCCCTGCTGGCCGAGGCCCTCGATCTGTGGCGGGGCGGCGCGCTGGCCGATGTCCCGACCTCGGCGCTGGTCAGCGCCGAGGTCACCCGGCTCGAAGAGTCGCGCCTCGAAGCCCAGGTGCTGAGGATCCAGGCCGATATCGCGTGCGGGCGGTCTGACGAGGTGGTGCTGGAACTGCAGCGGCTGGTCGTCGATCATCCGATCCGGGAAGGGCTCTGGGTGCTGCTCATCGGTGCCCTGCGCGGGGCCGGCCGGCCAGCGGAGGCGCTGGATGCCTACGCTCAGGCCCGTAAGGCGATCGGCGATGAGCTCGGCGTTGATCCCGGAGCCGAGCTGCAGCAGCTCTACCAGGAGATGCTCGCGGCCGATGTGGCGCCGCCCCGGGCCGGACGCCGGGCGACAGACGTGCTCTTGGCGGTGGCCCCGGCCGGGAGTTCCGCCGCCGCTGCCCCCGCCGCGCCGGAGCCGCTCCCGCTGGTCGCTCAGCTTCCGGCCGATATCCCCGACTTCACCGGCCGGTCGGACCACGTGCAGAACCTCCGCGACATGCTGTCGGGCGGGCACCGGAGGGACAGTCCGGGGGCCGTCGTCGTGGCGGCGGTGATCGGCACCGGAGGCCTGGGCAAGACCACCCTGGCCGTGCACGCGGCCCACCTGCTGCGCACTCAGTTCCCCGATGGGCAGCTGTACGCCAACATGCTCGGCGCGACCCAGCAGCCTGCCCCGCCCCGTGATGTGCTGGCCCGCTTTCTGCGCGATCTCGGGATGGACCCAGCACGCATCCCGGTCGGCGAGGAAGAACGGGCGGCTCAGTTCCGGAGCAGGCTGACGGACCGCAGGGTGCTCATCGTGCTCGACGACGCCCGGGACGCGGCCCAGGTACGGCCGCTGCTGCCCGGATCCGCGTCATGCGCGGTCCTGGTGACCACCCGGAGCCGGATGCCTGATCTGGCCGGCAGCCGCTTCGTCGACCTGGATGTGCTGGAGCCGGCCGAAGGCCGCGCCCTGTTCACAGGCATCGTCGGGCCCGGGCGCGCCGACGCTGAGCCGGACGCCACGGAAGAGGTTCTCACCGTCTGCGCAGGCCTGCCGCTAGCTATCCGCATCGTCGGCGCCCGGCTCGCCGCCCGGCGCAACTGGACCGTGCGCAGCATGGCCGCGCGGTTGTCGGATGAGCGCCGTCGGCTGGATGAGATGCAGGCTGGTGACCTGGCGGTCCGGGCGTGTTTCGAAGTGAGCTTCTCCAGCCTGCCGGGCCGGCCGTATCCGGATGGCATCGACCCCGCTCAGGCGTTCCGGCTGCTGGGCGTGTGGCAGGGGCTGACCATCGGGCTCCCCGCGGCCGCCGCCCTGGTCGGGCAGCCGGAAGCGGCAGTCGCGGACGCCCTGGAGGTGCTCGTGGACGCGCAGCTGCTGCAATCACCTGCCCCCGACCGGTACCGGTTCCACGACCTGCTGCGGGCCTACGCCGCCGACCGGGCCCTGGCCGAGGAACCCGCGGACGTCCGGGAGGAGGCGGTGCGCCGCATCCTCACCTGGTATCTGCACACTGTGGCCGCCATGGCCAGGATCGTTTCGCCGCACCGCGACGAGGTTCCGCTTGAGCCGCCAGGCCCTGGCTGCCGGCCGCTGACGTTCGCCACCGCAGACCAGGCCATCGACTGGTGCGAGTCCGAGCGGGCCAACCTGGTCGCCGCGACCCAGCAGGCATCCGGCCGCGGCCTGGACGACGTCGCGTGGAAGCTACCGGTCGCGGCCCTCAGCTTCTTCAACCGGCGCGCCTACCGGGCGGAATGGGTGTCGACTCATCGCATCGGCCTCGATAGTGCCCGCCGCGCCGGGGACCAGGCCGGCGAAGCGTGGATCCTGAACAACCTCGGCATGCTTTACGGGCAGTTGCGGATGCCGGAGGCGGTTGACTACTTCGAGCAGGCGCTGGCCATCCGGCAGAAGATCGGGGACCAGGCGGGCGAGGCCCAGGCGGCCAACAACCTCGCCGACGCCTATCTGCGGCTGCAGCGAGCTGACGAGGCGCTGGAGCCCCTGGCGCGCTCGATGGAGATTCAGCGCCGCATCGGATCCCGCTTCGGTGAGGCTGTCGCCCTGAACAACCTGGGGGAGGCGTACCTGCATCTCGGGCGGGTGGACGAGGCGATCGATTGCCTCCAGCGGGCCCGTGAGATTTTCGAGGCGATCGGCGACACCCACGGCGTGGGGTACTCGCTGCACTATCTGGGCGCGGCATTCCTCGAACGAGGCCGCCTCGATGAGGCCCTTGATTGCTTCCGCCGGGCCCTGCGGATCCGCCGGGCCGGCGGTGAGCGGCTGGCCGAGGCGCAGACGCTGCGGCAGCTGGGCCGCGCTCAGCGGGTGGCCCGGCAGCCGGAAGACGCACGTGAATCCTGGACCCGCGCGCTCATTGCCTTTGAGGCGCTGGAGGAACCGGCACAAGCCGATGAGGTCCGGGCGGAACTCGGCGCCTTGGCCGAAGGGGAGGACATGGCCGGCCGTTAATGCTGCGCGCCGGCGAACCGCCACCCGGGCCTGGCTGCTGAGGAACAATTCTGTAGCTGTTTTATGGCTGCACGTTCCGGCCATTGCCGGAGATTGCGGTCATTGCCGTCGCTACGATGCTGCCGCAAGTAACACCGTCACTCATCCCGGCCCCCGGGGGTCAGGCAGAGGAGAGTGCAGTCATGGGGAATCAGCCAGAGGAACCACCGCAGGTGGATCAGGTGCCCACGCCGGGGATGGAGCATGAGATCACCCCGGCGATGGAGCACGAGACCGCCACGCCGGGGATGGAGCACGAGACCGCGACACCGGGGATGGAGCACGAGACCGCGACAC
>CAYPQM010000061.1:19210-36218 GCA_964412845.1 uncultured Streptosporangiaceae bacterium
GACCGCGACACCGGGGATGGAGCACGAGACCGCGACACCGGGGATGGAGCACGAGACCGCGACACCGGGGATGGAGCACGAGTCCACACCGGGCACGGCCCAGGAGTAGATCGGTCACCGCCGCTGAGTTCACTGGCGGTCTGGGCTAAACTCCGATAGGCACGTCCTTAGTGGCGTGCCTATCGGCTGTCGCTTGCCTTCCGGCTCCGCCGGACACCAGGAGCGCTAAGCCGGCCATCTGGTCTGCGTTGTGAGGAGCAAGTACCGTGCCCGAGGTCCGTATCCCCGCTGAGCCACGCACCGAGTTCGGCAAGGGCTTTGCCCGTCGCGCTCGCCTCGCGGGCCGGGTCCCCGCCGTGCTCTATGGCCACGGCACGGAAACGCGGCACGTCACGCTGCCCAGCCACGCCGTGATGATGGCCCTGAAGACGTCAAACGCGCTGATCCGGCTGGACGGCCTGCCGGGCGGAAGCCAGCTGGCGCTGCCCAAGGCGATCCAGCGTGACCCCATCCGGGGCTCCGTCGAGCATGTGGACCTCATCCTGGTCCGCCGCGGTGAGAAGGTCACCGTGGACGTGCCCGTCCAGGTGACCGGGGAGGTGTTTCCCGGCGGGCTGCTCGACCAGCAGCAGGTCCAGATTTCGATCGAGGCCGAGGCCACCAACATCCCGCAGCGCATCGAGGTCGATGTCGAGGGCATGGAGATCGGCGTGTCAGTGCACGCCGGGGACCTGGTCCTGCCGGAAGGCTCCACGCTGGCCGTCGAGCCCGAGACCTTGATCCTGCATGTGGTCGCGGCGCCGACGGCCGAGCAGATGGAAGCCGACCTTGGTGTTCCGGAGTCCACCGTCAGCGCCGAGCCTGCGCCGGTGCCCGAGGGCGAGGGCGACAGGCCCGAGCCGGGCAGCGAGTAATCAGGCTGAGGTTTTTCCCGGGCCGGCGAGCGCCGGGCCGAGGCAGGTGCGACATGGCGGACGAGCGCTGGCTCATCGTCGGCCTGGGCAACCCTGGTGCGGAGTATGCGGGCAATCGGCATAACGCCGGGTATTTCGTGGTGGACCTGCTCGCCGACCGGGTCGGCGCGCGGTTTCGCGGGAGTAAGTTCCGCGCCAGCGTGGCCGAGGGTCGGCTGGCCGGGCTGCCGGTTACCCTCGGCAAGCCGCTGACCTACATGAACGAATCTGGCGGCCCCGTGGCGGCGCTCCGGGATTACTACCGGCTGCCGGTCGGCCGCATCATCGTCCTGCATGATGAGCTGGACCTGCCGTTTGGCACGATAAGGCTTAAATTGGGCGGCGGAGACAATGGGCATAACGGGCTTCGCTCAGTCACTGCCGCGCTCCGCACCCGCGACTATCACCGGCTGCGTTTCGGCATCGGCCGGCCGCCGGGGCGGATGGACCCAGCGACGTTCGTGCTGCGTGATTTCAGCCCGGCGGAGCGCAAGGAACTGCCGTACCTGATCGACCGCAGCGCAGACGCGGTCCAGGCGCTGCTGGCCGACGGGCTCGCCGCCGCGCAGAACGCCTTCCATTCCGACAGTCCGCCCGCCAGCGCCGCACCCTGACCATGCCAGATTTATCCCCCTGTCGCTGCGGATGGGCCCTGAGGGGCAGTAGTTTCTGAGCATGAAAGCCCTGGTCCTGGCGGGGGGTGCGGGAACCCGGCTCCGGCCGATCACGCACACCTCGGCCAAGCAGCTTCTCCCCGTCGCGAACAAGCCTGTCCTGTTCTACGGCCTGGAGGCCATCAGGGATGCCGGGATCACCGAGGTCGGGCTGGTAGTCGGGGATACCGAGCCGGCCATCCGGGCGGCCGTGGGTGACGGCTCATCGCTGGGCCTGCGCGCCAGCTACATCCGCCAGGAGGCCCCGCTCGGCCTGGCGCACGCGGTGCTCGTCGCCCATGACTTCCTGGGTGACGACGACTTCGTCATGTACCTCGGCGACAACTTCATCGTCGGCGGCATCACGGCCCTGGTCGACGAGTTCCGCGCCGCGCGTCCGGATGCCCAGATCATGCTCACCAAGGTCCCCGACCCGACCGAGTTCGGTGTCGCGGAACTCGACGACAGCGGGCAGGTCATCGGCCTGGAGGAAAAGCCGCAGCGGCCCAAGAGCGATCTCGCGCTCGTCGGCGTGTACCTGTTCACCGCCGCCGTACATGAGGCAGTCCGGCACATCACGCCCTCGCGGCGCGGCGAACTGGAGATCACCGAAGCCATCCAGTGGCTCATCGACAACGGCCGCAAGGTGACGTCCACCACCATCTCGGGCTACTGGAAGGACACCGGCAACGTCGCTGACATGCTTGAGGTCAACCGCATGGTGCTGGAGACCGTCGAGCCCCGCCGTAGCGGCGTGGTCGGCGCGGACTGCGATCTCATCGGCCGGGTGGTGATCGAGGACGGCGCGCAGGTGAGCGGCTCGCGCATCGTGGGGCCCGTCATCATCGGCGCGGGCAGCCAGGTAACCGACTCCTACGTCGGCCCGTTCACCTCGGTGGCGGAGGACTGCGTCATCGCCGACTGTGAGATCGAGTACTCCATCGTGTTGCGCGGGGCGTCCATCCGCGGGGTCCGCCGGATCGAAGCGTCCATCATCGGGCACGACGTGGAGGTGACCCCGGCGCCGCGGGTGCCCAAGGCGCACCGGCTGATCCTCGGCGACCACAGCCGGGTGCAGATCAGCTCATAGCGGCTTCGGTTCCAGGGCCTCCACCCGGAGCGGGATCGTGCCGCCATCCAGGCATTCCCCGGTGGATGCGTCCCATTTCCAGTGGTGGCGCGGGCACTCCACGACGCCGTTGCAGACTGTGGCGTGCGTCAGATCCTCACCCGCGTGCGGGCAGAACCGCTGCATGCGCAGGCCATCCCGGTCGATGGTCTCGGTGTTCTCCCGCTCCCGGACGAGCTGCATGGTCTGCGCCGGGTGGTTGCCGTAGCGCAGCAGGCTCATCAAGGTCAGGTCGAAGACGTCCGGGGTCCGGTGCAGGGTCAGCCGCATGGACAGCAGCGCCTCTTCCCAGCCGACCTCCTCATCGAGGATCGCCCGCAGGATCTGCGGCGGCACATGCAAGGTGTAGTCAGGATCGGCGGGATCGTCCTCGAAGACGAACCTTTCGGCCAGCCTGCCGAGCCGGATGCCCCAGTGCACGCCGTCGGCCACGAGCCGGACATCCTTCCGGTAGTCGCGCAGGAACCGGGCGTTCCACCGCTGGATCCGGTGAAAGTACGCTTCCATCTCGGCCGCGGTGATCGGCTCCACCGGCATCGCGTGGAACGCCTCCCACTCGCCCCGCCGGCGCTCCCGATATCGGGCGAGGTAGTCCGCCTGCTCCGCGGGGCATGCCGCGGCACCCGCCGTCACCAGCCGCGGGACCTTCCCGGCCGCCAGTTCATCCAGCACGTCTCCCGGGGCCATCTCCAGCACCGAGGTCTGCGGGCAGGCGGCTGTGAACTCAGCACTGACGTCACCCCACGCGGGGAAGATGGTGCTGGCCCGGTCGTTGTAGCGATCGAGTTCCGGGTCCAGGAAGCACGGCGGGCCGGCCGACGGGAGGTACCCCCGCGCTCCGGTGAGCCGCACCTTGCGGATCAGCGTGTCCATCAGGCCGTCGCGCACCGCGGCGACCTTCGTGGCCATCGTCTCGGGCGGGTAGGAATAGCAGTTCGGGTACCACATCGCCCCCGAATACTGGGCGCTGAGCAGGTCCACGTCGCCGGGCAGTTCGGACATCGGGGTGTTGCAGTCGTTCAGGTCCAGGAACCGGAAGCCGTCCATGTCGAGCAGCAGGCCGCTGTCCTCTTTGTGACTGGTGTCCAGCAGCATGGTCGCGGTGAAGCCATCGGCGAGCGTGTGCTGCTCGCGATGCCTGAGCACCACCAGGTTGCGGAAGCCCATCGCGGTGAACTGGCGGACCATCACCTTGGATCGGTACCGCGGCACCAGCACGGTGATGTCCCGGTCGAGTTGTTCCAGCACGCGCCGGTCGAAGTGGTCCTCGTGCGCGTGCGACACGTACAGCACGTCGAAGCGGCCGCCGGTCACCCCGGCGAGCAGGTCCCGGTTGTCCGGGAACGGGAACCAGGCGCCCAGGAACGCTGGATAGAACCAGGGGTCGATCAGCAGCCGGACCCCGGCATGCGTCACGACGAATCCGGCGTGGCCCAGATAGCGGATGGCGCTGACGGCGGTCCCCGCGGCAGTGTTCAATCTTCGCCCTCCCGTGACCGACCATTCTGTCCCTGACCTCGCCGTTATGCCGGGGTTTTTGATAGTTGGCAGGCCTTCGAGCCGACCTGGGAAGCCCGGCCGGCCGGGTCGTTCCGGGTGGCGCGCTGCGTGGCGGATGCGGTGGAACCGGGTACTCCGCCGGGCCGCATGGGGCGTCTAGTGCGCGGGCCCCCGCGGCTTCAAGCGGCCCTCATCAGCCATGATCTGGAGGTAACGTCGGCGCTGTGCACATCCTGGTAACCGGCGGAGCCGGATTCATCGGCTCGCATTACGTCCGCACGCTCCTGCGCGGTGGCTACCCGGGTTTCCTGGATGCCCGGGTAACGGTGCTGGACAAGCTGACCTACGCCGGGAACCTGGCCAACCTGGACCCGGTCTCCGGCAGCCCCCGTTTCACCTTCGTGCACGGCGATATCTGTGATTCCGCGCTGCTTCAGTCGGTTCTCCCCGGCCATGACGCGGTGCTCAACTTCGCCGCTGAAACGCATGTGGACCGGTCCATCGCGGGGGCATCGGATTTCGTCGCCGCCAATGTCACCGGGGTTCAGGTCCTGCTCCAGGCGTGCCTCGACGCGCAGATCCGCAAGGTGGTCCAGGTCTCGACCGACGAGGTCTACGGCAGCGTGGCGAGCGGATCGTGGGCCGAAGACGCGCCGCTCGAGCCCAACTCGCCCTATGCCGCAGCCAAAGCCGGCGGCGATCTGATGGCCCGGGCCTACGCGCGGACCCATGGGCTTGATGTGAGCATCACCCGGTGCTGCAACAACTACGGTCCCTACCAGTTCCCCGAGAAGGTGATCCCGCTTTTCGTCACCAACCTTCTCGACGGCCTGAAGGTCCCGCTGTACGGGGACGGCGGCAACGTCCGCGGCTGGATTCACGTCGACGACCACTGCCGGGGCATCCAGCTGGTGCTGGAACGCGGCACCCGCGGCACGGTCTACCACATCAATGGTGACGCGGAACTGACCAATCTCCAGCTCACCCAGGCCCTGCTGGACTGCTGCGGGGCGGACTGGGACATGGTCCGCTACGTGGCGGACCGGAAGGGGCACGACCGCCGCTACTGCCTGGACGACTCGGCCCTGCGCGGGCTGGGATATGCCCCGCGCACCCCGTTCGCCGAGGGCCTGGCGGCGACCGTCCGGTGGTACGAAGCCAGCCGCGACTGGTGGGAACCGCTGAAGCGGCCAGGCCCGCAGGCGGACAGCGGCGAGGGTCTCGCCGCGGTGGCCGAGCCGGCCGCGGGCCGCGGGCCGGCCGGATGAGCCGCTGGCTGGTCACTGGTGCGGGCGGCATGCTCGGCCAGGACCTGGTGACCGTCCTGGCGGGCAGCGGCGAAGTCGTGACCGGCCTGACCCGCGGGGACCTGGACATCACTGACGGCGAGGCGGTGCACGGCGCGCTGCGGCGGCTGCGCCCGGACGTGGTCGTCAACTGCGCGGCCTGGACCGCGGTGGACGCCGCCGAGACAGCCGAGGACGCCGCCTTCCGGCTCAATGGCCAGGCGGTGGCCGGCCTCGCCGCGGCATGCGCCGGACACGGCGTCTCCCTGGTCCTGCCATCGACCGACTATGTGTTCGACGGGCACGCCCGGCAGCCGTATGCCGAGGATGACGCGGCATCGCCGCGCACCGCCTACGGGCGGACCAAGCTCGCCGGCGAGCAGGCCGTGCTGGACCAGCTCGGCGGGACGGGCTATGTGCTGCGGACGGCCTGGCTGTACGGGGCGCACGGGCCGAACTTCGTGCGCACGATGATCAGGCTGGAGCGCCAGCGGCCGGTCGTGGATGTCGTGGACGATCAGCGTGGCCAGCCCACCTGGACCATGGATGTCGCCGGCCGGATCGTCGCGCTGGTCAGGTCGGGTGCCCCGGCCGGGGTCTACCACGCGACGAGTTCCGGGGAGACGACATGGTACGGGCTCGCCCGGGAGGTCTTCCGCCTGCTCGGCGCCGACCCGGACCGGGTGCGGCCGACAGAAAGCGCCGCATTGTCCCGCCCGGCCCCCAGGCCTGCCTACAGTGTGCTCGGCCACGACGGGTGGGGCCGGGCCGGCCTCGGCCCGATCGACGACTGGCAGGTGGCACTGCGCCGGGCGTTTCCCGCGGTGGCCGCGGCCGAAGGAGCTGCTCTCGCGGCGGCGAGGGTGCTATCGCCTACTGAGCGTCACTCCGTTTAGATAACAAAACAATAACAGCGCCCACCTAGTAGTCATCGGTCCCGGCGGGCAGGGCGTCATAGGGGTAGCTTCAGGATTTTGCGTGATCAACTGCCCTGTGGCCCACGAGGGGAAGATCGTGTCCGCACGCCGGGGCCAGGTGGGACCACTCGTTTGGGGAGGCTGGGCATTGCATGCACTCTTGGCTCGCTGCGCTGGCAACGCACCGGGGCGCGTGTGCTTGCCCGGGGGGGCGCCGCGGTGATGCCGCGATCCGCACGGCTCGGCCGGGTCGCCGAGCGCGATAGCCAGGGTGCCGCCCTGCTGGAGCGGCTTATCGGCATCTCCCTGCTCCGGCTGCCTGAGCAGTACGTGGACGGGCAGTTCGTGTTCACGGTGGGTGCCGCTGATGCGCCAGGCGGCGGCGTGTCGTTGCGCCCGGCCGGGACGAGCCTGCGCTACGGCGCGATCGTCGTTCTTGGCCTGCTGCGCCTGCCCGAACCGGACCAGCGGGCGGTACTGGCCGGGCAGACCTGCCATGAGCTGCTGGGCCAGATGGCGAAAGGGCTCGACGAGATCACCAATGTCGGCGATGCGGCGATACTGTGCTGGGCGTGTGCCGCCGCCGGGCACGGCGAGCTGCTCCGTGCGACAGGCCGGCTCGCCGAGCTTGACCGGGCTGACGGCCCGCTGGACGTGCTGGCCGCCGCCTGGGTCGTGACGGCGCTGGTCGAGGCGCGCGCGCATGCCGACGTGGAGGAGCACCTGGCCGCCGCCCGGCGGCGGCTGCTGGGTGCCCGCGGCGGCGTGGTCTACCCGCACACCATAGGTGGGGGGGCCCCCTGGTACCGCGCCCATGTGGGCAGCTTCGCCGACCA
Organism: uncultured Streptosporangiaceae bacterium; assembly: GCA_964412845.1. Lineage (GTDB taxonomy): Bacteria > Actinomycetota > Actinomycetes > Streptosporangiales > Streptosporangiaceae > JAWWPY01. The sequence continues at coordinate 26,485 of CAYPQM010000061.1, forward strand.
GGTCTACCCGATCCAGGCGCTCGCCCGGCTGCACGCCAGCGCCGACGATCCCGAGGCCCTGGCCACCGCCAACGCCGTGGCCGGGGCGATCTGCGCCGCGCAAGGCCCGGCTGGGCAGTGGTGGTGGCACTACGATTCGCGTACCGGCGAGGTCGTGGAGGGCTATCCGGTCTACACCGTGCATCAGCACGCGATGGCGCCCATGGCGCTGCTGGACCTGGCGGACGCGGGCGGCGACGACCATCTCGACGGCATCTGCCGGGGGCTGTGCTGGCTGGCCCGGCCGCCCGAGACTGACGCGGACCTGGTTCTCGATCAGCCGCCGGTCACCTGGCGCAAGGTCGCCCGCGGCGACCGCAAGAAGGTGGTGCGCGGGCTCCGCGCGGCATCGACCCGGATCCGTCCCGGACTGAGCCTGCCCGTGCTCGACCGGATGTACCGGCCCGGGGCGATCGATCGTGAGTGCCGCCCGTACGAGCTGGGCTGGCTCCTGATGACATGGCTGCCGTAACTGCGAGGGGTGCGATGGATCACGATGGTGCCGGGTCGATGCGGCAGGATCTGTTCGGCCTTTCGGTCGACGCGCTCACCATGAGGCAGGCCGTCGAGCGGTGCACAGACGCGATAAAGAACGGCGAGCACCTGTCCATTGGCGTGATCAATGCCGCCAAGGTGGTCGCGATGCGCCGCAACGCGCAACTGCGCGAGGCGGTCGCCGAATGCGACATGGTCCTGGCCGACGGCCAGGCTGTCGTCTGGGCCAGCCGGATCCTGGGCGCGCCGTTGCCCGAGCGGGTAGCTGGCATCGACCTGTTCACCGAACTGCTCGCCGAGGCGGCCAGCCTTGGCTACGGGGTGTATTTCCTGGGCGCCCGCCCGGACGTCCTCGCGCGGATGCTCGCGGAGGTCGGCCGCAGATTCCCCGGGCTGTCCGTGGCGGGCGCGCGTGACGGCTACTACCAGGCCGGCCAGGAAGCCGGGGTCGCCGAGGAGATCCGCCGCTCCGGCGCCGACATCCTCTTCATGGGCATGTCCTCGCCGCGCAAAGAGGTGTTCCTGAGCCAGTGGGGAACGGCTACCGGGGCCCGCGTGATACACGGCGTCGGGGGGTCGTTCGACGTGCTGGCCGGGCTGACCCGGCGCGCTCCGCTCTGGTACCAGAAGCATGGCCTGGAGTGGCTCTACCGGGCGTGGCAGGAGCCGGTCCGGCTCGGCCGCCGGTACCTGACGACCAATATGGCATTCATCGCGCTGGTCGCGAGGGAGCGGATGCGCTCAACACCGGGAGGGAACTCGTGACCACGGTCGTCGTCGTCGGCCTCGGATATGTGGGCCTGCCGCTCGCCATGCGGGCCGCCGAGTCTGGGCACCGCGTCATCGGATACGACACCGATGCCGCCCGCGTCAAGCAGCTGGAAACCGGCGAGTCCTACATCGAGGACGTACCCGGCACCGAGTTGCAGCGCGCGATGGGGAGCGGGATGTTCCGCCCGTCCTCGGACGAAAGGGCATGCGCGGAATTCGATGTCGCGGTCATCACCGTGCCTACTCCGCTCCGTGAAGGCCTGCCTGACCTCAGCTACGTCGAGGCGGCCGCCCGCACCCTGGCCCGGTACCTGCGGGCCGGTTCCACGGTCATCGTGGAGTCGACGTCATATCCAGGCACGACGCAGGAGCAGGTGCTGCCGTGGCTCGAAGAGGGATCGGGGCTCAGCGCGGGCACCGACTTCTATCTCGGCTACAGCCCGGAGCGCATCGACCCGGGCAACAGCACGTGGACCCTGGGCACGACGCCGAAGGTCGTCTCCGGGATCGACCCCGGCTCCCTCGCGGCGGTTCAGGCTTTCTACGACGGCATCGTCGACCAGACCGTGGCCGTCTCCTCGCCCCGTGAGGCCGAGCTGGCGAAACTGATCGAGAACACCTTCCGGCATGTGAACATCGCCTTGGTCAACGAGCTGGCGATGTTTGCCCACGACCTCGGCATCAACGTGTGGGAGTCGATCGACGCGGCCTCCACCAAGCCGTTCGGGTTCATGCCGTTCACGCCCGGGCCCGGGGTAGGCGGCCACTGCCTGCCCATCGACCCGTCCTACCTGTCCTGGCGGGTAGAGCGGTCGCTGGGCAAGAGCTTCCGGTTCGTTGAGCTGGCTGACGACATCAACCGGCATATGCCTGATTACGTGGTCAGCCGCCTGATGCTGGCGTTCAATGCCCGCAGTCGCCCGATCAAGGGATCACGCATTCTCCTGCTGGGGCTCGCCTACAAGAAGAACACCGGCGACGCCCGGGAGTCGCCCGCCGTCCGGGTGGCCCAGTTGCTGGTCGGCATGGGAGCGGAGATCCGGGCCGCGGACCCGCATGTCATCGAGGCCAGGGCCGTTGACGGCGTGGCCCGCGTTGAGCCCACGCCCGAGGAACTGTCCAGCGCTGACGCTGTCGTCCTGCTCACCGACCACGACGCCTTCGACTTCGAGGACATCACCAAGCACGCGCGGTTCATTTTCGACTGCCGCCGCCGCCTGGCTGGCCAGAATGTGGAAACCCTGTAGTGGGAGCGCTGCGGGTGGTCTGTGTCGCGGGGGCGCGGCCGAACTACATGAAGGTCAAGCCGGTGATGGACGCGCTGGAGGAGCGCGGGGCCGAGGTCATCCTCGTGCACACCGGACAGCATTACGACGCTGCGATGAGCGATGTCTTCTTCACCGATCTTGGGATCCGCCCGCCTGACCACTACCTGGGGGCCGGCTCGGGCAGTCATGCCGCTCAGACGGCCCGGGTGATGACTGCCTTTGAGTCACTGGCGGAGCAGATCGCCCCTGATGTGGTCGTGGTCGTGGGCGACGTGAACTCCACGCTGGCGTGCGCGCTGGTCACCGCCAAGTCCGGGGCGCTGCTGGCGCATGTCGAAGCGGGGCTGCGCAGCCGGGACTGGTCGATGCCGGAAGAAGTCAACCGCGTCGCCACCGACCGGGTGAGCGATTACCTCTTTGCCCCGTCGGCGGACGCGGTGGCCAACCTGCAGGCTGAGGGGTACCGCGACGACCAGATCCACCTGGCCGGCAATGTCATGGTGGACACGCTGCTGGCCAACCTTGACCGGGCGGTCGGGGGTGACACGCTGGCCCGGCTCGGGCTCGAACCGCGTCAGTACGCGCTGGTGACGTTGCACCGCCCGGCGAACGTGGACGACCCGGCCGCGCTCAGCGGGCTGTTGTCCGCGCTCGCCGAAGTGGCCATCGCGTGCCCCCTCGTGCTGCCCGCGCACCCCCGGGCCGCGCAGCAACTGCACAGTGCCGGGCTGTCGGACCGGGTACAGATCATCCCGCCCGCTGGCTATCTGGACTTCGTCGCCCTGCAAGCTTCAGCCCGCCTCGTGCTGACCGACTCCGGCGGGGTGCAGGAGGAAACCACGATCCTCGGTGTGCCCTGCCTCACCCTGCGGGACAACACCGAACGTCCCATCACGCTCACCGAAGGCACCAACCAGCTCGTGGGGCGTGACCCGGACCGCATCGTCAAGACCGCGCTCAGCGTGCTTGAGGATCCGCCTTCGCCGCGTTCGCCCGCGCTGTGGGACGGCCGGGCCGGACAACGCATCGCGGCAACGCTGCTCTCGGGCGGCAGGCCGGCCGGTCACCCACGGCCCACAGACCTGATTCCGGCCACCGATTAGTAGTCCGGCGAGATTAGTAGTCCGGGGCAGGCGGGCCTGTTCGCTCGGGCCGCCGCCGCCCCGGGAAGGGCGCATCCGACCGGCCCGATCCGAGCATCCGCACTCCGGGGAAGCGGCGCAGCCGGACCGGATGCCGGTCAAGGAATGACGTCACCGCGAAGACGGCCAGCAGGGTGAGGATGACGAGCCCGGCGAGGGATCGTTTCGATGACCCCTGCGACAGCAGCGGGCCCGTGTCCCCCGCGGTCACGATCCCGATGAGGCTGTTCGCCGCCACGCCGTATTGCATCTGCCGGAGCCGGAACTGGTTCGCGATCAACTGGCTGACCACGGTGAACGTGCGGTGGACGGCGGTGAAGTCCTGTGACGTCGTGGTCACCGTCACGTACGGGTTGCTGAAGTCTGGATATTCCAGGTTGTAGCTGTTGACCAGTTCCACGTCGATCTCCGCGGTCCCGCCGCCCCTGCGCACCTGCTCCTGGCCCTGCGGGCTCATGATCCAGACGGTCATGACCCCGGCCGCCTCAGTGATGGCGCCGCCGGCCGAGGCGTACGGATTGGGCTTCGCCCCGGAAATCGGCGGCAGGAAGACCATGGTGGAGGTCTCCTGGTAGGTGGGCGTTGTGTGCTTGAAGCTGTAGGCCACGCCCGCGGAGACGATGAGAACGGCCAGGACGGCGAGCACGTGCCGACGCAACCGGGCGCCGATCTCGGACAAGCTCACGAGCAGTCCCTCATCCTGTCCTCCCGCACGCTCCCCGGCCCCCGCTCAGACAACCGAGCGCACCTTAGAACGATACAGCCAGCCGATAGGCTGCGCCGCTCGGCTGCACAAAAGCTGCGGGAATGCCTAGATCGGGCCATGTACGGGCAGGACCGGGCTGACCATCCCAATGTGCTGCATTGCGCATCTCGCGGCCGGTAGAATACCGCAAGGGCTGCCCTGGCCGTCGCCCGGACGAAGCGGGCAGAGCGGCCTGATCACGGTGGGTAACAGGCAACTGGGGCAGCCGGTACGCCGCACGGCAGACTGCGGGTCCTCGACAGTGGGGCGGGTAAATGGACTTGATGGCGTCACTGCGCGCCTTGCGCAGGCAGTGGATCCTTACTTCTTTCCTGGTGCTCCTGACATTCGCGGGTGCTGTCGCGGCATGGGTGAAGCTCCCCGGCCCCTACACCACGGAGTCCATTGTCGTCCTGCTGCCGTCCGTGCAATCTTCGAAGATCAACGGCAACAACCCGTACCTGAGTTTCGACGGGTCGCTCAGCATCGCTGGTGACGTTGTCTCGCGTGAGGTGTCGGCGCCCAAGATGGTGCAGGAGCTGGCCAACCGCGGCTACCCGAGCTCCTTCCAGATCGCCGACGACCCGACGACAAGCGGCCCGATCCTGGATATCACGGTCACCGGCAAGAGCAAGAGCCAGGTCGAGACCACGCTGCGCGGCGTCACCACAGAGGTTCAGGCCTCGCTCACCCAAATGCAGCAGTACCTTAAGCCGGTCAACCGCATCACCAGCAAGGTCCTCTCCTTCCAGACCACCCCGAAGCTTGAGGTGAGCAAGAAGGGGCGGACCCTCGTGCTGGTCGTGGGCCTGGGCCTGGTGCTTACTTACGCGATCCCGCAGATCGTGGAAGGGCAGCTGAAGCGACGGCGCGGCGACAGCGACACGGAGTCCCCGCCGCCCGCCGCGGCGGGCGGGTACGGACCTCCGGCCGGGGAGGACCAGTACGGTTCGGCGCCGTACCAGGCGCCGCACCGGCGCAGGTACCGTCCAACGACCGACCCGGAACCGGTGCCCGAGTCCTACCCGGTTCCCACGCCCTCCGCGGAGCGGCCGCGCGGGGTGGAGCGGGTGAGCAGCGCACCTGCGCCGGCACCTGCGGGCGGCAATGGCACGAGCGGACGGCGGAGCAGTGTCCCCCCGGGGACACAGCGCAGCACCGTGGGCCCCTCGGCTGACAGTCCTGAGGCCAGGCCTTCCGCCGCGCAACCGTCCAGGGGCGGCCGGACTTCAGCCTCGGGCGTCGCTGTCTACCCGCGCCTTCCCGAACCGCTCTCTGACAATGAGGGCCGTCACTTACGAGATCGGGATCGCCACAATCGCTAGGGACACACGCCCTAATGCGATCGGGCCTGTCCGCGGAGCCGTAGCCCATGGGGCTGGTGACCGCGGGCAGGCCCGATGCGTGTGCCGAGGCTTGTTCCCGGCTGGGTGACCGCCTCCGTCAGTTCGCGCCGCACGGGAATGGGCGATTAGCGGGAGCGGCCAAGGATCTGGATGGACCTGGTCAGGGACCCGGACCGGGCCCAGGATCCGGATGCATCGAGCCAGGGCCCTGACGGACCTGCGGCGTCACCGCACCACAGGTATGGGCGCCGTGTCGTCCCACTCGAGGCTGGGCGACTGCCTCGGCGCGGAGGGCCGCGGCCCATCTGCCGTTGATGGCGGTCCGCCCCTCGGTGGCGGTGGCTCCTTCTCGGCCCGTCGCGTTTCGGGCCTGCCCGCCGGCACTTCCGTCCGGACCAGGCGCCACAGGGCACCCGCGCAGCCGAGGACGAGAAAGGTGAGGCTAGCGGCCATCGCGAAAGACAGGGCGTCCAGCGTCGCGAATGCGACCGTCGGGGCTGCTATGGAGGCCGCCAGGCACTGGGCCAGATGACGAGCCTCCGGATCGCTGGACACCCGGCGAGCGTTCCGCGCGGTCATCCACCCGGTGACGAAGATCCCGAGCAGGGCGATGAGGCCGACGAAGCCAATCTCGATCAGCGACAAGAGGTACTGGTCGTCGGTGAAGAAATAGGTGGAGGGCAGGAAGGTTCCGAACCCGCGCCCGAACCATGGATGCTGCGAAATGAACGGTACGGCGGACCCGAAGGCACCAGTCCGTGACGCGCTGCTGGTGTCTGACCCGACCTGGGTGAACAGGGATCCCAACTCGCCGAGCAGGCTGTGCACCGTGACAAACAGGCCGGCCAGAGCGATGAGTCCCACCACGTAGGCAATCCGCCGGTCTCGCTTCGGCCAGGTCGACAGGACCACGATGCTGGCCACGATAAGCGCGATAATTGCCGTCCGGGACACCGTCATCGGCAGGGCAATGCCGATCAGCGCCACCTGCAGCCAGCGGCGTCGTTTCAGGCCGGGCTCGGCGAACCGGGCTCGGTGGAGGGCGATCGGCAGGCATATCGCCAGGACAACGGCCAGTTCGATCGGGTCGATCGCCGTCGCGGACGGGCGGTTGAGCTGGCCGCGGGTCAGCAGATCGGTGAACGGCGTCTGGGCGGTCAGGCCCGGGATCTGGATGTACAACGCGGCGTTCAGCCCGGTGAAGAACTGCGTTATGGCGAGTGCGGCCATGGCCGTCGCGCCCATGATGATGCGCCGCAGCAGGGTATTCAGCCGCTCCATGCTGGGGACGCCATCCGCCGCGACCAGCATGACGCCGAGCCATCCGAACATCAGGATGAGGCCGCGGTCAGCGCCGTTTTGCTCCAGGGACGGCAGCGGGTGCCGGTTGGCTGATATGTAGGCGGCGAGGACCGCGCAGGTCAGCACGACAGCGGCGATCCGGATCGGCTGGGCTCCCCGTCTGAGCGCCAGGGGCGGATTGACCAGGGTGATCAGATAGCACAGGAGGAGGAGCACGGCGAATATCGTGGCCGGCCCGCCTGCCCCGCCGAGGGGCGCGAAAGTCAGCGGCGACGGGATGACCAGAAGCAGGAACGTGTAGATGGACAGCAGGGTGACAGCGTCGGTGCTACGGAGCCGCCGGGTTCCCGTCGCGGGAAGGTCCATTACCTGGGCCGTCACGGTCCCGTTCTCCCCGTCATGGCCGGGATGATCCGTGACTTCGGCTGAACCGGGACGCCACAAGCCATCGGCAGATCCATTCAACCCCCGGTTTCCTACGCGCCCCCGTGCCCGGGCAGCACGAACCCTCTTCTCCGTAGTGCGCTGGCAGCCAGACTACTGCGCGAAGTGCACCTATCCAGCGCAAATACGAGGATACGTACCGCTCAGCGGGGGAGGACCCGGTCCGAGCAGCCGAGTTCCGCCGGCCGCAGCGACGGCCTCAGCAGGGCCGCGATGGCGAACCGCGACTGCGGGTGCCCGCGGAGCACCCAGGTGAACTCGCTGGCGATGGCGAGCCAGAAGTAGCACCAGGACGCCAGCGGGCCGTTACGGCGCCGGTACAGCCGCACCCGGTTCACGATCTGCATGGCGTGCGTCTTGTCGTTACGGCCGGACCCGCCGCCGGTATGCACGACGATCGACCGGGGCTCGTAGCGGGTGAGGATGCCGAGATCGCGGGCCCGCAGGGACAGGTCCGTTTCCTCTGAGTAGAGGAAATACGATTCATCCCAGCCTTTCAGAGCCTCGAAGCACGCCCGGGACATGAGCACAGCCGCGCCCTGGGCCCAGTCCACGCGGTGCGGATAGGAATACTGCGCCGCGTCGCCGACCCGCTCCGACAGCGCGGACATCCCGGTCTTCTCCAGGCCCAGGGCACGCAGCAGCGTGGGCTCGCGCCGCAAGGAGGGCTCAAGCGCCCCGTCCGCGGACCGTAGCTGGGGCACCACGATTCCGGTGCTGGGCTCGCGCAATGCTTCAAGCAGCGGCGGCACCGAGTGCTCGGCCAGCCGGGCGTCCGGGTTGAGGATGAGGATCGCGTCCGCCGGGGCGGCCTCTCGCACTCCCCGGTTGATGCCACCGGCGTAACCCACGTTCGCCGAACGGACGACACGGCAGTCACCCCGGGCCGCGACCAGGTCCGCGGTTCCGTCGGCCGACCCGTTGTCGACCACGACCACGTCTGCGGTGAGCTCATCGAGCGCGGCGGGCAGGGAGTCGAGCAGATCCCCAATGTCTTGGGAGCTGTTGTAGGTCACGATGACAACAGCGAGGTCCGGACGCACAGATGTGATCATAGGGGGGATCAAGGTCAGCTATCAGGCGGTCCGGGCCAGCGTGCAGCGGATACCGTTGGCAGGTGATCAAGCTGCTCCTGATCGCACCGACGTGCGATGGCGACGACATCGGCGAGGCATGGGTGGGCTACCAGTGGGTCCGCCTGCTGGCCGAGCGGCACGACGTGACCTTGCTGACCTATCACAAGCGGGGCCGCCGCCCCGCCGCCCAGCAGCTTCCCGGTGTCCGCGTCATCGAGTGGGCCGAACCGCGAGGCCTGGGCCGGGCCGAGCGCCTCAACAGCATGCTGAAGCCTGGCTATCTGCCCTTCTATTTCCGGGCCCGCCGCTGGATCCGCCGGGCCCTGGCCCGGGGTGAGTCGTTTGACCTTGCTCACCAGCCGGTTCCGGTCGCGATGCGCTACCCGTGTCCGGCCGCCGGGCTTGGCATTCCGTTCGTCATGGGGCCGGTCGGGGGCAGCCTCCAGTCCCCGCCCGCCTTCGCGGCGCAGGAGGGCACCGCCCCGTGGTACGTGGGCCTGCGCCGTGTCGATAGCCTGCGGATCCGCCACGATCGGACGCTGCGCCGTACCTACGAGCAGGCGAGCTGCGTTCTCGGCATCGCCCCTTACGTCAAGGACTTCCTGGCTGGCGTTCCGCTGGCGCGCTTCGAGGTGATGAGCGAGACCGGGATCGACGAGCTCGCCGCGCCGGTCGACCGGACCGGGCGCGGTAGCGAGGTCCGGCTGCTCTTTGTCGGCCGGCTGGTGCGCACCAAGGGCGCCAGGGACGCGATTCGTGCCCTCAGCCTGGTGCGCGACCCCGGTGCCCTCCTCGACGTGGTCGGTGATGGCCCCGATCGGACCGCCTGCGAGGCGCTCGCCGCCGACCTCAGGCTGGCTGACCGGGTGCGGTTCCACGGACGCCTGCCACGCGAGCAGGTGGCCGGCTTCTACCGGGCGGCGGATATCTTCGTCTTCCCCAGCTACCGCGAACCGGGCGGCAATGTGGTGTTCGAGGCCATGGCGCACGGCCTGCCGCTGATCGTCAGCGACATCGGCGGGCCAGGGAACGTGGTCGATGAATCCTGCGGTATCAGGTTGCACCCCGTCTCGCCGGAGGGGTACGCGCGGGACCTGGCGGCGGCC
>CAYPQM010000062.1:0-8169 GCA_964412845.1 uncultured Streptosporangiaceae bacterium
CAGCCTGCAGCGGCTTGGCCTCGATCGGGTCGACATCGTCCTCGTGCACGACCCGGACGAGCACGCGGACCAGGCGCTGAGCGAGGCGCTGCCCGCGCTGATCGACCTGCGCGAGCAGGGCGTGATCGGGGCGGTCGGCCTCGGCATGAATCAGTGGCAGGTGCCGCTGCGGGCGGTGCGGGAGACCGACCTGGATGTGGTGATGCTGGCCGGGCGGTGGACCCTGGCGGATCGCAGCGGCGCGCCGCTGCTTGAAGCGTGCGCCGAGCGCGGCGTCTCCGTGCTGGCCGCGGCCCCGTTCAACTCAGGCCTGCTCGCGCGGGCGTGGCCGCCGGATGACGCCACGTTCAACTACGGGCCAGCGGCCGCCGACGTGCTGGCGCATGCCCGGCAACTGGCCCGGCTCAGTGAGCAGCACGGCATGACCCTGCCGCAGGCGGCGCTGCGGTTCCCGCTCCTGAACACCGCCGTGGCCTGCGTCGTTGTCGGCCTTGGATCAGCTGGGCATGTCCGGTCGGCAGTAGATTGGCTCACCGGAACGGGGTCAGAGAGCAGTTGGATGCAGGAGGTGGGCAGGCCATGAGGATCGCCCGGATCGGCCCGGCTGGTGCGGAGATCCCGGTCGCGGCAGATGGTGCCGGGATCTGGCGCGATCTCCGGTCGCTGACGCCGGACATCACCGGTGCCTTCCTGGCCAGCGGCCTCGATCAGGCGCGGCGCGCGCTGGCCAGCGGCTCGCTGCCCGCGGCCGGCGACGGCCTGCTGCCTGGTGCCGGCGACGGGTCGGTGCCCGCGGTCGGTGACAGCCCGGTGTCCGCCGCGGGCGATGTCTCGCGGCCCGGCCCCGGCGGAAGCGCCCGATTCGGGCCGCCGGTCGCGAGTCCAGGCAAGATCGTCTGCATCGGGCTCAACTATCGGGACCATGCCGCGGAGACCGGCGCGGACCTGCCTACCGAGCCCATCTTGTTCCTGAAGACGCCGGACACGATGGTGGGCCCGGACGATGAAGTACTCGTGCCGCGGCGCTCGGTGAAGACCGACTACGAGGTTGAGCTGGCGGTGATCATCGGCGCGCAGGCCCGCTATCTCGATTCGCCGGCCGACGCCGCCGCTGTGATCGCGGGCTACGCGATCAGCAACGACGTGTCCGAGCGCGAGTTCCAGATCGAGCGCGGCGGCCAGTGGGACAAGGGCAAGAACTGCGAGACGTTCAACCCGCTCGGACCGTGGCTGGTCACCGCCGACGACATCGCGGACACGCGGGCCCTGGGCATGCGGCTGTGGGTGAACGGCGAGCTGCGGCAGAACGGCAGCACCAAGGACATGATCTTCGCCCCGGATCACATCGTCTGGTACCTGAGCCAGTTCATGGTCCTGCGCCCCGGCGACGTCATCAACACCGGTACCCCCGCCGGGGTCGCGATGGGCCGCCCCGGTCAGCCCTACCTGCGCGCGGGTGACGTGGTCGAGCTGGAGATCGACGAACTCGGCCGCCAGCGGCAGGTCTTCGGCCAGGCCTGATCCCGTGGCCGAACTGCCCGCCCCCCGTGTGGCCGTGGCCGATCTGCGGGCGCAGCGGCTGGCCGAATTCCGGCACCGGCGGTTCGGCCTGTTCCTGCACTGGGGTCTGTACACGCTGGCCGCCCGGCACGAGTGGGTGAAGAACACCGAGCGCCTGACCGACGAGGAGTACCAGGCGTATTTCGATCATTTCGACCCCGACCTGCACGATCCTGGCCGGTGGGCGGACGAGGCGAAAAATGCCGGCCTGCGCTACCTGGTGCTGACCACCAAGCACCATGAGGGTTTCGCCCTCTGGGACTCGGCACTGTCGGACTACACGGTGGCGCATACTCCGTGGGGGAAGGATCTTGTCGGGCCGCTGGTGGATGCGTTCCGCGCGCGGGGGCTCGGCATCGGCTTCTACCACTCCCTGGTCGATTGGCATCACCCCGACTTCCCGGTCGATGGACTGCATCCCCGCCGGGACGACCGCCCGTTCATCGAGGCGGCCGCCGGGCGGGACATGGCGCGGTACCGGGAGTTCCTGCACGGCCAGGTCACCGAGCTGCTGACCCGGTACGGCGACATCGACACGCTGTGGTTCGACTTCTCCTACCCCGATCTGGTCCACTTCGGCGAGCGGGTCTGGGGCGGCAAGGGGCGCGACGACTGGGACTCGCCGCGGCTGCTCGAACTGGTCCGCCGGCTGCAGCCGGGGATCCTCGTCAACGACCGGCTCGACCTGCCGGGTACCGCGGACTTCAGCACGCCGGAGCAGTACCAGCCAGCCGGCCCGATGCTGGTGGATGGTCGGCCGGTGGCCTGGGAGGCCTGCCAGACGCTCAACGGCAGCTGGGGATACGACCGTGACAACCTCGACTGGAAGCCGGTCGACCTGCTGGTCCGGATGCTGGTCGACACCGTGTCCAAGGACGGCAACCTGCTGCTCAACGTCGGCCCGAACGGCCGCGGTGAGATGGACGAGCGGGCCATCGCGACGCTGCGCGGCATCGGCCGCTGGATGCGCCTGCACGAGCGGTCGATCATCGGGGCCGGGCCCAGTGCTTTCCGCCCGCCGGCCGACTGCCGCTACACCCAGCGCGGTGACCGGCTGTACCTGCACGTGTTCGCCTGGCCATTCGGGCACCTGCACCTGCCCGGGCTGGCGGGCCAGGTGCGGTACGCCCAGTTCCTGCACGACGCCTCGGAGGTCAGGCGGCACACCGCGGACCCTGGGCAGCCCGCGCCGCATGGCGTTCCGGCCGGCCTGCCGCCCGGAACCCTGACCCTGCAACTGCCGGTCCAGCGTCCCGACATCGCCGTCCCGGTCATCGAACTCTTTCTCACCGGCTGAGCTGGCCCTCGCATCGGACGATTAGTAATCAGACGATTACAGGTAGTAGTATCCGGGGATTCTCATACTGACACGCTCCGTAGCTGACCGGACGCAGGAGTTGGCTTCGGTGGTCGAACGTCCCGGATGCGAGGGCGGGCCGTGACGCAGTTCGCGGCGCTGGCCTCCGGGCGGACATGACAGGGGCAGAAATGACGCTGTTGGTCTGGCTGAGCTTCGCGCTCGGCCTGGTGATATTCCTCGCCGTCGCAGTGACCTCGCTGTGGCTTGTTCTCAGGCGCCCGGACAGCCGGCCGGTCCCCGGCCGTATCCGGGCCACCTCGCAGGCCGCCAATTCCCGCGCGGGCCACCTGTCCCGCTCCGGCAGCGCCGCCAAGCACCGGAGGACGGCCCGGTCGCAGGCGGAGACGGCCAAGAGCCCACGGTAGGGACACTCCGGTGTCGTTCCCGGCCCGGGACCTGGGCCGGGGTGCGGCTCCCGGTATAGCGTCGGGCGGGTGGCTGACAACAACGGGAAGGCGCTGGCGGGACGGGTCGCGCTGGTCAACGCGGCGGGCCGGGGGATCGGGCGCGGCACGGCGGAGGCACTGGCGGCCGGGGGCGCCCGGCTGATCGTGGCGTCGCTGAACGGCGACGCGATCACCAGCCTCGCCGCGGACCTGGCCGCCCGGCACGGGGTCGAGGTCGTCGGGATGATCGGCGACGTGACGCGGCCGGACACCGCGCAGACGCTGGTCGGGGCGGCGGTGCAGCGGTTCGGCGGCCTGGACATCCTGGTCAACAACAGCGGAGGGCCGCCGCGGGGGCAGTTCACCGACTTCGACGACGCGGCCTGGCAGGATGCGTTCGACCTGCTGCTGCTGAGCGTGGTGCGGATGGTCCGGGCCGCGCTGCCGTGGCTGCGCGCGTCCGCGCACGGCGGCCGGATCGTCACCGTGGCGTCGACCTCGGTCAAACAGCCGGTCGAGAACCTCATCCTGTCCAACAGCCTGCGAGCCGCCGTGGCTGGCCTGTCCAAGACGCTCGCCGACGAACTGGGCCCGGACGGGGTCACCGTGAACCTGGTCTGTCCCGGCAGCATCCTGACCGACCGGCTGCGCAGCGGATTCCGCGCGCGGGCCGCCGAAGCAGGAGTTGACGTGGACAAGCTGGTCGCGGGCGAGGCCGGACGCAAGGTCCCGCTGGGCCGCGTCGGGATGCCCGCCGACCTCGGCAACCTCATCGCCTACCTCTGCTCGGACGCCGGGTCCTACATCACCGGCCAGGTCATCGCCGTGGACGGCGGGATGCTGCGCGGGACCTTCTAGTGCTGCGGCTGGTGCTCCTTCCAGTGCCTCGGCTGGTGCTTCAGCGCGCCTAGTACGTTGGGGGAGCGGGTCCGGCGCGGCGCCGGGGCCACTGATCCGTGCGCGGAGGGAGTGAGCCGGTGACGAGTACTGCCGCTGTGGCGAGCCCGGTGGATTTCGACACGTATGGCGACTACATGCTGAAGGCCCCCACCCGGCCGGACGGGGCGTTCATCCGCCCGCTCTACCGCTTTACCGGCCGGGTCACCGCGGACGGGTCCAGCGGCTACCTCGCCGAGCCCGGCCGCTACCACCTTTACGTCTCGCTGGCCTGCCCGTGGGCGCACCGCTCCGTCATCGTGCGCCGCCTGCTGGGTCTCGACGAGGTGGTGTCGCTGTCCGTGGTCGACCCGATCCGGGACGGCCGCGGCTGGGCGTTCCGCGAGGGCCCGGGGTACACAGCGGACCCGGTGAACGGCTTCACGCTGCTGCGGGAGGCCTACGAGGCGACCGAGCCCGGGTACGACGGGCACGTGTCGGTGCCGGTGCTGTGGGACCGGGAGAACGGGAAGATCGTGTCGAACAACTTCCCGGACATCACCATCAACCTGGCCACCGAGTTCGGCCAGTGGGCGGATCCCGGCGTGGATCTCTACCCGGCCGCGCTCCGCCCGGAGATCGACGCGCTGAACGAGCGTGTCTACACCACGGTCAACAACGGGGTGTACCGGTGCGGGTTCGCCACCACGCAGCAGGCCTACGCCGCCGCGGTGGCCGCGCTCTTCGCCACCCTCGATGACCTTGAGCAGCGGCTGGCCACCCGCCGGTACCTGTTCGGCGGCCAGATTACCGAGGCGGACGTGCGGCTGTGGGTCACCCTGGCCCGCTTCGACGCCGTGTACGTCACCCATTTCAAGGCGAATCTGCGCCGCCTGGTGGACTACCCGAACCTGTGGGCGTATGCCCGCGACCTCTACCAGCAGCCCGCCTTCGGCCCGACCACCGACTTCGACCACATCAAACGCCATTACTTCGGCACGCATCCTCAGCTCAACCCACTTCGGATCGTCCCGGCGGGTCCGCTGCTGGACTGGACCACGCCGCACCACCGCGAGTCGATGTCGCCCTGACCCCCGGCCGCGGCCTGCGGCCGGAGGACGGGAGGCTTGCACGGGACATATTGGTCATGTCAGGATGGCGCACCTTAAATAGTGGTTCAGAATGCGGGAATCTCCGCACGAACGTTCCGACTCGCTCGCGCATGAGACTCCGCAGTCAGGAGCCAGGGAGGGCTGCGCATGTCTCGTCGCGTCCCGCGTCTGTTCGTAGCTGCCGTCGCCGTCGCCCTGACCGCGACGGCCTGCGGTGGCAGCGGTTCTGGTTCCGGCGGCTCAGTCAAGCAGGGCGGGGTGTTCCGGCTCGGCAGCGCGTCCAGCATCGACTCGCTCAACCCGTTCGTCGCGTTCCAGCAGGACGCATACGTGACGTTCGAGAACATCTATCCCTATCTGGTCCAGTACAACGCCGCGCTGCAGTTCACGGCGGACTTCGCCCGCAGCTGGCAGGAGTCCGCCGACGGGAAGACCTGGACCTTCCACACCCAGCCCGGCGCCAAGTGGTCCGATGGCAAGCCGCTGACCGCTGCTGACGCGGCCTTCACGTACCGCACCATCCTGAAGTTCCAGAACAGCGCCACCTCGGGCACTGCGGGGGATGTCGCGCACATGGTGAGCGCGACGGCGCCGAACGCCACCACGCTGGTGCTGACCTACAAGCAGCCGGTGGCGAACGTGCTCTCGCAGCTCCAGCAGGTGCCGATCCTGCCCGAGCATGTCTGGGCGAAGTACGCCACCGGCCAGGGCAAGGCGCTGACCACGTTCACCAACCCCGCGCCGATCGTCTCCGGCGGCCCGTTCACCCTGGTCAAGTACACGCCGAAGCAGATCGCGCTGTTCAAGCGCAACCCGGCCTTCTATGGCCCCAAGCCGCACATCGACGGGCTCGGCCTGCAGTTCTTCGGCACCTACGACGCCGAGATCACGGCGCTGAAGAGCGGGCAGCTGGACGGGATCGAGGTGGTGCCGCCCACCTCGGTGGCCGCGCTGAAGAACGCCCGCTTCGACGTGCGGGAGAGCCCGGGCAACTACTTCGACGACTTCATCATCAACGCCAACCCGAAGCAGGACGCGAGCCACCGGGAGCTGGCGAATCCGCTGCTGCGCCAGGCGTTCGACGCTGCGATCGACCGGCAGGCGATCGTCAAGACCTCGCTGCTCGGCTACGGGCAGCCGGGGTCGTCGATCATCCCGCCGGCCACCGGCCACTGGTATGACCCGGCGATCAAGCCCACCGCGTTCAGCCTGGCCAAGGCGGGCCAGTTGCTGGATCAGGCCGGCTACAAGATGGGCAGCAACGGGGTCCGCGTCGCGGACGGCCACCCGATGGCCTACACCGTGATCATGCCGGCCGACACGTCGGGCGGCTACGGCGACCGGTCATTCCAGATCATCCAGGGGGACTTCAAGAAGATCGGCGTCCAGCTGAGCCCGAAGAACCTGGACAACTCGGCGGCCTACGACGCGACCACGGCCAACAGCTACAAGAGCTTCGAGATCTCCATGTGGGACTGGCAGCCGCTCATCGATCCCGACTTCGAGCTGTCGGTGCTGACCTGCCAGTCATGGGGCGTCTGGAACGACACCGGCTATTGCAACAAGCCCTACGACCAGCTCTACCAGGCCCAGGGTGCCGCGACCACGCCGGCCAAGCGGCAGCAGCTCGTCTACCAGATGCAGCAGATGGTCTACGACCAGCGGCTGTACGTGGTGCTCGACTACGCGGACCTGATCGAGGCGCACAGCACCAAGTGGGTGGACATGCCGCTGGTCGGCGGGACGTCGTGGACGGCGTTGTCCAAGATCCCGTTCGAGGACGTGCACCTGGCGGGCTGACGGGCTGAGCTGGCCGGCCGGGCGACGCGGGACAGGGAGGGCGGGAGGCCGTGCGCGGCGCGGACTACGTGATCAAGCGGGGGTTCTTCGCGCTCGTCACGATCTTCGTCGCGATCACCATCAACTTCTTCCTGTTCCGCGTCCTGCCCGGCAGCGCGGTGACCGACCTGTCCCGGGTGCCGCGGGCCAGCCTGAAACTGAAGCACGCGCTGACCGTCGAGTTCGGCCTGGACAAGCCGAAGTGGCTGCAGTACTTCATCTACCTGAAGAACCTGGTGCACGGGAACATGGGTGTGTCGTTCGCCTATCAGCAGCCGGTGACCCGCCTGCTGATCGCGGACCTGAAGAACACCATCCCGATGGTCACCGTGGGCACCGTGGCCGCCATCGTGGTCGGCGTGGGCTCCGGTGTGCTGTCCGCCTGGCGCCGCGGGTCGCCGCCCGACCACATCAGCACCAACCTGGCCATCTTCGCCTACGCGTTCCCGACCCAGTGGCTCGGGCTGATGCTGCTGATCATCTTCGCCGGGACCCTCCCGGCAGGCGGCATGAGCAACCCGTTCCTGTTCACCGCCGAGCCGTTCTGGACGCACCTGGGCGACATCGGCACGCACATGATCCTGCCGGCCGGAACCCTCATGCTGACCGCCTACGGCAGCTACACGCTCGTGGTCCGCTCCGCGATGCTGGAGACGCTGGGTGAGGACTACATCCTTACCGCCCGGGCCAAGGGCCTGCCGCCGCGGCGCATCGTCTGGCGGCATGCGGTCCGCAACGCGCTGCTGCCGATGGTCACCCTGATCGCCCTGGAACTCGGCTTCATCGTCGGCGGTGCGCTGCTGGTCGAGGTGATCTTCAGCTGGCCGGGCATCGGGCTGGCCATGTACACCGCGATCGGGCAGCGTGACTACCCGATGCTGCAGGGCGGCTTCCTGATCCTGACCATCTCGGTGATCGTGCTCAACTTCATCTCCGACCTCGTCTACTTCCGCCTGGACCCGAGGATCACCCAATGACGGGGGCGACACCCGGTGAAGGGCGGCGCAGTGACGGGGGCGGCGCAGTGACGGGGGCG
>CAYPQM010000062.1:8269-10342 GCA_964412845.1 uncultured Streptosporangiaceae bacterium
GGGCGGCGCAGTGACGGGGGCGGCGCAGTGACGGGGGCGACGCAGTGACGCTGCCGATACAGGACCCGCTGCTGGTCACCGAGGGCCGGGGCCAGCCGCCGCGGCGCGGCGGCTTCTTCCGTGACGTGCTGCGGGAGCGCAAGTCGGCGGTCATCGGCCTGGCCATCATCGGCTTCTTTGTCGTCTTGTCGGTGGTGGCCCCGTACATCTCGCCGTACAGCGCATCCCAGCAGACCTGCGCCGTCTACGCGGCGCCGTCGCTGCACCACCTGCTCGGCTGCGACGACGGCGGCATCGACATGCTGAGCGAGCTGATGCAGGGCGGCCGGATCTCGCTGGTCGTCGGCTTCGCGGCGACCCTGGTCGCCATGGTCCTCGGCGGGGGGATCGGGATCGCGTCGGGCTACTTCGGCGGCTGGGTCGACGTCGCGCTGATGCGCATCACCGACTACCTGCTGGTCATCCCGGACCTCGTGTTCATGCTGGTCATCGCCGATGTATGGGGGGCCAGCCTGTTCCACGTGATCATGGTGATCGGCATCCTGGAGTGGACCTCGACCGCCCGGATCATCCGGGCCCAGGTGATGAGCCTGCGGGAGCGGGTGTACGTGAAACGCACCCGGGCGCTCGGCGCGGGGAATGCCCGGATCATCTGGAAACACATCCTGCCGCAGGTCGGCCCGTTGCTGATCGCCAACACGGTGCTCACCATCGCGATCGCGATCTACCTGGAGACCGCCCTGGCCTTCCTCGGCCTGGAGGACCCGACCGTCACCACCTGGGGGACGATCCTGGAGCACGCGTTCGAGCGGACCGCGATCAGTTCCGGGGCCTGGTGGGCGATCGTGCCGGACGGCTTCGTCATCGCCGTGCTCATCGTCGGCTGCTTCCTGTTCGGCCAGGCGGTCGAGGACGCGCTGAACCCGCGGCTGAAGGTGGCCAACCTGTCGCTGCGCCGCTGGCGGCTGCGCCCGCTGGTCGGAAGGGGGCCGGACGCGATTTGAGCCTGATCGAGGTTTCCGACCTGCACGTCTGGTTCGACCTGCCGCACGGCGGCGAGGTCCATGCCGTGGCGGGGGTCAGCTTCGCGCTGGCCGAGGGGGAGCGGTTCGGCCTGGTCGGTGAGTCGGGATGCGGCAAGACGACCACGGTCCTGGCGCTGATGGGCCTGCTGCCGCCGAACGCCTCGGTGGCCGGAGAGGTCCGCATCGACGGGCGGAACATCCTGGCCGGCGGCGAGGACTCGGTGCGCCCGCATCGCTGGAAGGACATCGCGATGGTCTTCCAGGGCGCGATGAACGCGCTGAACCCGGTGAAGAAGATCGGCTGGCAGATCGCCGAGCCGATGGCCTTTCACGGCATCGCCCGCGGTGCGGCGGCCCGCCGCCGGGCCGGTGAGCTGCTGGAGATGGTCGGCATCCCGGCCGCCGCCGCTGAGCGGTACCCGCACGAGTTCTCCGGCGGCATGCGGCAGCGGGCCTCCATCGCGATGGCCCTGGCCTGCCAGCCGCGGATCCTGCTGGCTGATGAGCCGACCACGGCGCTGGATGTCATGGTGCAGGCCCAGATCCTCGAACTGCTGACCGGGCTGTCCCGCGAGCTCGGCCTCACGCTCGTCCTGGTCACCCACGACCTGCCCGTGGTCGCCCAGGTCTGCGACCGGGCCGCCGTCATGTACGCCGGGGAGATCGTCGAAACCGGGCCGATGGAAGCCCTGTTCCACACCCCGCGCCACCCCTACACCCGGCTCCTGTTCGCGGCGACTCCTGATCTGTACGGGGACGAGCCCGTCGTCTCCATCCCCGGCGCCCCGCCGCGCCTGGACCAGGCGATCACCGGCTGCCCGTTCCGGCCGCGCTGCGACTCGGCCTTCGGCCGCTGCGAAACGGAGCACCCGGTGCTCGGCCATGTGGCGGCGGCCCAGGAGGCGGCTGGCTATCAGGCGGTCGGCTACCACGAGGCGGCCCGGGAGGCGGCAGGTCACCCGGCAGCGGACCAGGAGGTTTCCGGCCTGGGGGCGGCCGGCCGGGAGGCGGCCAGTCACGAGGCCAGTCACGAGGCCAGTCACGAGGC
>CAYPQM010000062.1:10442-11767 GCA_964412845.1 uncultured Streptosporangiaceae bacterium
GGCCAGTCACGAGGCCAGTCACGAGGCCAGTCACGAGGCGGCCTGTCACCTCGGCGATCTGCCGGCGCAGGAACGGGCGCGGCTGGAAGGCGCCCGCCCGCTCAGCCCCGCCACCGGCGCGACGCCGGAGCCGGCGTCATGAGCGCGGCGGAGGCTGCCCCGCTGCTGGAGGTCGAGGACCTTAAGACGCACTACCCGGTGCGCCGGGGGCTGACCGAGCGGTTCACCGGCCGCCACAAGCGCTGGGTGCACGCGGTCGACGGGATCAGCTTCTCGCTCGGCCGCGGCGAGATGCTGGCCCTGGTCGGCGAATCGGGCTGCGGCAAGACCAGCACGGCCCAGACGATCCTGCGCATGGTGGAGCCGACCGCAGGCGCGATCCGGCTGAACGGCGCCGACATCACCACGCTGTCACAGCAGCAGATGCGGCCGCTGCGCCGCAAGCTGCAGATGATCTACCAGGATCCGTACGAGTCGCTCGATCCCCGGTTCCGGGTGCACGCCACAGTCGAGGAGCCGATGCTCGTGCACGGGATCGGCGGCTCACGCGCGCAGCGGCGCGAGCTGATCGTCGAGGCGCTGGAACGCGCCGGGCTCTCGCCCGCTGAGCAGTTCCTGGAGCGCTACCCGCACGAGCTGTCAGGTGGCCAGCGGCAGCGCGTGACGATCGCCGCCGCGCTGGCCCTCGGCCCTGATCTGCTGCTCGCCGACGAGCCCGTCTCGATGCTGGACGTGTCGGTGCGGGCCGGCGTGCTGGCGCTGCTGGACGGGCTGCGCCAGGACGGGAACATGGGCATCCTCATGATCACCCATGACCTGTCCACCGCCGCCCATTTCGCCGACCGGATCGCGGTGATGTACCTCGGCCGGATCGTCGAGCAGGGGCCGGCCAAGGACGTCGTGCGCAACCCGCAGCATCCCTACACCAAGGCGCTGCTGTCGGTCGTGCCCAAGCGCGACCCGAGAGATCGGGCCACCCCGCAGATCCTCCAGGGGGAGACCCCGAACCCGATCGACATCCCGCCGGGCTGCCGGTTCGCGCCCCGGTGCCCGCTGGCCGTGGAACGCTGCACGGCCGAGGACCCCGCACTGCACGTTCCCGTCGCGGGCCTGGCCGCCACGGCAGCTTCGGCCGGCGCCACCGTCCCGGCCCAGCCGACGCCTGCTACCGGGGCCGGAACCTCCGCTGAGCCCGCCGCCTCCGCTCATGAGGCTGCCTGCCTGCTCGTCTGAGTGACCGGCGGCAGGAAGCGGGAACTCAGGAGGGTCCGGTTCCGCCGTCTGCCCATCCCGGAATGCCCCATGGCGGGAAACCCATGGCGGGA
>CAYPQM010000062.1:11867-21740 GCA_964412845.1 uncultured Streptosporangiaceae bacterium
CCCATGGCGGGAAACCCATGGCGGGAGGCCCATGGCGGGAGGCCCATGGCGGGAGGCCCATGGCGGGAGGCCCATGACGGGACGGGCCGAGCGAAGCGCCCCTCCGTGCTGCCGACGATCTTTCCGTTCTTGACAAATTTTATTTTCGGTAGGAGAGTAGCCGCATGTTCGAGGTGACAGTGATTGACGACCCGGCCGCGGCCGAGGCCTCACTCGACCCGGTACGGGCGCGGCTGCTGGCCGCGCTGGCCGAGCCGGGCTCGGCCAGCACGCTGGCGGCCCAGGTGGGCCTGTCCCGGCAGAAGGCCAACTACCACCTGCGGGCGCTGGAACGGCACGGCCTGGTGGAACTGGTCGAGGAGCGCAGGAAAGGCAACTGCACCGAGCGGGTGCTGCGGGCGACCGCGGCGTCCTATGTGATCTCGCCGACCGCGCTGGCCGCCGTGGCGCCTGACCCGGGCCGCGCTCCTGACCAGCTGTCAGCGCGGTGGCTGCTGGCTCTCGCGGCGCGGCTGGTGCAAGAGGTCGGCGAGCTCATCACCGGCGCGAGCGCCGCCCGGCAGCGGCTGGCCACCTTCGCCATCGACAGCGAAATCCGGTTCGCCTCGGCCGCCGACCGCGCCGCCTTCGCAGCGGAACTTGCCGGCACCGTGGCCACCCTGGTCGCCAAGTACCACACCGAGGCCGCCAACGGCGGCCGGATGCACCGCATGGTTGTCGCCCTGCACCCGGGCATCACCCGTCCTCCCGGGCCGACCGGGACCGCCGGATCCGCGGCGGACCACACCACGACGAAGGAGTTGTAACCATGGCACGCGAATTCGAGATCCGCCGAGAGGTTGAACTGCCTGCCTCCCCCGAGCAGGTCTGGGAGGCCGTCGCCACCGGTCCGGGCAACGCGGGATGGCTGTGGCCGATGGAGATCGAACCCGGCGTGGGCAGCGCGGCTGAGTCCGGCGGGGTGACGGCATGGGAACCCGCGCGGCACTTCGCGGTGCGCGCCGAGGGCGAGAGCGGCTGGTTCAACGCCCTGGAGTTCCTCATCGAGGCGCGCGATGGCGGCATCGCGGTGCTGCGCTACGTGCACAGCGGCATCTTCGTCGACGACTGGGACAACCAGTACGACGGCGCTAGCCGGCACACCGACTTCTACCTGCACACCCTCGGGCAGTACCTGCGCTACTTCACCGGCGCCGCCGCGACCTACGTCTCGATCCAGGGACCACCGGCCTCCACCGGGCCGGACGCGTTCGAGGTCCTCGGGCGGGAACTCGGCCTGACCGACGAGACCAGCGTGGGCGACACGGTGCGGCTGGACCTGCCGGGAGTCGGCCCGCTGGAGGGTGTGCTGGACTACCGCACCCCGCACTTCATCGGCCTGCGCACGGCCGATGGCCTGCTCCGCTTCTTCGGCCGGAACGCCTGGGGGATGCCGGTCGGCATGAGCCTGCACCTCTTCGCCGACGGCGTCGACCAGCAGAAGACCGAGCAGGCCTGGCAGGGCTGGCTCAACGGGGTGCTGGCCGGCTGACCGGACTGAATGCCCCCTGGACACCATCTGGTACCGGGTCCGGGGGGCCAGGCGGATCGGCCAGGACCGGCACGCCCGCGGCGTAGCGTGAGTACGGCTGAGTTTCCGCACACCCGATGGAGGAATCGATGGCGCAGACCCCCGACAGCGGCGAAGACGGCTTCCGCCGCGATCGCCGGCAGCACGCAGGAGCGCCAGCACGCCTGGACGACGACCGGCTGGCCCACCTGGCCGAGGAGGAGCGTGTCGCGGCCGGGCTGGGCGACTTTGACCTCGGCGATGTCCCCGCGGCCACGGATGCCCCGGTGCCCACCGACGTGCGCGACTCTGAGCAGTACCAGGAGGAGCAGGCCGAGATCGAACGCGAGGTGGCTGAGGGCGAACTGCCCCAGGGCGGTCAGCGCGATGCCTTTCCGCCCACCCGTTACGACGAGTCCTGAGCTGTCGGCCCACCGTCAGTCAGGGAATTGCGGCGCGCGGTCGCCTGGAGTCGTCACACGCTGGGTCACACGGCAGGCAGGGATGGTCGGTCTAAGCGAAGGCTCAACGACCGAAGGGGAAAGCCATGCCGCTTGTCAATGTCCGCCTTATCGAGGGGGTCTTCACCCCGGAGCAGAAGCGGGACATGATCCACCAACTGACCGAGACTATGGTGGAGATCGAGGGCGAGAACCTCCGTCCAGTCACGTGGGTGATCGTCGAGGAGGTCAAGAGCGGTGACTGGGGCATCGGGGGCAACGGTCTCACGACCGCGGATGTGCACGCACTGCAAGGCCAGGCCCCGGCCCGCGTCTCGGGCTGAGGTCCACCGGCGGTGACACAGCGGATACGGCTGCTCGGGCGCCCTCGCATCGAGGACGACGGGCAGCCGTGCCCGCCGCCGCGTGGCCTCAAATCCTGGGCGGTGCTGGCCCGGGTCGCGCTGGCCGAGCGCGTGGTCGAGCGGCGCGAGCTGGCCGCCGAGCTGTTCGGCGAAGCCGATGACCCGCTGGGTGCGCTGCGCTGGTCTCTGGCGGACCTGCGGCGCAGCCTCGGCCGGCCAGCGCTGCTGCGCGCCGACCCGTTGCGGGTGACACCTCGTGAGCTGTGGCTGGACGTGTGGGCACTTGAGGACGGCTCGCTGCCGGTCGCGGACATCGGCGGCAGCCTGCTGGAGGGGATCGAGCTGCGGAATTGCCCGGGGTTCGACACATGGCTGCTGCTGGCCCGCCTGCATTGCGCCGCCCGGGCCCGGGAAGAGCTCCGGCAGCGGGCGCTGAGCCTGCTGGCCGCCGGTGATCTCGAGGCCGCGACAGCGGCAGCAGGACGCGCGGCCATCCTTGACCCGCTGGACGATGGCGCGCAGGAGCTTTTCCTGCGGGTCCTCGTCGCGGCTGGGCGTGGTGGCCTGGCATCGGCGCATCTCGCGTCGTGCGAGGCGCTGTTCGCGCGCGAGGGGATCGTGCCATCGCCCGCGCTGCGGTCCGCGGCCCGCGATCCTGCGCTGCGTCCGCGGCCCCGGCTGCGAGCCGGGGTGGTCGCCCTTTCCCTGCTGCGGGCGGGGACGGCCGCCTTGGACGCGGGCGCGGCCGACGCCGGGATCGAGACGCTGCGCCGCGCGGCGCAGGAGGCCGACCGGGCCGCCGACCCGGCGACGCAGGCCAGCGTGCTCAGCGCCCTGGGCAGCGCCCTGGTTCACGCGGTGCGCGGATCCGATGGCGAGGGAGCCGTCGTGCTGCACCGCGCCTTGCTGGCCGCGCGCGCCGGGGGCCAGCCCACTGTCGCCGTGGATGTGCTGCGCGAGCTTGCCTTCGTGGACGTGCAGGCCGGCCGGCACGCCTCCGCCGACCGGGCGCTCCGGGAAGCCGCACAGCAAGCCTCCGCTGACCCTGGTCTGATGGCCGGGATCCTCGGCATGAGGGGGATGAACGAAGCCGACCGCGGCCGGCATACCGCGGCGGCGGAGTTGCTCATGGAGTCAGCCGAGACGGCTCGGGAAGCCGGACGGCCCCGCCAGGAGGCTTGGTCGGAGGGGGTGCTGGCCCGCTCGTTGCTGCTCGCCGGGCAGGTGCAGCCAGCCCGGGCGGCCGCTGAGCGGAGCATGGCCGCGGCGCAGCGCGAACGGTGGAATGCCTTCCTGCCGTGGCCTCAGGTGCTGCGGGCCCAGTGCTCGGCGGAGGCCGGCCGGTGGGATGAGGCCGCCGAGGACGCCGAGCATGCCTTCGCGCTGGCCTGCGAGCTGGCCGATCCGTGCTGGGAGGGAATGGCGGCCCGGGCGCTGGGGATGGCGGCGCTGCAGGCCGGAGACCTGGCCGGCGCACGCGCCTGGCTCGCCGACGCCCGGCGCCGCTGTGATCGGGTGCCGGACCGGTACGTGTGGGTTTCCGGGTACATCGGCCTGGCCCAGCTGGAGGCGGCCGCCCGGGAGAACCCTGACCTGGTCGGGCCTTCGGCGGCCCGGCTGTATGAGCACGCGGTGCACAGCGACCTGCCGGAGTTCCTCGCCTGGGCGCTGGTGTATCAAGCCGAGTCCGGCGACCGGGCCAAGGTCCCGCTGGCCCGCACCGCGGCCGATGGCATCGCCAACCCTGCGTTGCAGGCCCGGGTGCAAGCCCTGCCCGGCAGCGCCCGCATCAGCTGATCCCGGCCGCCGCCCCGGCGCCGAAGATGTCGCGCAGGTCAGGCTCCGAAGAGGTCGCGCACCACGCGGTGCAGGGTAGTCCGGACAGCCTGCGGATCGTCGAGTTCCCCGCCGGACAGCGCGCCGTCGTGCAGCAGCACGAGCGCTGACGCGGCGTAGGCCGGGTCGGGGTGCCCGGCCTGGATGGCCAGCCGGGTGAGGGTATCGGCGAGCCACTTACGGTGCTCGGCGACCACCACCCGCACGGGATCCGACGGGTCCGGGTACTCGGCGGCGGCGTTGATGAAATGGCAGCCGCGAAAGCCCGGGCTGCAGGTGGAGTCGCCGATCAGGTCAAGCACGGCCAGCACGGCCTCCGCCTTCGCCCGTGACCCCGCCGCGGCCTCGACGGCCTCCCGGAGCTCGGCATCTTTGGCTCGCAGGTAGGCGACCACAAGATCTTCCTTGGCCGGGAAGTGCCGGTAGAAAGTGGCCCGGGTCACGTTGGCCTGGGTGACCAGCTTGTCCACGGGCACCGTGTGGATGCCTTCGCTGTAGAAGAGCCGGGTCGCGGTCTTCAGCAGGCGGCTGCGGGGGGTGAGGACGGTTTCCATGGCCCGAGTATAGAGAACGAACGTTCTAGATCTTGCCTGATCCGAGCAAGAGGTCGAAATTATGCCGGGAGGAGAATGCTGCGCGTCCGTCATAGTAGAACAAAGATTCAGTCTGCTGCTGGGCGGGGGTCATTCGGAAAGCGCCGGGACCTGGCCCGAGGTGGCGCTCCGGATGATGTGCTTGCGGAACAGTTCGGCGGCCGGCAGCAGGCGCCGTTCAGCGGACCAGATCAGGCAGATCTCCCGCACCGCGGGGACGTCCAGGATTTCGAGATAGCGGACCGGTCCGGTCGCGGCCTCCGGCGATCCCGCGCGAGGCGCGGGGACGAGGGCGACGCCGAGTCCGGCGGCCACGAAGCCGCGGACGGTCGACAGGTCGTCGCCCTCGAAGACAACGGCCGGGCGGAACCCGGCCTGCTCGCAGAGGTCGTCGCTCAGCTTCCGCAGCGCGGACGTCGGCCGCAGGCTGACGAACGGCTCCGCGGCCACGTCGGCCAGGCGAATGCGCTGGCCCCCGGCATCCTGATGATCGCGCGGCATGGCCAGGCGCAGCGGCTCGACCGCGATCGGCCGCACGTGCAGGGACGGGTGCCGCGACCGGCGCGTGCCGATCTCGAGGTCGGCCCGCCCGCCGTCGAGGGCGGTGGAGTGCAGTTCGTCGCGGACCTGGGTCAGCTGGAAATTGACGTGCGGATGAGCCGCGCGGAAACTTCGGACCAGGTCGGGCACGAGCCAGGTACCCAGCGAGTGCTGGAAGGCGAGGGCCACGGTGCCGGTGTCCGGTTCGATGAGCTGGTTGACGGCCGCGATCCCGTCGTCGAGCTGGTGCAGCAGGGCATCGACATGCCGCTTGAAAACCGCGCCCGCGTGAGTCAGCCGGAGGGTACGCCCGGACCGGCGCAGCAACGGGGTGCCGATCTGCGCCTCCAGGCGGCCCAGCGCACGTGAGATGCCGGACTGGGTGACCGTCTCAAGGTCGCCGACCTCGGTCACGGTCGTGCCATCGGCGACCTGCTGGAACCAGCGCAGCGCATCTGTGTCCATATCCATGATTCTAGATCATGGATCATATGCATTTAAGTCATTGGACGCATCGATGATGCTCGTGCAGACTCGAATACGTAAGAACCGCCGACGTTAAGGACAGATAGATGGAGAGAACTAGGTACTCACCGGGTCCTCTGTGGACTTCGATCCGGGATGAGCTGCGCCGTGCCCGTGTGTCGCGTGCCGCACGCCTGTCCCTGGAGCACGAGCTGGCGAGCTACACCTCGCCGAGCGACCTGAACGACCTCGAGGCGATCCTCGCCCGGCACACCGAGGACGAGACCGCGGACATCCGCCGCATCCTCGCCGGGCGCCACCACGGCTGACCGCCGCGCCCATTCAGCGACCTGCTACCCGCAAAGAAACGGCCGCCTCGGCGTCGAGGCGGCCGAGGCCGGTCAAGCCGCGCTCACCTCAGCCCGACGGCCTTGAAGAACGTGTAACAGAACGTACCGTCGGCCTCCGCGGCCCGATGCAGGTCCTTGATCCCCGCCGCCCAGCTCGCCGCATCCATCAGCCCCCGGCCGACCGCCTGCTCACCGACTCCCTCGACCATCGCCGTGAAGGTCTTGCGGGTGAAGCCATCGGCCAGGGCCGGCCTGGTGGCATCGGCGTAGACCATCCGGGGAGAGACCTGGACGTCGCGATAGCCGGCCTGCACCAGCAGCGGATACAGCTGGCGCCCGATCAGGGAATCGCCGCCGCCCTGCCGCTGGAGATCGATCAGGCACTGGATGGCCCGGCGGGCGTGGCCGCTGTCCGGGTGGAAGTAGGCCGAGCCGTGATCGCCTTCGATGACGGTGATCGAGCCACCAGGCTTGATGACCCGGATCAGTGCCCTCAGCGCCCCGGCGGGATCCGGCAGGTGCTCCAGGACGAAACACACGAAGACGTGATCGAAGCAGGCCGGCGCGAAGGGCAGGTCGAAAAGGTCAGCCCGCTGAAAGGTCACGTTGGCGCGGGCCGCCGCCCGCACCTGCCGCCGTGCCTCAGCCAGCGACTCCCCGGAGATGTCGATGGAGGTGAAGGCCGCGCGCGGGCTGTTAGCGGCCAGGATGACCGTCTGCGCGCCCACCCCGCAGCCCGCCTCCAGCACCAGGCTGCCCGCCGGGTAGCGAGTGCCGGCGTGCAGCAGCCCGGTCAGCGTGCTGGCCTGATCGGCGAGCCGGGTGCCTTCCCGGGCTGAATATCCGTGCACATAATCCATGCTCATCGTGTTTCTCCTGCACTCCGTTCGAGGCTGGTGATGAGTTCCGGGAGACCGTCAAGCCACTGCGCGGCACCGGCCGCGAGCGCCTTGTTGCGGACGACAGCGGGGACCTCGACCACGGCCGGGGTGCCCGTCAGCCCCAGAACTGGGCCAGGCTGGCGGCCTGGGCCCGGCCGATCTCGCGGCCCGCGCGGGCCGCTGGCCCGCGGGTCGCCGGTGACAGCGGGTTCGTGCCGAAAGCGGCCAGCGAGGCCGCGTCGGCATAGACCACC
This sequence comes from uncultured Streptosporangiaceae bacterium, assembly GCA_964412845.1. Classification (GTDB taxonomy): domain Bacteria; phylum Actinomycetota; class Actinomycetes; order Streptosporangiales; family Streptosporangiaceae; genus JAWWPY01. Next base: position 19,141 of record CAYPQM010000062.1, read on the forward strand.
TGTACCTCGGCCGGTTTCAGTAGCTCGATCTCCTCATCCAGGCTGCCCCAAGGCGGGGGTGTGTCCGCGGCTGCGGGCGTGATGACCAGGACCTGATCGCATCCAGCCGCGAGGTCGGCGTTGGTGCCAGAACGGATGCCGCCGTCGATATAGCGACGTCCGTCAATGGTGACCGGCGGCCAGACGCCGGGGACCGCGCAGCTCGCGGCGACGGCGTCCACCAGCGCGACCCCTGAGCTGCGGGTGAAGATAACCGGCTCACCTGTCTCGGCGTCCACGGCAGGCAGCAGGAGTACCCGGTCAGGCCACGACTGGACGGGCAGTCGCGCGGCGATCGCGGCGCGCCGGGCCGATTCGGTCACCGTCGCGGTGCCGAGGGCGAGCGCGCCGATCCGCCGTCGCATGTCCTGGGCCGTGGCCGTGCCAGCGGTCGCTGCCGCGAACCGGGCCAGCAGGTCTTCCAGGTCGAGGTCGACCGCTAGCTCGCCGGATGTCTCGCTCAGCTGCGCGGCGTACAGATCCTCCAGTGCGGTCCCGCTGGTGACCTGCGCGGCGACGGCTGACCCGGCCGACGTGCCCACGACGACATCCGCGGCGATCAGGCTGGCGGACAGCCCGGGGTCGATGTCCTGGATGCCGCGCAGGACGCCGAGTTCCCAGGCGATGCCCGCCACGCCCCCGCCAGCCAGCACGACCGCACGCCTCATCCGGGTTCCTCTCGCTGCCACTGGGAGCATCCCGCGTCGAGCTGGCCGGCGAGCGGCCGGCGCGGGCGGCGTAACGCCTGCCGATGCTATCTACGGCGCCCGGCGCGCAGCACGGTGTCATGGATCATGACGGCGTGCCCGTCGGGGTCGGTGGCGGACCGTGCCGCGGCCGTGTTGGTGACGACGTCCCAAACGCCTGGGTCGAGCAGGGCGATGATGTCCTCGCCGGTGAAGAACAGCTCGGGCATCGGCGGGCGGGGCATCGTGGTCTGCAGGTCTGACGGGTGGTGGCCGACGATGAGCAGCGTGCCGCCGGGCGTGACTGATCCGGCCAGGCGGCGGAACAAGGCCTCGCGCGGCTGGGCCGGCAGGTGCAGGTACTGGGCGGAGACCAGGTCGTAGCGGGCCAGGCCCGGATCCCACTCGGCCACGTCCGCGTGCACCCAGTCGATCCGCGCGGCGGTCGCGGCGCCGGCCTCGGCCGCGTGGGCGACGGCGCGCCCGATGGCGACGGCGGACAGGTCGACCGCGGTGACCTGCCAGCCGCGCTGAGCCAGCCAGATGGCGTCCGCTCCCTCGCCGCACCCGACGTCCAGCGCGGCGCCGGGGGCGAGCTGCGACGTTTCGCTGATCAGCTGGCCATTGGGTTTTCCGCTCCACAGCGAGCTCTGGGAGCTGTACCGCTCGTCCCAGAACGCCTCGTCGAACTGCTCCGGCATGCCCGGTCCCTTCCCGTGGTGGGCGTGCTGCCCGCTCAGCCCGGCAGCACCCATAGCGCTCCGATGGGCGGCACCGCCGTCGCCGCAGGAGGGCCCAGCCGGGGATCATGTCGAACTTATCCGGGTCAGGCCCGGTGGATCGTCCTTATTCAGCGCGCTGATGGCCGCCGCGTCCGATTACCTCTTTCTTGAGCTGGAGGGCTACCGGGCGGGCAGGTGGCTGCTGAGCCGGCCCGCCCGGGCGCCAGCCTTACCCGACACCTTCGCCGTCCGCGCGGCCAGCGCTACGTCATGGCGTGCGGACCGGGCCGCGTGGCGGCCGCGCCAGGCCAGCGAAGGGCGGCCGGCGGTGTCGGCCGCGGTGATCAGCAGGCCACCGAGCATGGAGACGTTCTTGAGGAAGTGGATGCGCTGCTGCGCGCGGTCCTGCTCGTTGTCAGCTTCCCAGAACCGGTGCCCGGCGATGGTGGTGGGCACCAGGGTCGCCGCGATCGCCAGGGCCGACAGCCGCGGCCACCGGCCCAGGGCCAGCAGCGTGCCGGCGCACAGCTGGACAGCGCCGTTGATGCGCACGGCCTGCTCGGTCTTATCCGGGACGATGGTCACGTGCTCGGCGACCGGGTGCACCACCGGCTCGGCCAGCCCGGATACCCGCTCGGGTCGGCGCAGGGTCTGGTAGCCCTGCATGGCGAAGATCGATGCCACCATGGGACGTGCGATAGCTCTCAGTACAGGCATGAGCCACATCTGCCCAGCAGGGCCGGCTTGTAACGTCCGCTTACTCGTCGCCGGATGTGATCCAGCACTCCGCTGACCGGTGGCCGGCCCCGGCGGGACGGCCCAGCCCGAGCTGGCTGAGCCGCGAAACGGTGCGCCAGCGCTTCTCGGGGCCAGAGTAAAATTCCAGGTCGACGAAAACTGTCGAAATCACATTCGTATCATGGGCCTCATGAGCGAGCTGGTCTTGGAGCCGGTGCCGGAGGCTGAGCTGGCCGGCCCGATGCGGCCGGCCCGGCACGGGCAGGTCTATGTCCTGGACCGCGATGGCCAGTGGCAGCGGGCCCGGGTGATTGCCTGGGCCAGGCATCGTGACGGCTGGGCGGTCCGGGTCAGGCTGGCCGGCGCGATGACCGATTCCTGGCGGAAGTACCACCCGCGCGGGATCCACCCGGCA
>CAYPQM010000062.1:21840-35983 GCA_964412845.1 uncultured Streptosporangiaceae bacterium
CCGCCATGCCCGCTACGGCGTGAGACCCGCGACATAGCCCCGCAGCAGCGTGGCCAGGCCTTCGGCGCTCGTCCGCCGGACCGTCGCGTCCATCTCGGCGGCGTCGGCGCCGACAACCATCCGGGCCGGTGGGTCGCTGGCCCGGATGCAGCCCTCGATCGCACCGGCCACCTCGGCTGGATCCCCGGCCGTCTGCAGCACGGTGGCAGTCAGGTCCCGCAGCGCCCCGAACGGTGCGGCGTAGCCCGAATCGTCGGCCACGCGGTAGGAAGTGAGGCTTTCTGACATCGCGGTCCGGAACAGGCCCGGAGCGAGCACCGTCACGAAGATCCCGAACCCGTGTACCTCGGCGTCGAGCACGGCGCTCAGGCTGGCGAGTGCTGCCTTCGAGGCCGAGTACCAGCCACCGAACGGTGCGGGGGCCACGTCATTCGCCGATGTCACGTTGATGATCCGGCCACCGCCCTGGCCGCGCATGACCGGCAGCGCGGCGCGCGCGAGGCGCATCGGCCCGAAGACGTTCACCTCGAAGATCCGGCGCGCCTCCTCGTCATCCGCCTCTTCCAGGGGACCCAGGCTCCCGGTGCCGGCATTGTTGACCAGGACGTCCAGCCGGCCAGCCGCACTGACGATGGCGCTGATGGCGGCCCGGCCAGACGCCGGATCGGCGAGATCAAGGACGACCGGGGTCACGCCGCCCGGCAGCGGCGCGCGGGACGGGTTCCGGGATCCGCAGAACACCTCGTCGCCGGCCGCCGCGAGCCGCTGCACCGTGGCCAGGCCGATGCCGCTGCTCCCGCCGGTGACCAGGACGACCGCCATGCCGCGACCGTAGCAGGACGGCAGCGGACTGGCTCCGGCCCGGCGGCCCTGGGGTTGCCAGAGCCAAGCCGGTCTGGAAGCTTGTCGGCATGCCGACGCGTGTGGTGCACCTGGTGGTTGACGCGGCCGACCCGGCCCGCCTGGCCCGGTTCTGGGCCGGGGCGCTGGGCTGGGAGGTCACCGCCGAGGAGCCGGAGGAGGAGGTGGTGGTGCGGCAGCCGGGCTCCGGCTATCCGGATCCGGCCGTGCTGCCGCTGGTTTTCGTGCCGGTAGCTGAGCCGAAGACGGGGAAGAACCGCCTGCACCTTGACCTGGCCAGTGCCTCGGCCGAGGATCAGGCGGCGCTGGCCGGCCGGCTGCGGGACCTGGGCGCGACGCCGGCCGATATCGGCCAGGGTGAGGTGCCGTGGGTGGTGCTCGCCGACCCGGAGGGCAACGAGCTATGCGTGCTTGATCCGCGGCCTGTCTACCGTGACACCGGGCCGGTCGCCGCCATCGTCGTCGATTGCGCCGCCCCGCAGGCCCAGGCGCGCTTCTGGGCCGGCGCCGCGGGATGGCGGCCGCAAGGCCCGGATGGAGGCCTGTCCGCGCTGCGGTCACCCGGCGGCGGGCCGTACCTGGAGCTGCTGCCCGGCGGCGGCGCGAAGACGGTCAAGAACCGGATACATCTCGACGTGGCGCCGCGCCGCGGCGACGATCACCAGGCTGAGGTGACCCGGCTGCGGCAGGCCGGCGCCACCCTGGCCGACGTCGGCCAGGGTGCGGTGCGGTGGGTGGTGCTCGCCGACCCGGAGGGCAACGAGTTCTGCGTCCTGGACCCCCGGTAGGGCAATCCCGGTCAGTACCCGGCCGCCGGGTCGACGAGCCCGATCAGCGGCTGGCCGGCCGCGAACCGGGCCACGTTCTCCTGGATACGCAAGGCCAGCAGCCGCTCGACCATCTCCGGGGTGTCGGCCGTGTGCGGGGTGATGATGCAGTTCTCCATCGCCCAGAGCGGGTGCCCGTCCGGCAGCGGCTCCGGGTCGGTGACGTCGAGTGCGGCCCCGGCGATGGTGCCCTCGCGCAGCGCGGCCACCAGCGCGCCGGTGTCGACATGGCGGCCGCGGGCCACGTTCACCAGCCAGGAGTCCGGTCGCATCGCGGCGAGCTCGGCGGACCCGATGATCTGCTCGGTGCCGGGCGTGAGCGCGAGGGCCAGGAAGGTGACCCGGGCCCCGGCCAGTGCCTCGTGCAGCCGGGCCGGGGGCAGCGTGCGCGCCGCCCCGGGGACCGGATCGGCGCTGCGGCGCACTACGGTGGCGGCGGCCCGGAACGGGGCCAGCAGCTCCAGCAGGCTCACCGCGATGCCGCCGCCGCCCAGGATCGTGACCGGCTCGTCGTACAGGCTCTCCCCGGCCGGTTTTCCCCACGACCGGGCGGTGAGGCGCTGGCGCAGCGAGCGCATCCCGGCCAGGGCGAGGGCCAGCGCGTGCTCGGCGACCGGCTCCGCGTAGGCGCCTTTCGCCGACGTCCAGATCCGCCCGGGATCGAGTATCCCCGCGGCGGCCATCCGCTCCACGCCGGCCATCGGGAGCTGGATCCAGCGGGCCGAGCTCGCGGTCGCGAGCGCGCGGCGCAACCCGTCGGCATCGGCGGAATCAAGCCAGACGAGTGCGTCGGCCGCCGCGTCGACGCCGGCCGGCTCGCCGCCGCCATCGCGGATAGCGCGGCAGGCTGAATCGCGGGGTGCGGGGCCGACGGCCACCCGGGGCGCGGTCACGCTCAGACCCTAACTCAGCGTCCGCCCCGCCGATGATCGCTCGCGCGATGCCGGGCCGGAACAGCGCGGCGGCCGCCATGATCAGCGACAGCAGGACGGCCGCCCCCGCCGTCGTCCAGCCCATCCCGATCCAGTCGATGACCGGGCCCTGGACCAGCGCGCCGACCGGGTAGGCCACCCCGAGCGCAACCAGGAAGAAGCTCAGCACCCGGCCCCGGTAGGCCTGCGGGGCGCGGAGCTGGACGACGGTCGAAAGCCCGGACAGCACGCCGATGTACACCAGCCCGACAACGAAGATCGCCGCCGCACCCTGCCAGGGTGTCCGGGAGAGGCTGTAGGCCACGAGCGTGGCCGGCAGCACGGCCAGGCTCCCGGCGAGCAGGCGGCCCCGGCCCAGCCGGGACGCCAGGGGGGCCAGGCAGAGCGCGCCCGCCACGGCGCCCGCGCCCTGCGCGATGGTGAGCAGGGCGGTGGCCTGCGCGACCGCCCGGGAACCGCCGTGCGTCAGGTGGTGGGCCATCACCGGGACCAGGGCGATGAACGGCGAGGCGAGGAAGGCCACGACGGCAATGGTGGTGATGGCGGCCCGGCACGAGGGCTCGCGCCGGGCCGCGCCGAAGCCCGACCGCAGCGAGGCGAGCAGGCCCGCCGGGTGGCCCGAGGGCGGCGCGAGCCGGACGAACCCCAGCGCCACCACGACGGCGAGGAACGACACGGCGTTCGCCTCGAACGCCACCGGGTAGCCGAACGCGGCCACCGTCGCGCCGGCCAGGGCTGGTCCCACGATGCGCCCGAGATTGAACTGGGCTGAGTTGAGGGAGATCGCGGCCAGGAACTCCGGCTGCGGGACGAGGTCGGGCAGGATCGCCTGCTGGAACGGCCCGATCACCGCGGAGGCCGAGCCCTGTACCGTGACCAGCGCGACGACCGCCCCCGGGCGCTCGTGGCCGGTGGCCACGAGCACGGCCAGCGCGGCGGCCGTCGCCGCCGCGGCCAGGTTCCCGGCGACGAGCAGCGGGCGGCGCGGCAGGCGATCGGCCAGGGCGCCGCCGACCGGCGACAGCAGGCCGATGGGCAGGAATGCCCCGGCCGCGACGAGGACCGCCCAGGTGGCCTGCCCGGTGTCCGACACCACCAGCGCGCCAACGGCGACCGTCTGCATCCACGACCCGACGGTGGACACCAGCCCGGCGGTCCACAGCAGCGTGAAGCCACGGTGCCGGAACGGCCGCAGCGACGCGAGGCCGCGCGCCGGTTTCCCGGCCGCCTGGCCACCATCCGGCTCCGGATTCCCGGCCGCGTCCCGCGGCGTCAGGCCGGCCCGGCCTGGTGATCTCACTGGACCCGGGCCGTCACTTCTTCCATTGGGCGGAGCCCGCGTCCCAGTCGGTGTAGGTGTACGGGTTGTCGCGGACCTCGGTCTCCGGGATTTCCGGGTGCATGCCCGCTGTCCAGGCGTCTTTGCCGAGTTCGCGCATCAGGTGATCGACGGTCTGCCCGACGGCGTCCCGGGCGTGGGCCAGGTTGACGCCGAGCAGGTGGTGGCCGTATTTCACGACCCGGCCGTTGACCACGACGGTGTGCACGTCGCCCCGCTGGGCCTGGAAAGCCACGTGGCCGTAGGGATTGAGCACCGGGAACATCACCGGGGAGGCGTCGTTCTTGAGGAGCACGACATCTGCCTTCTTCCCGGTCTCCAGGCTCCCGGTGACAGAATCCAGGCCGAGCGCCCTGGCCCCGCCGCGGGTGGCCCAGTCGACCACGTGCTCGGCGCGCAGGTGGCAGTTGGTCACGGTGTCCTGACGGCCATGGGCTTCGAGGTGCTCGCGGGAGCGATCGGCGCCGAGCGTCGCCCGCATGGCCGAGAACAGGTCGCCGCTCCACCACACGCTGGTGTCCATGGACAGCGACACCGGGATGCCGTGTTCCCGGAGCCGCCAGGTGGGCGGGTATCCCTGGCCGGCACTCTGCTCGCTCTCCGTGGAGACCGACGCGGAGCCGCCGGTCGCCGCGATCCGGTTGTAGGAGTCGGGATTGAGGGTGGCCGCGTGGACGTAGATGGTGGCCGGTGTCATGAAGCCGTTCTCGTGCATAAGACGGATGCCGTCGTCGTTGGTGGCGCCCCAGACACCTGCGTGCGTGGTCACGGGCACTCCGAGGTCCCGGGCGACCTCGAAGGCAGCCCGCTCCGGGAACGCGGGATCGCCGGTCACGTCGAAGGCCATCTGGAATCCGAGCATGTCGCCGCGGCCGTCGATACGCCGGGTGAAGAAGTCCCTGAATTCCGGGGTGGCCGACCATTCCCAGGGGCCCTGCTGGATGTTGCCGTAGGCCAGCACGAACCGTCCCGGCACCTCTTCCAGGGCGTCAACGGCGGCGTCCGCGTGCTGCACGGTCTGCAAGCCGTGCGACCAGTCCACGGTGGTGGTCACTCCGGCGTCGAGCGCCTCCAGGGCGGACAGCAGGTTGCCCGCATAGACGTCCTGCGGCCGGAACACCTTGCCCCACTGCAGGTAGTACCAGACGAAGTACTGGGTCAAGGTCCAGTCGGCGCCGTAGCCGCGCATCGCGGTCTGCCACATGTGCCGGTGCGTGTCGATCATGCCTGGCATGAGGATGCCGCCGGACGCATCGATTTCGGCCGTGCCCGCCGGGACCTGCAGGCCGGTCCCCACGCCGGCGATGCGCTCGCCGACGATCAGGAGGTCAGCGCCCTGGTAGAGGTGATGCGCGTCGTCCATCGTGAGCACGGTCGCGTCGCGGAACACCACCGGCCGGCCGGGGGTCAGGTCAGCAGCCGACAGGTTAGCCGTCATCGGATATCTCCCTTCAGCGGCCGGCCGGCCCTGTCCTCATGAGGTGGCGCATCAGTTGCAGGTGCAGGACGCCCGGCGGTAAGCAGGTGCCCAGAGTATGCCGGGCCGGGCGTGCGGTCATGCCCGGCGATCGGCGTCCTTGGTGACGGTGACCTGGAGTTCGGTCACGCCCCGGGCGGCTTCATCCGGGCAGTACTCCAGGTAGACCTCCCGGTGATAGCCGGCCGGGCGGTACCCGTGCGCCTCGATCCAGCGGGCCAGGATCTGCAGGCTCTGCAGGACGTCGTCCATCGGGCCCCGGTGGATGATCGTCGCGGCCGAGCGGATCGCGGGCAGGTCCACGACCGCGAAATCGTAGCCCGGCTGCGGTGTGGCCATGACCGGCATCGCGGCATGCACGGTGACCGCGTCCGCTGACTCGCCGGGGTCAGGCTCGTAGTAGGCGATGGCCGGGCCTGCGGCCGGCCGCAGGCCCGCCGCGTCGAGGCGGCGGAACAACTCCGGGTAGAGCGGCTGGATGACGGGCCCGATGGCCTCCGGGCCGTAGCTGGCGGCGCTGGCGGTCAGCTCGGCCACGCGGAGCGGGGCGACTTCCTTGAGTACGACGTCCTGGGTGTTCATGCTGCCTTCCCTCTCGATCATCCGGAGCCTCGCCTCGATCCCGGCCAGCCGGATCGCGTCCGCTGTCATCTGGGCTTCCAGTTGTGCCCGCCGCAGCCGCAACATCCCGCGAAGCTCGGCGGCGCCCACCTGCTCGTCGAGAATCGACTGGACCTGCTGCAGCGTGAAGCCAAGCTCCTTCAGCGCGATGACCCGGTTGAGCCGGGACAACTGGCCAGCCGTGTAGGACCGGTATCCGCTGGCCCGGTCGACGGCCGCGGGCCGGAGCAGCCCGATGGCGTCATAGTGGCGCAGCATGCGGACCGATACCCGGCCGAGGCTGGCGAACTCTCCGATGCTGAACATGGCACGTCCTACCGTGCGGCCGCACACCCTGTCAGGGTCAAGAGCCGACCGCCGGTGAACTCTCGATCACCGCGATCACTCCGCCATTTTCTGCGTTTCAGCAGTTCACCGCCAGGATGTGGGCAGCGGTCGATTCGCGGGGTCTGAAACGTCTTGACGAACCCCGGGGCCCGTGCCTCAATGTGGGCAGCTTCAACATTATCGACCACTTTCTATCAGAGCCGATCGGCATGGCTTGTGGGAGTTGGTCACCTGGCGGGCGGCGCCCAGCGGGAAGGAGAGCGAACATGATCGCGATCCAGCGGGCGGCCGCACGGCGGCTGGCCGTCCTGGCCGCGGCGAGCCTGCTCGGTTCCGTGTGCGCCGTGGCCGCCGTGCCCCTGCAGCCGGCCGCCGCCGCCACCGCCATCACGGTGAATGGCACCAGCGCCGGCCGCACCTTCGACGGGATCGGCGCGATCAGCGGCGGCGGCGGCAACACCCGGCTGCTGACCGACTATCCCGCCGCGCAGCAGCAGCAGATCCTGGACTACCTGTTTGAGCCCGGCTATGGCGCTGACCTGCAGATTCTCAAGGTGGAGATCGGCGGGGACACCAACTCCACGGACGGCTCCGAGTCCAGTCACATGCACTCCGCCTCGGTCACCGACTGCAACACCGGCTATGAGTGGTGGCTGATGGAGCAGGCCAAGGCGATCAACCCGGGCATCAAGCTGTACGGCCTCGCCTGGGGCGCTCCCGGCTGGATCGGCGGCGGCAGCTTCTGGACCACCGACATGATCAATTACCTGGTGAGCTGGCTGGGCTGCGCCAAGTCGCACGGCCTGACCATCAACTACCTCGGCGGCTGGAACGAACGCGGCTACAACATCTCCTGGTACGAGCAACTGCGCTCCACGCTGAACTCCGATGGCTATTCGGCAGTGCAGATCGTGGGCGCGGACAGCGACTGGAGCATCGCCACCGACATCGCGGCCAACTCCGCCTTCGCCAGCGCGGTGTCGATCATCGGCGTGCACTACCCATGTCAGGGCGGCGACGGCGGCAACGCCGACACCTGCCCGGGCAACGCGACCGCGACGGGCACCGGCAAGCCCCTGTGGGCGAGTGAGAACGGCTCACAGGACCTGAACTCCGGCGCTCCCGCGCTGATCCGCTCCATCACCCGCGGCTATCTCGACGCCGGCCTGACCGCCTACATCAACTGGCCGGTCGTCGCCGCCGTCTACCCGGACCTGCCCTACAGCACCGATGGCCTGGTCCTGGCGAACCAGCCATGGTCGGGCGCGTACAGCGTGGGGGAGAGCACCTGGGCGACCGCCCAGGTCACCCAGTTCACCCAGCCTGGCTGGCAGTTCCTCAACTCCGGCTCCGGCTACCTCGGCGGCAGCGAGTCCAACGGCAGCTATGTCTCGCTGAAATCCACGAATGGCACCGACTACTCGACCATCATCGAGACCACGACGGCCACCGCGGCGCAGACCGTCAACGTGGCCGTGTCCGGCGGCCTGTCGACCGGCACCGTGCACGTGTGGGCCAGTAACGTGAACGCCCCGACCGCCGCTAACACCTTCGTCCAGCAGGCCAGCATCACGCCGTCGGGCGGGTCCTACTCGCTGACGGTGCAGCCCGGCTACGTCTACACGCTGACCACCACCGCCGGCCAGGGCAAGGGGACCGCGGCCAGCCCGGCGCAGAGCACCCTGGCGCTGCCCTACTCCGACACCTTCGACAGCGACCCCCTCGACCAGCAGCCGCGTTACCTGGCGCAGCAGCAGGGCGCCTTCGAGGTCGAGCCGTGCGCTGGCGGCCGGTCCGGGCGCTGTGTCCAGCAGCAGGCCGCCGTGAAGCCAATCGAATGGGATGGCAACTCCAACCCTTACACCGTTGGCGGCAACCTGAGCTGGGCCAACTACACGGTTTCGGCTGACGCGCTGATCGCCCAGGCCGGCGCGGTGCAGCTGATGGGCCGGGTCGGCACCCAGCACAGTTTCGGCCCGGCAGGCATCAACGAGTACTACCTGCAGGTCAGCAACGCCGGTGCCTGGTCGATCGTGCGCAATAACACCAGCGACACGCTCACCACGCTGGCCAGCGGGACCGTGGCCGCGCTCGGCACCGGCAGCTGGCACCATCTCGCGCTGACCTTCAACGGCCACTCGATTTCGGCGGCGATCGACGGCAGCACCGTCGGCACCGTCACCGACTCGGCGTACTCCTCCGGCATGATCGGGCTCGGCGTCAACGGCTACCAGACCGACCAGTTCGACAACCTGGCCGTCGCACTGGTCGGCTCGGCCACGCCAACCGGCCCGATCGTCGCGGGCGACAACACCAGCGACTGCGTGGACGACAACGCTGATTCTTCCGCCAACGGCGCGAAGGTGCAGATGTGGGCCTGCAATGGCGGCGCCTCGCAGAACTGGACCATCGCCAGCAACGGCACGATAGGTATCAACGGCAAGTGCCTGGATATCACCGGGGCCGGCACGGCCAATGGCACCCTCGCCGAACTGTGGGCCTGCAACGGCGGCGGGAACCAGCAATGGCTGCCGGTGAACGGCATGCTGGTCAACCCGGTGTCCGGTAAGTGCCTCGATGATCCTGGATTCAACACGGCCCAAGGCACCCAGCTGGACATCTGGACCTGTGACGGCGGCACCAACCAGCAGTGGAGCATTCCCTGACGGGGCACCCCGGCGGACGCTACCCGATGAAAAGAGAGTGAACGTGATCGTCATCCAGCGGGCTGGCTTACGGCATCTCACCGCCGTGGCCGCGGCGATTCTGCTCGGCGCGGCGGGCGTGGCGGCCATGCCATTGCCATCCGCCGCGGCCGCCACCACGATCACCGTGAACGGCGCGGGCACCGGCCGGACCTTCGACGGGATCGGCGCGATCAGTGGCGGGGGAGGCAACTCGCGGCTGCTGTCCGATTACCCGGCCACCCAGCAGCAGCAGATCCTGGACTACTTGTTTGAGCCCGGTTACGGCGCGGACCTGCAGATCCTCAAAGTGGAGATCGGCGGGGACACCAACTCCACGGACGGCTCGGAGTCCAGCATCGAGCACACCTCCGGTTCCATCAACTGCAATGCGGGCTACGAGTGGTCGCTGATGCAGCAGGCCAAGGCGCTCAATCCCAGCATCAAGCTGTACGCGCTGTCGTGGGGCGCGCCCGGGTGGATCGGCACCTTCTTCTCCCAGGCCATGATCAACTACCTGGTGAGCTGGCTGAACTGCGCCAGGTCGCACGGCCTGACCATCGACTACCTCGGCGGGTGGAACGAGAAAGGCTTCAACGAGTCCTGGTATGAGTCCCTGCACTCCACGCTGGCCGCCGATGGCTTCAGCACCAAGGTCGTCGGGGCGGATGACTCGGGCAGCTGGGCGGTGGCCGACTCGATGCAGGCCACCCCGGCGTTCGCCGCCGCCGTCGACATCGTCGGGGTGCACTACCCGTGCGGCTACCTGAGCACCGAAACGTCCTGCCCGAGCACCGCGAACGCCATCGCCACCGGCAAGCAGCTGTGGGCCAGTGAGAACGGGTCGCAGGATTACAACGGCGGTGCGGCGGCCATGGCCCGCGGTGATAACCGGGACTACATCGACGGGAAGATGACCGCGACGATCAACTGGCCCATTCTCGCCGCCATCTCCCCGAACCTGCCGTTCGCGACCGACGGGCTGATCCTGGCGAACCAGCCGTGGTCGGGCGCCTACACCGTCGGCAAGCAGGCCTGGGTGACGGCGCAGACCACCCAGTTCACCTCGCCGGGGTGGACCTACATCGACTCGGCCAGCGGTTACCTGGGTGGTAACCGGGCCAACGGCAGCTACGTCACCCTGAAGTCGCCGTCCGGCGGTAACTGGAGCTCGATCATCGAGACGATGGACGCCACCGCCGCGCAGACCGTCACTTACAACGTCACCGGCGGCCTGTCCACCGCCGCGGTGCATGTGTGGAGCACGAACGTCAGCTCAAGCAGTTCCGCGAACTGGTTCGTGCATTCCAGCGACATCACCCCGAGCGGTGGCAGCTTCTCACTGACCCTCCAGCCCGGGTTCGTGTACTCACTGACCACCACCACCGGCCAGGGCAAGGGCACTGCGGCCAGCCCGGCGTCAGCCTCCCTGGCCCTGCCCTACTCCGACAACTTCGACAGCGACACGGCAGGCCAGCAGCCGCGCTACCTGGAACAGCAGCAAGGCGCGTTCGAGGTCGGGTCGTGTGCCGCCGGCCGGTCCGGGCAGTGCCTGGACCAGGTGACGCCGGCCAGGCCCATCGAGTGGACGCCTGACTCCAACCCGTACACCATCGGCGGCGACCCAGGCTGGGCCAACTACACGGTCGGCACGGATGCGCTGATAGCGCAGGCGGGGTCGGTGCAGGTCATCGCCCGCGCGGGCACCCAGCACAGCTTCGGGCCGGCCGGCATCAACGAGTACTACCTCCAGCTCAGCAACACCGGAGCCTGGTCGATCGTGCGTAACAACACCAGCGACGCGCTCGCCACGCTGGCCAGCGGCACCGTGGCCGCGCCGGGCACCGGTACCTGGCATCACCTGGCGCTGACCGTCAGCGGTTCCACCCTCACCGCCGTGATCGACGGCGTCACGGTCGGCACCGCCACCGACGGCACGTACTCCTCGGGCCTGGCCGGGCTGGGCACCTCCGGATACCAGACTGACCAGTTCGACAACTTCTCGGTCACGGCTGCCTCCGGCGGGGGTGGCAGTGCGACCGGCCCGATCGTGGCCGGTGTCAACACCGCCAAGTGCGTTGACGACAACGGCAACTCCGCCACCCCGGGCACGAAGGTGGCGATTTCCGACTGCACCGGGGGCGCCTCGCAGAACTGGACCATCCCGGGCGACGGGACGATCCGCATCAACGGCGGGTGCCTGGATATCACCGGCGCCGGCACGGCCAACGGCACCCTGGCCGAGCTGTGGACCTGCAACGGCGGCGCCAATCAGCAGTGGCAGGCAGCGAGCGGCACGCTGGTCAACCCGGTGTCCGGCAAGTGCCTGGACGACCCGGGGCGCGTTACCACCAACGGCACCCAGCTGGAGATCTGGACCTGCAACGGCGGCTCGAACCAGCAGTGGAGGATCCCCTGACCGGGCCCCCACGTTCGCCCGATCGGGGATCATGAGGGCTACGGAGGTGGCGTTCATGACCGGGGATGAGTTGCTCGCCCATTGCCTGGCCAAGCCCGGCGCCTGGCCGGACGAGCCGTGGGACGGCGACGTCGTGGTGAAAGTAAGCAGCAAGATCTTCGCGTTCCTGGGGGCCCAGCCGGCGTCGGCCGTCGGGCTCAAGTGCGGCCGCACCCGGGAGGCAGCCGATGAGTGGCTGCTGCGCTACCCGCAGGATGCCTCGGTGATGGCGTACATCGGGCGGTCCGGGTGGAACAGCCTGCGGATCGGGGGCGCGATCCCCGACGACGAGCTGCTGGAGGCGGTCGACGCGTCCTATGACGCGGTGGTCGGCAAGCTGCCGAAGAAGGATCGTCCGCCGGCCGGCCCGGCCTAGCCGTGCTGCCCTAGCCGGCCGCGATCGCGGCGACGAGGCCGGCCGCCCGGTCGAGTTCTTCCTCGGTGTTGTAGTAGTGCGGGGAGAACCGCACCAGCGGGTGCACGGCGCGGTCCTCGGTGTCGAACGGGCTGTGCCCGGCGACGGTGGTCGATACGTTGACCCCGGCGCCTTCCAGCCGCGCGGCGACGTCGGCGGCGGGCACGCCCTCGACGCGGGCGGTCACGATGGCGCAGCGCACCGCGCCGAGGTCGTGAGTCGATACCCCGGGCAGCGCATCGAGCTGGCCGCGCAGCCGCGCGCCGAGCATGACGCTGCGTTCCCCGATCGCGTCGAGGCCGAGATGCAGAGCCTGCCGCACGGCGGCGCCCAGGCCCACGACGTTGAGGTAGCTCTTCTCCCAGGATTCGAAACGCCGGGCGCCGCCGGCCCAGCGCAGCCCCCGGCCGCCGTCCCAGGCGGCGGATCCGATCTCGGCCACGAACGGGTCGAGCCGGTCCAGGACGGCCGTGCGGACCCACAAGAACCCGGTGCCCCGCGGGCCGCGCAGGAACTTCCGGCCAGTCGCCGTGAGCAGGTCGCAGCCGATGGCGTCGACATCAACGGGGAACTGGCCGACCGACTGCGTCGCGTCCAGCAGGAACAGCACTCCGGCGTCGCGGGCGATCCGGCCGATCTCGGCGGCTGGGTTGACCAGGCCGCCGCCGGTAGGCACATGGCTGACGCCGATCAGCCTCGTCCGCTCATCCACCAGCCCGGCCAGCGCGCTGGTGTCGAGCTGCCCGTGCCGGTCATTGGGGACGACGACCAGCTCAGCGCCGCTGCGCCGGGCGGCCTGCAAGTAGGCGAGCACGTTGCTGCCGTATTCCGCGCGCCCGGTGAGGATCCGGTCACCCGGGCCGAGCGGCACCGAGTAGAAGGCGGCGTTCCAGGCGTGTGTCGCGTTGTCGAAGAGCGCCACCTCATCGGCGCGGCCACCCAGCAGCGCGGCGATGCCAGCGTAGGTCGCGTCGATGGCGTCGCGGGCGGCCCGGGCCGCTTCGTACCCGCCGATGTCAGCCTCCAGCCGCAGATGGCCGGTCATGGCGTCCAGCGTCGGCTGGGCCAGCAGCGCCGCGCCGGCGTTGTTCAGATGCAGCCGGTGCGCGCAGCCGGGAGTTTCAGCCCGCAGGGCTCCGATATCCATGCGTTCCTCCTCGCGGCCCGGCGTCTTGATCATTATTGCCGTCGCGGGCGGCGTCGCCGTGGCCGGCCAATGGCCGTCGGCGCGCGATCCGGTGAGCCGTCTGGTGGAATGACATCGTGGGCTCCTCTTTCACCGGCTACCAGGGTCGCGGGTTCTGGGCGAGGGACGGGAAGCTGGAACTGTGGCTGTACCTGATGTGCCAGGAGATCGATTCCCGCCCGGACGCCCCCGGGTGGCTTCGCGAAACGCGGGCGGCCTGGCACGAGCAGGCCACTGCTGGCCTGAACGGCTGCATTTCCGCCGCCCTCGATCAGCACCTCGCCGGCGACCCGGCCCGGGCCGGCCTGCTGCGTGCTGTCACCGCGCAGGCCATCAGCAGGCTGCTGGCCTACCAGCCGGCGATGTCCCGGGACCTGCTCAATTCCTTCGGCCTGGGTGGTGACTCCAGCTGGACCACCGACCTAGACCCGGCGACGATGCTGCCGGTCGCCGAGGCGTTTGGACAGCTGCTCGCGGGCGCGCTGGCCTGGGACGCCACCAGCTCTCCCGTGCTGTAGCACGCGAAGGCGCCTGGCCCGGACCGCCCGGCCAGGCGCCGCAGCTTTACAGTGTGTCCATGACGGGCGAGGTTTCGCCGCTGGGCGGCGGCGATGACGTGGCGTCCCCGGGCGACCTGCGTGCGTCGCACCAGGACCGGGATCAGGTCGTCGAGCTGCTGCGGGTGGCCGCCGGTGACGGCCGGCTGACCGCGGAGGAACTCGATGAGCGGCTGGAGGAGGCGCTGACCGCACGGACCTACGCCGAGCTTGCGGCGGTGACCAGGGACCTGCCGGCCACGCCGGGTTTCGTCACCGGCGCTCCGGCGACGAAACCCAAAGAGCTGGTGCGCATCGACTGCCATGGCAGCAGCACGAAGCGTGACGGACGCTGGCTGGTACCGCAGCGGATTGAGGCGAAGGTTACCGGCGGCAACGTGACCCTGGACTTCACCGACGCAGTGATCTTCCAGCCGTCGCTCCTCATCGACGCTGACCTTCGCGGCGGCTCGCTGACCC
>CAYPQM010000063.1:0-16429 GCA_964412845.1 uncultured Streptosporangiaceae bacterium
GCCGTCCGAGCGTGGGGGCGCCTTGGTTACCCGAGGCGCGCGCTGCGCCTGCATGCGACGGCGCAGATCCTGACGCAGCGGCACGGCGGCGAAGTTCCATCGTCGGTGGATGCCCTGATCGCCCTGCCCGGGATCGGCTCCTACACGGCCGCGGCGGTGGGCAGCTTCGCGTTCGGCCAACGGCAGGCGGTACTGGATACGAACGTGCGTCGGGTCCTCGCCCGCCTGTTCAACGGACTGGAGCGGCCGCCTGCCAGCCCGTCCGCCGCCGAGGCACGGCTGGCCGCCGCATTGCTTCCGGCCCAGCCGGACCGGGCGGCACGCTGGTCGGTGGCGGTCATGGAACTCGGCGCCCTGGTGTGCAGCGCCAGCCGGCCAGACTGCGCCAGTTGCCCGGTGGCCCGGTCCTGCGCCTGGCGGCTGGCCGGCCGCCCGGCGGCCGTAGAAGGACGCCGGGCGACCCAGTCCTACGACGGCACGGACCGGCAATGCCGGGGCCGCCTGCTCGCGGTTCTCCGGGAGGCGGCCGGCCCCGTGCCCGCTCCGCGGCTGGATGCCGTCTGGCCGGACCCGCTGCAGCGGGCCCGAGCCCTGGACAGCCTGGTCGCCGACGGGCTCATCGACCCGCTGCCCGACGGCACGTTCGGTCTCCCGGGCGAAAACGGCGCCCCAGGCGACACCGGACCAGGGGGCGAACCGGAGCCCGAGGTACCTGCGGCCCGGCCGGCCGAACCCCGCCCGACAAACCCCCGCCCGACAAAACCCCAGCCAACAAAACAGAGCCTGGCCGGGGCGACCCCCGGCCAGGCTCTGTCACGCTGACAGCGTCCCGCTGACCTACGCGGACCGGTCCTGCGGCGGCGGCGCCGCCACCCGGCCTTCGGCCGCGGCGCTGCTTTCGATCTCGGCCGGCGGGGCATCCGGCACGGCGTCCGGCTTGGCCACCCCCTTGAAGGTGAACTGCGCTTCCTCGCCGGTGCCCTGCACGTCCACGATGACGATCTGGCCGGCCTTCAGCTCACCAAACAGGATCTTCTCGGACAGGCTGTCCTCGATCGACCGCTGGATGGTGCGCCGCAGCGGCCTGGCCCCGAGCACCGGGTCGTAACCACGCTCGGAGAGCAGCGTCTTGGCGGCCGGCCGGAGTTCCAGGCCCATGTCGCGGTCCCTGAGCCGCTCGTCCACCTTGGCGATCATCAGGTCGACGATCGTGACGATCTCCTCCTGGGTGAGCTGATGGAACACGATCGTGTCGTCCACGCGGTTCAGGAATTCGGGCCTGAAGTGCTGCTTCAGTTCCTCCTGCACCCTGGACTTCATCCGGTCGTAGGAACCGCGAGACTCCGCATGCCGGGCAAAACCAACGGACACGCCCTTCGAGATGTCCCGGGTGCCGAGGTTGGTGGTCATGATAATCACGGTGTTCTTGAAGTCCACCAGCCTGCCCTGAGCGTCGGTCAGGCGACCGTCCTCAAGGATCTGCAGCAGGGAGTTGAAGATATCCGGGTGGGCCTTCTCAATCTCGTCGAACAGAACCACTGAGAACGGCTTGCGGCGCACCTTCTCGGTGAGCTGGCCACCTTCCTCATAGCCGACATACCCGGGCGGTGAGCCGAACAGCCGTGACACGGTGTGCTTCTCCATGTACTCGCTCATGTCGAGCTGGATCAGCGAGTCCTCGTCACCGAAAAGGAATTCGGCGAGCGTCTTGGAAAGCTCGGTCTTACCCACACCGGACGGCCCGGCGAAGATGAATGATCCGCCTGGCCGCTTCGGGTCCTTCAGCCCGGCGCGTGTCCTCCGGATGGCTTGCGAGAGTGCCTTGATCGCATCGTTCTGCCCGATGACGCGCTTATGCAGCTCATCCTCCATGCGAAGAAGCCGCTGCGACTCCTCTTCGGTCAGCTTGAACACCGGGATGCCCGTTGCGGTGGCTAGAACCTCGGCGATGAGTTCCTCATTCACCTCGGCGACGACGTCCATGTCGCCTGCCTTCCACTCCTTCTCCCTGGCGTCCTTCTTCGCGATGAGCTGCTTCTCGTTGTCCCGCAGGGCGGCTGCCTTCTCGAAGTCCTGGGAGTCGATGGCCGACTCCTTTTCCCTCCGCACCTGGGCGATTTTCTCGTCATACTCACGCAGGTCCGGCGGGGCCGTCATCCGGCGGATGCGCATCCGCGATCCGGCCTCGTCGATCAGGTCGATCGCCTTGTCCGGCAGGAACCTGTCGCTGATATAACGGTCCGCCAGCTGGGCGGCGGCCACCAAAGCGCCGTCGGTGATGGACACCCGGTGATGGGCCTCGTAGCGATCGCGCAGGCCCTTGAGGATCTCGATGGTGTGCGAGATCGTCGGCTCGGCCACCTGGATCGGCTGGAACCTGCGCTCAAGCGCCGCGTCCTTCTCGAGATGCTTGCGGTACTCATCGAGCGTGGTCGCGCCGATGGTCTGCAGCTCGCCGCGGGCCAGCATCGGCTTCAGGATTGACGCGGCGTCGATAGCACCCTCGGCCGCCCCTGCGCCCACCAGGGTGTGCAGCTCGTCGATGAACAGGATGATGTCGCCGCGGGTCCTGATCTCCTTGAGGACCTTCTTCAGCCGCTCCTCGAAGTCACCGCGGTAGCGTGACCCAGCCACCAGGGCCCCGAGGTCCAGCGTGTACAGCTGCTTGTCCTTCAGCGTCTCGGGCACCTCGCCCTTGACGATCTTCTGGGCCAGTCCCTCGACCACGGCTGTCTTGCCCACCCCGGGCTCGCCGACGAGCACCGGGTTGTTCTTGGTGCGCCGGGAGAGCACCTGCATGACCCGCTCGATCTCTTTCTCCCGGCCGATCACCGGATCAAGCTTGCCTTCACGCGCCCCAGCGGTGAGGTTCCGGCCGAACTGGTCGAGGACCAGCGAGGTGGATGGCGCGGACTCAGACGGTGCGCCGGCTGCCGCGGGCTCCTTGCCCTGGTAACCGTGCAGCAGCTGGATGACCTGCTGGCGAACCCGGTTCAGGTCCGCACCCAGCTTGACCAGCACCTGAGCGGCGACACCCTCACCCTCACGGATGAGGCCAAGCAGGATGTGCTCAGTCCCGATGTAGTTGTGCCCCAGTTGCAGAGCCTCACGGAGCGAGAGCTCGAGCACCTTCTTGGCGCGCGGGGTGAACGGGATATGCCCGGAAGGCGCCTGCTGCCCCTGGCCGATGATCTCCTCAACCTGCTGCCGCACGGCCTCGAGGCTGATCCCCAGCGATTCCAGCGCCTTGGCCGCCACGCCTTCGCCCTCGTGGATGAGGCCAAGCAGGATGTGCTCGGTGCCGATGTAGTTGTGGTTGAGCATCCTGGCCTCTTCTTGAGCCAGGACCACGACCCTCCGCGCCCGGTCGGTAAACCTTTCGAACATCTCGTCGCTCCTCACAGAGCGGTTGGGGGGGCCCAGATGTCCGGATGTCCCGGGGCCCATCCCTTCCGCATGTTAGCCCGCGTGCCGGACGACGCGTCGCGCGATATGCCGCACATGAAGAAAACGTTCCCCGGCAGGAGGGCGTTCATCCCATCCAACTCCGGTCAGGGGGGAAGGTGTTCCCCAGTACGCCGGAAGCGAACGCCGGCCTGCCGCTCAACGAGGCGGCGGACACGCAGGCACGGCGATCCCCGGAGCTCCCCACGACATGCCACAGGGCCCGCACACGTCGCGCGAGACCGGCCATAAGAACCAGAATAGCCAGTGCGTCGCGAGCCGCCTGCGGGCCCTGCGCTGAAGATCTAGTGAGCGGCGTCATACTCCGTGATGATCGTGGCCGGAATGCGGCCCCGCTCGCTGACCTTGTAACCGCGCTGCTTCGCCCATGCCCTAATTTCTGAGCTGCGCTCACGGCCGGGACCCGTCCTGGGGCGACGACGGCGGCCTGCGCCGCTAGCCCTGCGTGCATGGTCGGTATACGGCCCGAACTTCTCACGAAGTTCCTTAGCGTGCGGCGAGCACACGTCGATCTCGTAGGCAGTTCCGTCAAAGGAGAACGAAACCGTCTCGGTACCCTCGACCTCACCGTCGTGAGGAAGGTCGCAGACGACCGTCACCTTCACCTTCTGAGCCATGGGAGCCAGCCCTTCCACTGGAGCATGTTTATTAGGTTGCAAACATATACCAGGACAGTTGCGTTTGCCAATTCGTACCACCGGAATCGAAGTGTGAGTTCAGTCCCGGCAAGGCAAGGCAGACTACACGGAAGATTGCTGTAACTCTGCGTAATCACGCACGGATAGGCCGCCATCAATCGGGCATGCCGATCTATCGCGTTCTACAAGAGAGCGGAGTTCCCGCAGAAGGCTGCTAGCCGTCACCACGATCGGACGGCGTGGCCGACGGTGAACGCCCGTGATCCTGAATCCCGCTGTCGCCGGAAATATCGACCGGGCCGTCCTCATCTCCGCCAGACTGCTTCGGCGACATCTGCCGGCGCAGGAAGAGCCCCACTCCGATCAGGAACGCCACGCACACAACCAACGGCGGGGTCAGTGCCGCCAGGTCCGCGAGCATGGCTCACTCCTTTCCGCCGATCCACCGCTCATCCAGTTCATCCAGTTCACTGGGCGTCGGGATCTTCCGGTCACCGTGATCCGGTTAACAGCGGCGCCCGCTTTGCACCGCGGCACGCCGGGGCCGACTTATGCATTCTTACCCATGGCCAAAGCGGCCGCGGCGACACCCCGGTCTTAGCGACCCTGAGCAGCGTCAGCGAAGGGCGTCCGCAGCGCCCGGCGTCATGGCAGGATCGGACCGGCACTCGCGGGCCTGACGCCGATCCGCCGCCGCGGGCCTTGGCCGAACGCGACAGCGCAAGATGTGGCACAGAAAGCGGACAGTGACGGCATGTTCCACGCCGACCTGCACATCCACTCCCGGTTTTCCCGTGCCTGCAGCAAAACGTGTGACATCCCTTCCCTCGCCTGGTGGGCACTGCGCAAGGGGATCACCGTTGTCGGGACGGGTGATTTCACCCACCCGGCGTGGGCGCAGGAACTGCGCGAGACCCTCGTTCCCGCCGAACCAGGGCTGCTGCGGTTGCGCCCAGACCTGGCGGCGCAACTGCGGCGCACCGCACCGGCCAGCTGCGGCCAGCAGGTGCGATTCATGCTGTCGTCGGAAATATCCACCATCTACCGTGGCGGCGAGCGGACCAGAAAGGTGCACCATCTGCTCTACGCACCGACCTTCGAGGCCGCGGACCGGATCACCGCGGCGCTGGCGGCCATCGGGAACCTCGCGTCCGATGGCCGCCCCATCCTCGGGCTCGATTCGCGCCACCTGCTGGAAATCACGCTCAGCGCGGGCCCTGGCTGTTATCTGGTGCCCGCGCACATCTGGACACCCTGGTTCGCGGTGCTCGGCTCCAAGTCCGGGTTCGACGCCGTCGCGGACTGCTACGGCGATCTCGCGGAGCACGTGTTCGCAGTCGAAACAGGGCTGTCCTCCGATCCGCCAATGAACTGGATGTGCTCCTCTCTTGACCGCTACCGGCTGGTGAGCAACTCGGACGCACATTCGCCGCCGATGGTCGGCCGCGAGGCGACGACGCTGCACACGGAACTCGACTACTTCGCGATAGAACAAGCCCTGCGTACCGGGGCCGGGCTGGCCGGGACGATCAATTTCTTTCCCGAGGGCGGCCGCTACCACGTGGACGGGCACCGCAAATGCGGGATCCGTTTCGAGCCCAGCCAGACCAAGGAGCATGGCGGGACCTGCCCGGAATGCGGCAAACCGCTGACTATCGGCGTACTGCACCGGGTCACCGAACTCGCTGACCGGCCCGCCGGTTACCGGCCGGACGGAGCGCCCGGCAGCACTAACGTGGTCTCGCTGCCGGAGATCGTCGGTGAGATCCTTTCCACCGGCGCCAAGAGCAAGAAGGTCAGCGCCGAAGTGACCAGGCTGGTGGCCGCGCTGGGCCCGGAACTGACGATCCTGGTTGAAACGCCGGTCGCCGAGATTAACCGGGCTGGCGGCAGCCTGGTCGCCGAAGCCGTGGCCAGGCTGCGCCGCGGCGAGGTAATCAAGGACCCCGGTTACGACGGCGAGTACGGGTCGGTCCGCCTGTTCCGCCCCCGCGAACTGGACGCGGCTGGCGCCCTCTTCGACATTCCGGCCCCGGCGCAGAGCACCGGAACAGATCCAGCCAGCCGGATTTCCCCGGCTTCTCTCGCCGCACCGGCCGGGGCGGCTGGCGGTCAAGGCGATCCGCCGCAGCAGGGTGAGTTGCGGACGGGAATCGTGCGGCAGGAAAGGCAGAAAGGAATCCGGGCCGGTTCGCTGCTCGATGGCCTCGACCCGGAGCAGCGCGCCGCGGCCACCGCGGGCGGCCCGTTGATGATCATCGCGGGTCCCGGGACGGGGAAGACGCGGACGCTCACGCACCGGATCGCGGTCGCGCCGGGCGGGGCGGCGGCAGAGTCCTGTCTCGCGATCACCTTCACCCGGCGGGCGGCGGAGGAGATGCGGCAGCGACTCGCCGCCCTGATCCCGCGGCAGGCCCCCCGGCTGACCGTGACCACCTTTCACGGGCTCGGCCTGATGATCCTGCGGGAACAGCCTGGGCGGGCTGGGTTGTCCGCAGATTTCGCCGTCGCCGACGAGAAGGCCCGGCAGGCGGTGGCCGCGGAACTCGCCGGATCACCGCGATCGGGCCAGGCGCTGCTCGCTGAGGCCGCCGCTGACCCGGCCCGGGGTGCGGAGTTCAGGAAGGCGCTCACGGCCCGGGACATGGTGGACTTCGACGGTCTGGTCGAACTGCCGGTAACGCTGCTTCGCGACGACCCGGCCCTGGCCGCGGCGCTGCGCGGCCGCTGGCCGCAGATCAGCGTCGACGAGTACCAGGATATTGACGCTACGCAGTACGCCCTGCTCCGGCTGCTGAGCGCCGGCCCAGCCGGGGACGGCGCGGGGCTGACCGTGATCGGGGATCCCGATCAGTCGATCTACGGGTTCCGCGGCGCCGATGTCGGGTTCTTCCTGCGCTTCAGCGAAGACTATCCAGCGGCGACGATACTGCGCCTGACGAGGAACTACCGGTCAAGCCCCGCCATCGTCGCCGGGGCGGTGCAGGCCATCGCGCCGACCAGCCTCGTGCCCGGCCGGGTGCTGCGTGCGGTGCCCGGCCGGGCGCCCTCGGCCGCGGACCATGATCAACTAGAATCCGCGGCCCCCCGGCCCGGGACTCGGCCACGATCATGGAACTCCGGGCCGGCCAGGGCGATTACCTTCCATGAGGCCGCTGATGAGCAGGGTGAGGCGGCCTGGATCGCGGCGGCCATCGACCGCCTGCTCGGTGGCTCGTCATTCCACTCTCTGGACAGCGGCCGGGCGGACGGGCATGGCCACGATGGGATCAGTCTCGCCGACATCGCCGTGCTGTACCGGACCGATGCCCAGTCGGGCCCGCTGGGTCAGGCACTGACCCGGGCCGGCCTGCCGTTCCAGAAGCGCACGCACGACCTGCTGGAGCGCAGGACCGGCGTTCCCGAGATCGTCCGCGAGATGCGCCTGCTCGCCGGGAGCAGCGGGATCCCGGATGGCGGGCCGAGCGGCGGTCGGCCACCGGGGACAGGCGGCGGTGGGACGAGCGCGGCTGACCGGCTGAGAGCCGGGGTGGGCCGGCTCGCCTCCCGCGCGACCGGTGCCGCCGCCGTGGACGTCCGGGCCGCAGGAGAGGTGCTGGCGCCGCTGGCCCGCCGCTGCGGCGATGACACGCAGCGATTCCTCACCGAGATCTCGCTCGGGGCTGAAGTGGACGCGCTCGACCCGCGGGCCGACGCGATCACCCTGCTGACGCTGCATGCCGCCAAGGGCCTGGAGTTCGGTGTGGTGTTCCTGGCCGGGTGCGAGAAGGACCTGCTGCCCTTGTGGCTGCCGGGCGCGGGCGGGCCTGACCGGGCCGAGGAGTGGCGGCTGCTGTTCGTCGGCATGACCAGGGCCCGCACGCACCTCCTGCTGACCTGCGCGGCCCAGCGCAGGCGACGCGGGGCCACAGTGCCAGCGGGGCCATCACCGTTCGTGGCCGCGATCGACCCGGCGCTGCTGGACCGGTCAGCACCGGCACGCCCCCGGCGGCCGGCGGCACGGCAGCTCCGCCTCCTCTGAGTGCCTGGGTGCGGCAGCATCCGCTCACAAATGCAGCAGCATCCGCGTGTTGCCCAGGGTGTTCGGCTTCACCCGGTCGAGATCGAGAAACTCGGCGACGCCCTCGTCGTAGGACCGCAGCAGTTCCGCGTACACCGCCGGAGCGACCGGGGTGCCTTCGATCTCCGCGAACCCGTGGCGGGCGAAGAACCGCACCGCGAAGGTCAGCACGAAGACCCGGCGCACCCCGAGGTCACGGGCACTGTCGAGCAACGCCCCCACCAGCCGGTGGCCAACGCCCTGAGCCTGGCAGCTCTCGTGCACCGCGATGGTCCGGATCTCGGCGAGATCCTCCCAGATCACATGGAGCGCGCCGCAGCCGACCACCGTTTCGTCGGTGGTTCGCTCGGCGACCCAGAACTCCTGGACGTCCTCATACAGGGTGACGGTGGCCTTATCCAGCAGGCGGCCCGTCGCGACGTTATCGCCGACCAAGCTGCCTATCGCGCGGACATCCCTGGTGCGGGCCCGCCTGACCGTGTAGTCCATCGCCCGCACACCCTAACGGGTGCGCACCGGCCGGGCGGCACAACCAGGCCCGCGCACCGGGGACGGTTCACAATCCGTGGCCCTGGCCGGCGGCTTTCTTCCGTACGCAGCGTTACCGGACAACCACGAATTGCCTTGAAGGGCTCCACGCGCTTGATTACCGCACATCACATGCAGATCACATACTCACGCATCGGCCCAGAATCTGCCTGCTGAGCTGGGAAAACATAATCCCCCGGTTGACCGGCGGGGTCGCGGCAGACGCGATGGCCGATTGTATACACGGCCGTCGCCGAGCCAATCAGGGCAGCCGTCACATACCCGTAAGGTTAAAGATTCCGCAGTTCACCCCACCACGTGCCGCCCGTTCCATTAATGTCCGACGCGGTTACCGTGCCACGCCCACCCCCCAGGGCGACCCGCACGACCCGCCGAGTTTCTGATGCGCAGCCAGCGTCTCAGGGAGCCGGGGACCCAGGTGTTCCCGGGGTGAATCCGCAGGGAGCGGCCCGTCCAGGCTGCGCCACGCGGTAGGGCTCCTCCGGCCCGAACCCGTCAGCTAACCCGGTAGGCGGGCTAGGAGAGGAGACTACGTGGAGCGCTTGCCCCTAGGCAGGCATGCAGCGAGTGGCGCACGGTGGGCTCGCACCCGCAATCGCCGAGGGCATCTCTGGCCGCGGGCGGCCATGCTGGCTGGCGCGGCCACGCTGGCCAGTCTCGTGCTGCCCGGCGCGGTAGGCAACGCCGCAACCGGTGACCCGCAGCCCAGCCTCAACAGCCTGGTCGCCCAGGCAAAGCAGCTGTCTGAGCAGATCAACACGCTGAGCGAGCAGTACGACGGGCTGCGCGTCCAGCTCAATGAGGCCAAGGCGGAGACGAAGATCGCCCAGGCCACCTACCTGATGGACGCGAAGCGACTTGGCGCCGGCCAGGCCGCCGTCGGCCAGCTCGCCGCTGAAAGCTACATGACCGGCGGCTTCGGCACTCCTCTCCAGGTTCTGACCTCAAGCAACGGGCAGACCCTGATGAGCCGCGCCGCCATCATGCAGCAACTCCAGCTCGAGAATGGCGACAAGGTCAACGCGCTGTCCACGGCTGAGGCGGCGGCCCGCCGGGCACACGAGACAGCGGTTCAGCAGACCAAGCGGGTGACCGCCCTGGCGGCCAAGATGGCTGGGAAGACCAAGGCCATCCAGGCCAAGGTCAACACACTGAACAGCAAGGCGTTCTCGCAGGCCATGGCCATCTTCAACCGGACTGGCCAGTACCCCAACGTGAACATCCCGACCGCCAACACGGTCGGGGCCGAGGCCCTGCGCTACGCGCTGACCCGGCGTGGTGACCCCTACGTGTGGGGTGCCGCCGGGCCAAGTTCGTTCGACTGCTCGGGCCTGGTGTTGTGGTCCTACGCACAAGTGGGCATCAGCCTTCCGCACTACACCGGCGACCAGTGGAATCAGGGCGAGCACATTTCGCGGAGCCAGCTCCAGCCTGGTGACCTCGTGTTCTTCTACCAGGACCTGGGCCACGTCGGCATGTACATCGGCGGCGGGCTGATGGTTGACGCGCCCGACTTCGGTGAGGACGTGATGGTCCAGGCCATCGACTGGAGCGTCTACGCGGGAGCCGTTCGCATCGTCGCCTGACGGCGCCGCGCAGCACACGGTGCCGCCGCAGCAAGCACGGGGGGACCGCACCGTAACTCGGTCGCGGTCCCCCCGTGCTTGTTGTCAGTTCTCAGCCCAGCGGGCGGCTGTTCCATCCAGCCGGGTCGGGCTGGAACAGCCGCAGGTGCCGGACTCCCACCGCACCTACCCCGACTACTCCGGTCTGACCAGCGGGAACAGGATCGTCTCCCGGACACTCTCGCCGGTGAGCATGATCAGGATGCGGTCGATGCCCGCACCCATCCCGCCCGTCGGGGGCATCCCGTACTCCAGCGCCTGCAGGAAGTCCTCGTCGAGTTGCATGGCCTCCGGGTCGCCGCCGGCCGCCAGCAGTGACTGCGCGGTCAGCCGGGCCCGCTCCTCGACGGGGTCCACGAGCTCGGAGTAGCCCGTCCCGATCTCGGTCCCGAAGGCCACCAGATCCCACCGTTCGGCCAGGCGGGGATCATCGCGGTGCGCCCGGGTCAGCGGTGATACCTCGACCGGGAAGTCCCGGTAGAAGGTGGGCTCGACCGTCTGCCCCTCCACCAGCCGTTCGTACATCTCCAGCACGATCTGGCCGCCGTTCCAGGCCGGGTTGACCGGCACGCCCGCTGTGGAGCACAACCCGCGCAACTGCTCCACGCTGGTGTCCGGCACTATCTTCTCGCCGAGCGCCTCGGAGATCGCGCCGTGCACCGTCTTGGACGGCCACTCGCCACCGATGTCGTACTCCCCGCCGTCCGCCCGCCGGATCACCGTGCCGCCGGACGCGGCGACAGCCGCCTGCTGGATCAGTTCCCTGGTGAGCGTCGCGATGGTGTTGTAATCGCCGTAGGTCTCGTAGACCTCCAGCATGGTGAATTCGGGATTGTGGGTGGAGTCCGCCCCCTCGTTGCGGAAATTGCGCCCGATCTCGAAGACCTTCTCGATGCCCCCGACGACGAGCCGCTTGAGGTACAGCTCCAGCGCGATCCGCAGGTACATGTCCAGGTCGTACGCGTTGATGTGGGTCCGGAACGGGCGCGCATTGGCGCCGCCGTGCACGGTCTGCAGCACCGGAGTCTCGACTTCGAGAAATCCGCGCGCATACAGTTGCTCGCGCAGCGAGCGGGTGACCGCGCTCCGGACCTCCGCCATCCGCCGTGCGGCCGGATTGACGATCAGGTCGACATAGCGGTGGCGTACCCGCGACTCGATATCACTCAGGCCCTTGTGCTTGTCCGGCAGCGGGCGAAGGCACTTCGCGGTGATGGCGAACCGGTCGGCGAGAACCGAGAGCTCACCCCGGCGCGAGGCGATGACCTCCCCGTACACCCCGATGTGATCGCCGAGGTCCACGTCCTGCTTCCAGGCGGCCAGTTCGTCGGCGCCGACCCGGTCGAGCGAGATCATGACCTGGATGTCCCCGGTCCCGTCGCGGATCGTCGCGAAGCAGAGTTTCCCGCCGTTCCGGGACAGCATCACCCGGCCGGTGACGCCCACCTTGTCCCCGGTAGCGGCGTCCGGTTCCAGGGCCGGATAGCGGGCCCGCAGCTCACTGATCACATCAGTCCTGGGGAAGCCCACCGGATAGGGGTCCACGCCGGACGCGAGCAGGCGCTCACGCTTGGCCAGCCGTACCTTCATCTGCTCCGGCAGGTCGTCCGCATCGCCGGCACCCTGAGCTTCCTCCACCCGGACGAGGCTACCGGTGGGCGGCCTGGAGTCAGGCATCAATTTCGCGGGGCCGGCCCCGCGAGTCCCCGGTCTCCCATTGGTGTTCTCGTGCCCCGGCGATACAAGTGCGCCCTAGGACCGGTACGGTCCGTTCCATGCGGATCGTGCTCGGAAAGTACGAGATGGACGACGACCCGGGGCGGGTGGACCGCAACGAACTCTGGCAGTTCCTGTCCGAGCAGGCGTACTGGGGCCGATGGCGGACCCGTGACCTGGTCGAACGGCAGTTGGAGTCGGCCTGGCGGGTGGTCGGCATGTACGAGTCGGCCACCGGGGACATGATCGGCTTCGCCCGGGCGACCTCCGACGGCGTGGGCTTCGCCTACCTCGCGGACGTCTACATCGTCGCGGATGCCCGGGGACAGGGACTCGGCACCGAACTGATCCGCACCATGATCGACCGTGGTCCCGGCGCATCGTTCCGCTGGGCCCTGCACACCTCCGATGCGCACAGCCTGTACGCGCGATTTGGTTTCGCTCAGCCCGACCGGACCTACCTGGAACGTCCCGGCACGGTGCCGACCGGCTAGGGCGGCTCCTGGTCCCGCCAGCCGGGCCAGCGAGCCAGCCGACATCGGCAGGTCCGCTGGAGGGCGGGGTCATCCGCTGTTGCGCTCGAAGACCAGTCGCAAGCCGATCAGGGTCAGCCAGGGCTCGTGCGCGTCGATCACGCTGACCTCGTCGATGACCAGCGGAGCCAGCCCTCCGGTGGCGATGACGGTGACCGAGTCCGGGTCGTCCGGGGCCAGTTCCCTGATCATCCGTTTCGCGATGCCCTGGACCTGTCCGGCGAACCCGAAGATGATGCCCGACTGCAGCGCCTCGACCGTGTTCTTCCCGATCACCCGCTGCGGCCGGGCCAGCTCAACCTTGAGCAACTGGGCCGCCCGCCGGGACAGCGCGTCCACCGAGATCTCGATCCCCGGAGCCAGCGCACCGCCCACGAACTCGCCCTTGGCGCTGACCGCGTCAAAGTTCGTTGACGTGCCGAAATCGACGACGATAGCCGGGCCGCCGTAGAGGTGGACCGCGGCCACCGCGTTCATGATGCGGTCACTGCCCACCTCCTTGGGATTGTCCATCCGCACCGACACACCAGTACGCACGCCCGGCTCCACGATCAGCGCAGGCACGTCCGCGTAGTACCGCTGGCACATCTCCCGCATCTCGTGCAGCACGGACGGCACGGTGGAACACAGCGCGATCCCGGTCACGTCCGGGTCCTTGCTGAGCGAACTCTGCGCGAGCAGTCCCTGCAGCACCACGGCGATCTCGTCGGCGGTGCGGTCCGGGTCGGTGGCGATCCGCCAGTGCTCGACCACCTGCTCGCCCTCGAACAGGCCCAGTACGGTGTTCGTGTTCCCCACGTCAATCGTCAACAGCATGGCGCTCCACTGGTTTGACCGCACTCAGGGTCAGCGGCGTGTTGTCGATCAGCCGGGTCGTGCCCACCCTGGCCGCCACCAGGAGCAGCGCCGCACCGGTGGCCTCCTCGGCCACCTGCTCGAACGTCGCCGGGTCGACCAGGGCCAGGTAGTCGAGCAGCAACGCGGGCACGGCATCGAGCACCTGGTGCGCCGCCTTCAGCACGCCCGCCGGGCCGGCTGACGCCGCGCCCCGGCCGGCCCGCAGGGCCGCCGACAGGGCGAGCGCGGCGTGCCGCTCTACCGGCGACAGGTACCTGTTCCGGCTTGAGATCGCCAGCCCGTCCGGATCCCGGACGGTCGGCACCCCGGCGACCTCGATGCCGAGCGCGAAATCCTCCGCCATCCAGCGGACCAGCGCGAGTTGCTGCGCGTCCTTCTCACCGAAGACCGCCACGTCCGGGCGGACCAGCTGGAACAGCTTCAGCACCACGGTGAGCACCCCGGTGAAGAACCCGGGGCGGGACGCCCCCTCCAGCGCCTGCCCCATCGGCCCGGGGTCTACCGTGATCCGCTGCTCGCCCGGGTACATCTCGCCGCGGCCCGGGGCGAACACCAGGTCCACGCCTTCCTCGGCGCAGACCGCGACATCCTCCTGCAGGGTCCGGGGATACGTGTCGAAATCTTCACCCGCGCCGAACTGGAACGGGTTGACGAAGACAGATACCACGACGCTTCCGTTAGGTCCGCAAAGGTCCTGGCCGTGGCGGAGCAAGGCCCGGTGCCCCTCGTGCAGCGCCCCCATGGTGGGAACCAGCACCACGGGGCAGCCCAGGCCACGGCGGGCGGCGGCCAGGCCGGTCCTGGTCCTGGCCAGCACGGGGATCACCGCGGCGCACCCGCGAGCACGTGGAGCAGGCGCTGCGCGTCGGGGGCGGCGAGCATCCCGGCGGCCAGCGCCCGGTCGGCGGTGAGCCGGGCCAGCGCGACATACGCGCGCAGCGCCTCAGGGGAGGCATCGCGCAGCGCGGTGATGTGCTCGGCGACCGTGTCCGCATCCCCTCGGATAACTGGCCCGGTGAGGCCCGCGTCGCCGAGCCGCAGCGCGTTGTCCAGCGCGGCGGACAGCAGCGGCGTGAGCATCCGGGCCGGGTCGGGCACCCCGGCGGCGCGCAGCAGGTCCGCAGCCTGCACCACCAAGGTGACCAGGTGGTTGGCACCGCTGGCCAGCGCGGCGTGATACAGGCCGCGGAGAGCCTCGTCGATGAATACCGGGTCGCCGCCCATCTCGATCACCAGGGCCTCGGCGACCGGCCTGAGCGCGTCGGGAGCGGTCACCCCGAAACAGATCCCGGTCAGCTTGTCCAGGTCGTCAGGGCGCCCGGTGAAGGTCATCACCGGGTGCAGGGCCAGCGGCAGCGCGCCCAGCCGGGTGGCCGGGTCCAGCACCCCCGTGCCGTGCCGGCCGCTGGCGTGCGCGAGCAGCCGTCCCTCCATCGGGGCACCCGTGGCGGCGAGCCCGGCGACCAGACCGGGCAGCGCGTCATCCGGGACGGTCAGCAGGACCAGGCTTGCGGCGGCCAGCACCTCGCCCGGCTGCATGATCACCGCGTCCGGCAGCACGCGCTGGGCGCGCTGCACCGACGCATCGGAGACCGCGGACGCGGCGACTACCCGGTGGCCTGCCCGGGCCAGTGCGGCCCCGAGGACCGTGCCTACCCGGCCTGCACCGATGACGCCGACTGCCAGCCTGGCCGGGTGCGGCGGAGTCTGCTTGCTGGCAGGGCCGTGCATCGGGTCAGCATCCTCTCGTTCCAGTCCTCGCAGGTACCGGACGGCAGTGGCCAGCATATCCAGGCCAGGTGGCCCCGCCGCGCCCGGCCGAAGACTCCGCTGACAGAGCACTAGAGTCAGCGTGGTGTGGGTCACCTGGCGCGCGGCCATGCAGGAAGCGCTGTATGGCAGCCGCGGCTTCTATGCCCGAGGGGAACCGCCCGCCGCCCATTTCCGCACCTCCGTCCATGCCTCGCCGCGGTACGCGGCCGCCCTGCTGGCCCTGCTCCGCGAGATCGACGTGTCGCTCGGCCACCCGGCCCGGCTTGACCTGGTGGACATCGGCGCCGCCCGGGGCGAATTGCTGAGCCAGATGCTCGGCTTGGCCCGGCGCGGTCCGCTGTCCGGCGGCCAGCTACCGGGCGCACCCCCCGCCGGATACCCCTCATTGGCCGAACGGATCTCACCACACGCGGTCGAGATCACCCCGCGGCCCGATGGGCTTGATGCCCAGATCCGCTGGAGCCGGTCGGTCCCGTCGCGGATCACCGGGCTCGTGATCGCCAACGAGTGGCTGGACACCATTCCGCTGGATGTCGCCGAACTGACCAGTGACGGGCCCAGGCTGGTGCTGGTCAACACCGCTACCGGCGCCGAGCGGCCCGGGCCACCGGCCAGCGGCGGTGACCGGGCCTGGCTGCGCCAGTGGTGGCCGTTGCGCTCGATCGGTGATCGCGCCGAAATCGGCAGTGCCCGCTGCGCCGCGTGGGCCGATGTCATCGGCAAGCTGGCCGGCGGCCTCGCGGTCGGCGTGGACTACGGGCACGTACGGGCGGGCCGGCCCGCGGGGGGCACGCTGGCCGGGTACCGGGACGGCCGACCGGTGCGGCCGATCCCCGATGGGTCATGTGACATCACCGCGCACGTCGCCATGGACGCCTGCGCGGTGGCCCCGGCCAGCACCGGCACGGGGGCCACCGGCACGGCCACCGGCACGGGGGCCACCGGGGCGGCGCAGACCACAGTGACCACGCAGCGGGTGGCGCTGCGCGCGCTCGGCCTGCGGGGCAGCAGGCCGTCACTCGGCCAGGCCGGCCACGACCCCCAGGGTTACCTGGCCGCGCTGCGCCGGGCGGCCGAGGAGTCGGAGCTGACCGACCCCAGCGGCCTCGGCGGGTTCAGCTGGCTGGTGCACGCGGTTCGGGTGCCGCTGCCCGCCTGCCTCACGCTTGGCGGCCACACGCTTGGCGGCCACACGCTTGGCGGCGACACGCT
>CAYPQM010000063.1:16529-35866 GCA_964412845.1 uncultured Streptosporangiaceae bacterium
GGCGGGTCAGGGGCCGACGACCTCGTGATCAACCTGGGGGCGGCGCATCCGTCTGGGCACGGCATGCTCCAGCTCCGGCTAACGCTCGACGGGCCGCGCATCACGGCGGCCGTGCCGGTCATCGGCTTTGTGCACCGCGGCGCTGAGAAGCTCTTCGAGGCCCGGGACTACCGGCAGATCATCGTCCTGGCCAACCGGCACGACTGGCTGAGCGCCTTCTCCAGCGAGCTGGGGGTGGTGCTCGCCGCGGAGCGGCTGGCCGGGATCGAGGTGCCGCCCCGCGCGGTCTGGGCGCGGACCCTGCTGGCCGAGCTGAATCGCGCACTCAGCCACCTCGCGTTCCTCGGCAGCTATCCGCCGGAGATCGTCGCTGCCCCCGATGACGGAGCCAGCAACCAGGCCGGTAGCCGGGCCAGCGACAGCCAGGCGGCCGCTGAGCGGGCCGGGCAGGCCGCGCGGGCGGCAGTGCGGGCCCGCGAGGCTTTGCAGACGATCATGGAAGAGATCGCGGGCGGCCGGATGCACTACATGTTCAACCGGGTCGGCGGGCTGAAGGAGGAACTGCCCGAGGGCTGGCTGGGCCGGGTGGGCGCGACGGTCGCCGAGGTCCGGGCCGGGCTGCCGGAGATCGGTTCCGTTGTCCGGTCCGATGCGCGCTTCCGGGCCCGTACCAGGAATGTCGGCATCCTCACCGGTGAGCAGGTGCGGCAGTTCGGGGTGAGTGGCCCGGCGGCCAGGGCATCGGGGGTGGATTTCGACCTGCGCCGGGACGAGCCATACCTGGCCTACCGGGAGCTCACTGGCACGCTGCGCGTGATCACCCGGACCGAGGGTGACTGCCTGGCCCGTTTCGAGTGCCTGCTCGACCAGGTCGAGGTCGCCCTGGACCTGGCAGATGCCTCCGCCAGCCGCCTGGCCAGCCTGCCGCCGGGCCCGATCGCCGCCCGGCTGCCCAAGGTGCTGAAGATTCCCGAGGGCCACATCTATGCCTGGACGGAGAACCCGCTCGGGCTGAACGGCTACTACCTGGTGTCCCGCGGCGGCAAAACGCCCTGGCGGCTCAAGCTGCGCTCCGCGTCATTCAGCAACGTGCAGGTCCTGTCTGAGATCCTGCCCGGCCACCAGATCGAGAACCTGACCGCCGTGCTTGGCTCACTGTTCTTCATCGTCGGCGACATGGACCGGTAGTCCCAGACGCGGCGTCAGCTCGATGTGCTTGCATGGGCTTGGCCATCGGACCGGGCGGATCGAGGTGAGTCGTGCCGTGAGCGCGGTGGTGGCCGTGGCCCTCGCCATTGCCGCCCTGCCGTCCCTGGCGGCCCGGGCGAGGGGTGGGCGGCCACCGAACCCAGGCCCGAAGCTGGCGGCGCTCGCCCCGGTGGCGGCGCTGCTCGCGGTCATCGCGGTGATCGTCGCGGCGACGGCGAGGTGGTGGCTGGCCCTGCTGGTCGCGATCCCCGCGACGCCACTGGCGGCCTGGCAACTGCCGCCACGCCGACGGACCCGTGACCCGGTTGCCGCCGGGCCCCGGCCCGGATCGGATCGTGGCCCTGGCGTGCTGACTCTGCGGGTGCTCACGCTGAATGTCGAGGGTGGCTCCGCTGACCCCGTGGCCATGCTGCGCAGCCTGCGGCGGCACCAGGTAGACGTGCTCGCCGTGCAAGAGCTGACCCCGGAGATCGTGCGCCTGCTGGCGGATGCCGGCGTGGCCGAGCTGCTGCCCTTCTGGCACCTGGACCCGCGCCCGGGCTCGCCGGGGGTGGGACTCTGGGCGCGCTGGCCGCTGGTCCCGCTGCCGCCGGTGCCGGGCCTGGTCGCAGCCGCGCCCCGGGCGCGCATCGATCCGGCGGCCGGGCACCCGGTGACCCTGACCGTGGTGCACCCCATCGCTCCAGTGAACGGCTGGG
Organism: uncultured Streptosporangiaceae bacterium; assembly: GCA_964412845.1. Lineage (GTDB taxonomy): Bacteria > Actinomycetota > Actinomycetes > Streptosporangiales > Streptosporangiaceae > JAWWPY01. The sequence continues at coordinate 18,437 of CAYPQM010000063.1, forward strand.
AACATCAGTGGCAGCGAGAGCTTGCGCTTGTCCAGTCGGCGCTGGCCGACACTGACGGGCCGCAGGTGGTGGCCGGGGATTTCAACGCCAGCCGGGATCACCGGCCGTTCCGTGACATCCTGGCCGCAGGTTTCCTGGACTGCGCGGACGCCGCGCGCCGCCGGCCATGGCCTGGCTTCACCTGGCCGGCCGACCGGGGCATCCCCTCACTGATGAGGCTGGACCATGTGCTGGTCAGCGCGGAGCTGGCCGCAGTGCCCGAGGCGCGGATCATCCGGCTGCCCGGTACTGATCACTGCGGCGTCCTGGCCGTCATCGAGTTCCTAGTCGGCTGACGCGGCGCGCCGGCGGCTGATAACTGCGCCCGGCGTCATTTCGCAGCAGGCCGGCCGGACCGTAATTCGGCCCAGCACCCAAATCGAGGATCTGGCCAACCATCGAGTTCGCTGCTTTTCGCCGTCGAGACATGACCGGGGCGGTAAACAGGCGACCGATCTTCAGCGGATCTCCATTCCGGCTGGCCGCTACCTGCGGCCTGACTGATCGCTGGCCGCTGCCTGACTGACGGCTGCCGCTAGCTGGCTGACGGCGGCGCTGGCCCGCTCCCCGCTCCCGCTCCCGCTGGCCGCTCCCCGCTGGCCGACTACCGCTGACCCGCTACCGCTGGGTCGGCACGCCTTACGCCCCAGGCCACCTGGCCGTTCCCCGCTGTCCGGTAAGCGCGCGGCCGGGCCAGTGGCGCACGCCGCCCGCCGAGGTCCGTTCGGCCTGGTCCGTTCGGCCCGGGCCGAACGGACCAGGCCGAATTCCCGGGCCGAATGGCCCGGGGACAATGCCTGCCCGGTGCAGGGAATTTGCCTCTGGGGACCTTCCCACAAATTACGGAGAGTGGTTAGTAGGTCACGTATTGAATATGAGAGCAGGAAAGCGTCATGGTCTCCCGGACAAATTCCACCAGCACCAGGCAAGTATTGGTCAGGTCTTCGGCCTTCAGCCGCCCGGCGTCCGCCCGCCGCGGCACCCGGCTTGCCGCCGCGGCCGGCGTGGTTGTTGCTGCCGCCGCCGCGGGGGCTATGGTGCTCGGCGTGGGTTTCGCCGGGGCCGCCTCAGCGAGCGTCAACGCCCATGCCGCCGCCGCGGCTGGGACGCGTGCCCGGCCGACCCCGACGCCGGCGCCCACCCCCACCCCGACACCCACCCCGACACCCACCCCGGGTAGTTCGAAGCCGGTCGGCATAGCGGTCCCCGATTTGATTGCGCAGTCAGCGTCGGTGCAGGCGTCGCAACTGGCGGCCATGAAGGCCGTCGGCATCACGTCGGTCAGGCTGGACGCTAACTGGAGCTGGGTGCAGTACGGCGGGGCGAGCACGTTCGACTGGGCTGGCCTGGACCAGGTGGTCAAGTCAGCGCGTGCCGCGGGAATGTCGATCGACTTGATCATCGACGGCTGCCCGCAGTGGGCCGCAGTGGCTGGAGCTAGCGGGGATACGTCGCCGCAGCCTGCGTCGCCAGCTCAGTACGCGACATGGGCGGCGAAGGTGGCCGCACGCTACGCGCCGCAGGGCGTGACCATGTTCGAGATCGGGAACGAGCCGAACAACCAGATCTTCTGGCAGCCCAAGCCCAACGCGGCTGCCTACACCGCCGACCTGGTGGCCGCATACGCCGCGATCAAGTCAGTTGACCCGTCAGCGTTCGTCATCTCCGGAGGACTCGCCCCTGAGACCAGCGATGGCACCAACATCAACGCCATCGACTTCCTCAAGGCGATGTACGCCGACGGGGCTCAGGGCAGCTTCGATGCCCTCGGCTACCACCCCTACAGCTATCCCGCTCTGCCCAACACCTACGCGTCCTGGTCAGGGTGGTCGCAGATGGCTCAGACGAGTACTTCGCTGCGAAGCGTCATGACGAGTAACGGTGACAGCGCCAAGAAGATCTGGATTACCGAGTTCGGCGCCCCGTCGAGCGGGCCAGACGGGGTCGGGCAGGCTGCGCAGGCCAACGCGTTCACCCAGGCCATCGGTGACGCCTCCGCCACCAGCTGGATCGGCGGCCTATTCCTGTACAGCTGGCTGGACGAAGGCACCGACGCAGGCAACAACGAGGACTGGTTCGGGCTGCTGACAGCCGGCGGCGCCCACAAGACGGCGTACGCGGCAGTGGCCTCCGCAATCGGGTAACAGCGCGTCCCTCACGAAAGGTGCGGGCGGGACTGCCTTCCAGGGCAGTCCCGCCCGCACTGCTTTATCCGCCCAAAACCGGGCACGAATTTCCTGATTTTGTCGCACAATGCATGATTACATGACATTCAATCGTGCGGCGCCGCCTGCCTTGACCGCGACCCGCAATACCAGCACGGCGGACGGCATTGCCTGCCGTATGTAAACCTCCTGCACGCTATGGGCGTCCCTTATATCATCGAGAGTTCGAGGTCCCCAGCACGTGAGGATCGCCACGGCATACTCCTAGTCCTGGTACGGCGCAACGCCATAACTGGCATCAGCCCGCAGAACGTCAGCTATCAATACAGGGGGTACATCCACTATGTCCGAAGCCGTTGAGTTCTGCCCGGACTTAGTCCGTACGCGAACTTCCACTACTAACGATCCTCGGAGTCAGGGGGCTGTCGACATAAGCGTTGTCATGCCCTGTCTCAACGAAGAAGGCAGCGTCGGGCTATGTGTCAGCAAAGCCTGGCAAGGCATCAGCAAAACAGGCCTCCGAGGTGAGGTAATAGTCTCCGACAACGGCTCCACGGATAACTCACTTGCAGTGGCGAAGGCGGCCGGAGCCCGCGTAGTACATCAGCCGCGCCGCGGCTACGGCAATGCTTACATGAAGGGTTTCAGCGCTGCCCGGGGTCGCATCATCGTCATGGGAGATTCTGACGACTCCTACGATTTCACGGCACTTCCGGAGCTCGTAAAGCCAATCGATGACGGAGCCGACTACGTCCTCGGCTCACGATTCTCCGGCGAGATCCGCAGCGGAGCCATGACGTGGAGCCACCGCTATATCGGAAATCCCGTCCTCACCACAATCCTCAACATACTCTTCAAGCTGAAGGTCAGCGACGCCCACAGTGGCTTCCGTGCCTTCACCAGGCGGGCGCTGGATGAGATGTCCCTGCAATGTGAGGGCATGGAGTTTGCTTCCGAGATCGTGGTGAAGGCGGCCCGGGCCGATCTCCAGGTGGCCGAGATCCCCATCACGTATCACCGCCGTATCGGCGAGTCGAAGCTGAATTCGCTCCGGGATGGGTGGCGTCATCTGCGTTTCCTTCTGCTGCTGTCACCGGACTACCTGTTCGTGATGCCGGGGGTCATCTGCCTCGCCCTGGGCTTAGTCAGCCAACTGGTCCTCCTCGGCCTTACCGGCGGCTCACCCGCGCTGACCGCGAAGATTCTGCTTGCGCTGGTCACGCTGGCTGGAAGTCAGCTGCTCACGTTCGGCTTGTTCGCCAAGACCTACGCCAAGAGCATCGGCCTCGACAAGAAAAGCCGGGTGTCGGAATGGGTCGAGTGGACCTTCGCCCTGGAGCATGGCCTGGTCTGTGGAGCCGGGCTGGCCACCGTGGGTTTCGGACTGCTGGTCCGCCAGTTCATGGAGGGCTGGGGAGCCGTCGCTGCGGGCGGCCTGACCGCGTCGACCACGATCCTGGGGCTGCTGAGCATAGTGCTCGGGGCCAAATTGTGGTTCGACGCGTTCTTCCTGGCCATAATCCACCTCAAGCGGCCTGCCTCGACGGTCGCCGAGGCGACGCCAGAGTTCAGTGCTGAGCCCCTGGAGCCATCAGCCAGCATCGCAATCTCCAGCGGAGTGGCAAATTAACTATGCAAAGAGGGCTCATGGCGGCCATCCAGCGGATCATGGGCCACGGGGCTGCCATCCGGGGGATCACGATATGATCGACAGGCCGGGACTGACCGTGGTTATTCTGACCTGCAATAGCGCGGCGACAATTGGCACGTGCCTGGAGTCCTTGGTTCAGCAAGAATATCAGGACTTCGAGGTCGTCATCGTAGACGACGACTCGGCCGACGAAACTCTCTCTGTCGTGTCGAGGTACTCGTCTAGCCTGCGGTTGTCCGTGCGGCGGAACGGGGCACGGAACATACCCCGGGGCCGGAATATCGGCCTTGCCTACAGCCTTACCGACCTGGTTGCGTTCGTGGATTCTGATGACGCGGCCATGCCAGACTGGACGCGAGTCATCGTCGAGACGTTCCGGGAACATCCGGAGGTGGCACTTATCTCCGGTGACAGGGTTCCCGCTCACCGGACGACGACCGCGCATGCCATCGCCCTGAATGATGATGCTATACGCCGGCTATTCGGCGGCAACATGATGCTGTTCTGCGCCGGGAACTGCGCGATCAACCGTAATGTCGTGCAGGATGCTCGCTTTGATGAGTACTTCCGGTGCGGCGAGGACCTGGAACTGGTGTCTCGGATGCGCGGGCACTACCGCTGGAGTCACGTGCCGGGCATGAAGATACATCACTACAGCAGGGAAACTTTCCGGCAGTACGCGAAGCAAATGTACCGGTACGGATTCATGAAGCAATATGTTTCATTCGTTTCCCGCTCCTACCGATGGCTGGACTTCGTCCCGCTAGGGCTGTTGGTGGTGAGCGGCCTGGCCAGCCTGGCTACCGGGTCATGGTGGTTCTTGCTGCTAGCCCTCCCCTTCTCTCTTCTTGAGGCGCTTTTCGTCATTTGCTATCAGCGCTGCCCGCCCCGGACGGCCGCACTGACGTTTCCAGCCTGGATCGTCAAGAACCTGTCCTGGAGCTGCGGGATCGGGCACGGTCTGGTCACGCTCGCCGTCGATGGGGATACGCGCCGCCTGCTGCGATCCAAGCGGGCCGGAAGGATGTGATTCGTGGCTAGCCGCGTCGTGCACGTGACGGCTCACTATCCTCCCTTTCTCGGCGGCCTGGAGAAGGTTGTTGAGGCGTTAGCGGTCAATCGGAAAACGCAGGGCCTCGAAGTGGATGTTCTGACGTCCCGGGACGGGCAGCCGAGGATCGCTGGCCGTGGCAGAGTGGATTTCGTCCGGCGCCTCCGCTCCTGGGAGGTAGCTCATACCGCGATCATCCCGGGCCTCCCTGGAGAGCTCCTTAAGCTGCCAGAGCGCTCGGTCGTCCACCTCCACGTCGCGCAGGCATTCGTTCCGGAGGCGGTATACGCAGCGCACCTTCTTCGCGGGGTGCCGTACGTAGCCCACCTGCACCTTGATGTTGGCCCCTCCGGGCGGGCCGGCTTCCTGCTTCGCGCTTACAAGCCGCTGATCCTGGGACCCATCCTTCGGGCCGCGGCGACTGTCGTGGCCTTCACCGACGAGCAGCGGTCCGCCGTCGCTTCGAAGTACCGGGTCGACCCGGCGCGGATCGCCGTGATTCCTAACGGGGTCGACGAGGCGTTCTTCCACGCTGGCCAGCGGGCTCCGCACGCGAAGCCCCGGCTGCTGTTCGTGGGAAGGCTGTCGGTCCAGAAGAACCTCTTGCTGTTCCTCCGTGCCTTGGAGGGCGTGTCGGAACGGTTCGAGACGACCCTGGTCGGTGCGGGCGAACTCGAAGCCGAACTCAGGCACGCGGTCGGCGACCTGCGGCTGCGGAATGTGCGATTCCATGGCCGGGCGGACGGAGCCGAGCTCCGCGAGCTGTACCGGAATGCGGATGTCTTCGTCCTGCCGTCCGAACGGGAGGGGATGCCTCTCGTCCTGTTGGAGGCCTTGGCCATGGCCCTGCCCATCGTGGCGACGGACATACCAGGGAACCGTGACGTAGTCGTGCACGGCCACAACGGCATCCTCGCGCCGCTGGGGGATCCGTCAGCGTTCCGCGAGGCGCTGCTGAACGTGACCGCTGACCCGGACAGATACCGGCGGATGAGCGAGACGTCCCGGCGGCTCGCGAGCAGATACTCCTGGAGGTCGGTCGGTGCGGAGTTCGAACGTGTCTATGCGCAGGCGAGCAACTGCTGAGCGCCCGGCGGCGCCACGAGCAGGCCGGGCCGGAGTCCAGCCTGCCGGGCGGCTTCGCCGCCTGCTTCCGGACAGCAACGAACGTCTCGGCCTGGATGTGGTGATCCGCGTCGCATCGCACGTGTCCGTCCTTCGGACGCTGTACCTGAGCGCCCGGCACAGAGGGTGGTGCATCGTGTCGAGAGGGACCCGGCTGAAGGTGGGCCCCGGGTCGGGAATCCACTTCGCCAGAGGATCCTTCCTGCTCATGGGGTTTGCTCATTTCACGCCGACACCCTGCTCAGTGCACCTTGGCCAGGACGCTCACCTGTCGATCGAAGGCACTGTCCAGATACACCGGGGAACGAGGGTGTTCGTCAACGACGGCGGCCACCTGGAGATAGGGGCACGGTCGTACATCAATGATTGCTCGACCCTGACCTGCTTCGATCGCATCCGGATCGGCGCTGGGTGCTCGATCTCCTGGAACACCAACGTGCTCGATACCAATGTCCACGAACTTGTCGTGCATGGAACCGCACGACCCCGCTCCCAGGGCATCACCATCGGGGACCACGTGTGGATCGGCACGGGGGCGATAGTCCTGGCCGGGGTGACGATCGGCGACGGAGCGGTCGTGGCGGCGGGCAGTGTCGTGACGTCGGCGATCCCGAGCGGAGCGGTTGTGGCAGGCAATCCAGCCCGTGTCGTTCGCGAGGGCGTGTCGTGGCGTCAATGAGCCAGCGCCGGGTCAATCGACGCGCCCGGCCGGAGAACCGGGCCACAGGTAACGAAGCACCGTGACGGAGCACACGGACAGGAGCAGAGCCAGCACCCGCAGCGTCCCCTCCGTCGGCCACGCCGCCAAGTGCGTCGCCCGGATCTGGAGCGTCACCGGATGGGTGACCGCATTCACCGACAGGTAGAGCGCCAGCCCGGTCGACAGGACCGTGACCGTCTCAGCCACCGCCAGAGCCAACGGTCTGGCCACTGCGCCTGAGGCCACTTGAATGCCAGCCGCCGCGACGTCCCTCGCCACCGCGCCCTTACGCCGGCGCAGCCGCAGATACTCGCTTCCGGTGAAGCAGACAGCCAGGGCGATGAAGGCGAGGATCCCGGAAGTGTCGGACCGCAGACCCGGCACACCACGCCAGTAAGGAGTACTCAGATCGCCCGGCCGGAAGCTGGCCAGGAGGCAGACGCTGACCCAGCACAGCCCCGCGCCGTAGGCCAGCCCGGCCGCCGACGCCTCAAGCGGCCGCCAGCGGTCCATCCCGCGGCCGGCCGGCCAGTTTCTCATCTGTATATCTCCGAGCCACCATTGTTGTATACGAGATTCTTGTTATTCTGAAGGAACCCGACGGGGTATGCATAGGTGAGAATATCGCCATCGTAGACAGCGGTAGCTTCGCCGGTGTGGACGGTCGAGTAGCCAAGAATCACCCAGCTAGGCTTGCGTACCAACGAGGGATAGATGTCCGCGACGAACTGCCGGCCGGTCACATCGGACGGAGCGGAGAAATAGAATCGATTCGTAAAGTTCTCGGCCTGTACGCCACCAGGAAGCACACCCGGCTTGCCCCGAAGCCAGCCGATGGCCGCCTCCTCTTCGGGATGCGTGTAGTAGATGTCGTAGTAGGAACCGCTATTATTCAAGCTGACTTGTGGCGGGTAACCACCCGTTAGCTGAGGCAGCAGTCCCGTCGTTGAGACGAATATGCTGATGCATACTGCCGCCGCCGCTCTCAGTGCCCACGCCTGACCCAAGGGCGCGAAGACGGTCAGGGAGCCAGCCACCAGTACCGGAGCAATCAGGATGAGCGCTTCTTGAAACGCCCGAAGGACGCCATAGTCAGCCGACAGGTTAGGCAGGACCGTGATCACGGCCACCATGGCGGTGCTTCCGAGACAGAGGCCGAAGAACTCGCGGCCCGCTTGCCGCCGGAGCCTTCGCCGCACAATAAAAGTGATCAGGCCGATACCGACGAATACCTGCTCACCCTTCGCCGCCGCCTGGCGTACGAGGCCATTCAACCCAGTGACCGGAATACCGATATCGGCGAGAAACCTGCCGGCGCCAGTGAGCGGGAGCGATGTCTGCTCGTTGACGACCGGCGTAGGGTAGCGCGCCAGCGCGGAGATCGGCAGATAAGTAGCGGGGGCGGAACCGGCCCTCGCCCGGAGGGTCTCTCGCCGGTAATCATTCAGCACAGCCTGAGGACTGGCCGACTGCCCAGAAAGCAGGCCGTAGGAGACGTCACCCGATCGCACGCTAGGTGAGTGTCCGACCAGCCCGGTGACCGCCGACACGGCATCAGTCAGCGCGCCGCCTGCCGTCCGGGTGGCCAGATTGCCCCACGTGAACGCGATGCCGGCCACCACGAGGATGGAGCCAATCCCCACTGTGCGGCCCAGCGTGCCCCACGAGGCGCTCGTGAGGTGCCCGGGACCAGCTGACCGGCGCCACGCCCAGGGGTTCAGCGCGCCGGCGTGCTGGGCCACCCACGCCACCAGCAGCATGCCGAGGAAGAGGTACATCGTCGAATAGTGGGAGAGTTCCACGCCGAGCGACGTCACGAAGAAAGCAAGCTGCCGCTGGCGCAGACTCCACTCAGTACTCGTGATCAACAGGATCGCGACGCAGACAAAGAGGAATGAGATCTCCTGGCGGTTCAGGAATGGCAGGTCAGTAAAGAACGTCGGAAAACCCACGAAGTACACCGCGGCCAACACCGAAACCGGCCCCGACCAGTAACGGCGGGCAATCGCATAGACCAGCACCGGGCACAGCGCGAAAATGGCCTGGAAGAATACCTTAAATATATAGGGGTCATCGACGTGCACGAGCTGAGCCAGTTCGGCGGGCAGGATCGTGATGCTCAGGCATGCGTTATACGCGTCATGAAAGTCCGAGATGTTCCAACGACCATGGGCCTCCGCCAGCTGAAAGACCCGGTACTCCGTCTGGATGTCATGCCCGGTCACGTACCAGCCGCGGAGCGAGGTCATCAGCAGAAGCGCGAGGGAGAGCAAATATAGCGTGACACTGATCATTCCGTCACGCACCTGCCCTCGCCAGCGCAATAGGAGCAAGAGCGCTACCACCGTGCCACCCAGCGCCGCGAGGCTGACTCCGTCCCCAGCACCATTGTTGAGGCGGTTCGCGCCAAGGACTGCGAATGCGACACAAAGGCCGGACCCGACGAGAAGACGAGTCTCCGCTGGCCTAATCGCCCGGATCTGGGACCGCCATGCTGGTATCGCAGGGTGTTGCCGCCGGAAGAGGTACAGCGATACAACCAGCGCATCACCCAGGACGACAACAGGAATCGGACTGAGCGGGCGCTGGACTCCGATGAGGGGCAGCAGGGTATTGACACCGAGTCCGGCCAGCATGAGAAGAAGCAGGGTGGCAGTGAGGCTGTAGCCCAGGCGTTCGGCAACCGAGGATCTGCGCCACACCGACGTCGTGTACAGGAGATATACCGGATAGACGACGAGAAACCAGAAGCCTACCGCCGGCCCGAGAAATGGCAGCCGGAAGCCCGTTACAACCGAGATGTTCACACCGGCAATGAGGCTGCCGTTCACGAAGGCCGGCCAGTCGTAGTCCCGCGCGACGGCTGGCGTGACGGGCCGCCGCCGGGCGGCTTCCGCCAGGGGCACGCACCCACGACCATTGCCATCGGGGATCATGCCGCCCCGCCGCCTCTCGTCATCTCAGGCCCCGCGTCCGCTCGATCAACTCACCGTTGGTGACGAAGGTGACGTCCTGATCGGCTATGTAGCGCAGCAAAGTGCGAAGCCGGGACCAATCATCGTTCGCCTCGATCTCCCAGCTGTGACCCCACAGGTGAAAGACTCCGCCACTGGCTCGGGCCTCCTGGAACAACTGCCGGGCGAGGACATCCCAGTTGCCCCACATCGCGCACACCTGGCGGATTGTCCGGCTCCGGCGGGCCACCGGCCACCCGTCGGCCAGATAGCGGGCGGCATGACTGGTCGTGCCCAGCTGAAGCGGATCGGCCGAGACCCCGGTGCCGAACCGCCGGATCGTGCGGGCCACCCGGAATCCCGCCGCTCGCACTAACTCCACATGTTCCGCGCGATACGCCCCGTACGGATAGCAGAAGGAGGTCACAGTCCGCCCGATGATTTCCTGCACCGCCTCGTTGCCCAGGCTGATCTCGCGTGCCGCGTCCGCCAGGGACAGGCGCGTCAGGTGCGGGTGGGTGAGTGTGTGGCTACCGATCTCGAACCGCCCGGCCAGCTGGGACAGCGCCCGGCCACGAATCCGGCGTTCAGAGGGGATCTCCGCAGACTGCGGCGAGATGTAGAACGTGCCGGCAAAGCCAAGATCATGGAGCTCGTGGGCCAGCTTCTCATCGAGTTCATGACCGTCGTCCCAGCTCGTGGTGACCATGACTGCTCGCGGCGGCACGTTATGCTCCCCGGTCTGGGCTGGTGACTAGGAAGTCGATCGTCTCCGGGTGACCGGGAAGCGCGACCTTAATGCGACACGGTGAGACGTCGCACCGCGGCCGGACCATCGCGGACACCGTCCACGTCGCTCCGGCGGCGACGGCTCTCGTCGACTCGGCCAGGATGCGGGATCTCCTCCCCCCGCTGGTCAGGACGTACCGGTAGGTCACTTCATGCCCTTCATGGTTGCCGACCATGAAGGAGACCGTGATCGCCGCGTTGACGCTCGCCGGGGTCGGCAGGGCTGATGGACGGTCGAAGGCCAGGACCGTGTAGCGCGCTGGTTGCCGGAAGAGTGACAGTGCCCACTGGTGGCGGCCGGACGGCGAAAGCAGGCTGGCTCCGGCGGCAAGCAGCGCGAGGGGCACCAGGATGGGCCAGTATCGCCGTATTCGTGGTTCGTTGTCTCGGTATGGCTGGGCCGCTGTCGTCGAGCCGGGCCGCCGCGTCGCCGCGCTCAATGCCGGCCACCCATCCTCAGCTCGTCCCTCGCCGCCGACACGGAGCGGCCGGGCCCCGGTACCCGGGCCCGGCGGCCGGCTGGGTGGGGTGACGCGCATGCTAGTTCGTATTCGGACGCCAGATGCTCGGCGTTGCGCTGCCAGTCGAACCGCTCCTCGGCCAGGCGCCTGGAATAGGCCCGCATGTACCTCAGGCGCTGAGGCTCGCCGAGAAGGTCGAGAAACGTCGAGCGGAGCGCCGCCGGCTCGGCCGGGACCAAGGCGACACCGCGAGGATCAAGGTCGTACCGGGAGTAAGCCTCTTCGGCGGTGGCGACGACCGGCAACCCGCAGGCCATCGCCTCTTGCATCACCAGGGTGAGCATCTCGCCGACCGCGGGGAAGGCGAAAATGTCGCTCGCCTGGTAAAGGTCCCGCAGCTCCGTGCGGCTGACCGGGCCGAGGAAGGTCACCCCGGCCGGGACATCAGCAGGGATCTTGCCTGGCCCAGCGAGCACCATCTGGTACTCCTGGCCCGCGGCCCCGATCAGCTTGTGGAATCCCTTCTTGGGCACCAGGCGGCCCACGAAGAGAATGACCGGCCGGTCTGGTGACAGGCCGTACCTTCGCCGCGTGACGTGTGCGGACACTGGATCTCCGGGGCGGAAGTGTCCCGTGTCGATGCCGTTGTAGGTGAGTGTGACCTTCTCGTCCGGGACACCGTGGTCACTGAGGAAGCTCGCTACGATCGGGTTGTAGGCCGTTATCGTCGTTGCCCAATGCCACACGAGCCGGCCAACCGACGAGTAGACGATCTCCTGAGCGAACTTCACCACCGCCTTGTCGTGCTCCACGATGCCGACGTGCTGGGTGACGAAGAGGGGCCGCCGACGCCGCTTCGCCAGGAGCGCGGCGAGGGCGGACGACCCGTGGTAGACGTCGTGCACGTGGACGACATCGGCCTGGCCGATCAACCTGGCCAGGTGCCATGCCGCGGTCGGGCTCCATACCGGGAACGGGACTCCGCCGCGGTCCTCGAGCCCGTTCCAGGCCGCGACGCGGATCACCGTATAGCCGTCAATCTGTTCCCGCTTGGCCGCGCCCTCGCCGCAGCGGCTGGTGACCACTGTCACCTCGTGCCCCAGAGCGGCCAGTGTGCGGGCCTGCTGGCCGACGACGACCTCGACGCCACCAACATGGGGGTCAGCGTAGGCGGAGACGATCAGCACGCTGGGACGCTTTTCCTCGGTCCCTTTGCCGTTTTTCATGTATTCCCCCTGTCAGTTTTTACTTTCGCCGGTGACGCGGTGGTGCATTGTGTGCCGCACCGGCCACGGCGGCACTGAGTAAGCCGCCGATCGGCCATGCGGCGGTCAATGCGCTCAGGCCATGCGGCGCCAGCAGCCAAGCCAGGCCGCAGATAGCGATCGCATAGGTGCCGCTGCTCAAGACGAGCCTGCGGAGTCGGCCCGCCAGGCGGAGGACTGTCCACAGCCAATTGTTCGCGGCAATGGGAACAGCGGCGATCGCGAGTATCATCAGGCCGGGAGTTCCGTGCTGGCTGTATTTCGTTCCGAAGGCCAGCAGTACCCACCGCGCGGACACGACGAGCACCAGGCACGCTGGCAGGCACAGCGCGATCAAGACGCGTCGGCTGCGGCGCAGGAGCTGCCGCCAATCAACACCGGCGTGGGATCCTTCGGCCAGGAACGTCTGCTCCACCGCGTACGCCGTGGAATACAGCAGTGTCGCCACCTGGAACGCAACAAAGTAGTAGGCCGCTGCGGCGGCTCCGAGACGGTCCAGGACGATGAGCGGGACGACCAGAGTGGGCAGCAGGTTCAAGACGTTGCCCGCGTAATTGGCACCCGAGAACCGGAGCAGCGGCTTGAGCGTCCGCAACGGCTTCCTGAGCGACGGCCGCCAGCGCAGCGCCGTGGTCATCAGCACCAAACTGGCCAGAGCCGCGGCGGCAAAGCCACCGGCCGACGCACAGAAGAGGCCATAGGCGCCGCTGCCGGTGAGGAGCACCACGCTGATGACCTTGGCCGCTCCGCCGACGCCCCCGTCGGTCAGCGCGCTGTAGCCAGCCTTGCGTGAGGCGACGAAGACGGAGTCAGTTATCAGGTTGACGGCTGCGGCGGCGGTCAGCAGCACGAAGCCAACCGCGAGCGCGGGCCGGTGCTCGACGAACGCGAGGCCGGGCACCAGGACGGGCATGAGCAGGACGTAGAGCAGGCCGATCCCGGCGCCGCACCCGGCGACGAGAAGAAGCCCAGCCGTGATCAAGGCATCCCGGTCCTGAGCGGTCGGTAGGTGCCGGACAAAGGTGCTGTTGAGTCCGAGGAGGGCCAGGTAGGCGATGACCGTGGTCGCGGAGATCAGCGAACTCGCTCGGCCCACGTCCACTGCGCTGAACAAGCGGGCCGTGATTATCCAGAACGCGAAGCCGAGCCCAGCCTGCAGGCCCGAGCTCAGGATCAGGTAGAGCGAGTTGCGCACCATGTGGTCCGCCAAGAGCCGCCGGTACGGCGGCCTGCCCGGCCCGGCCCGGCGGCTCTCCCCGCCGACAGGCGGCAGCTCGCGAGCCCGCGGCTCCCTGGTGCGGCTGCCGGTGGGTGCGGTGACCGGGCCACCAAGCCGGTGACGACCCTGACGGCAGGCTGGGCGGGATACCGCAGAAATGCGGCCTCTCCTGGTCAGCTCGCGGGAGAAGGCCGGGTCGGGGCGACCCGGTAATCCTTCGCATGAGGACGAACCGACCTGGGGTGGCCGTGTGAATGCGGCATGAAGGGGCGCAGGGCCGCGTGCGCCGGCCGCTCCTACTCCGGAAGATCTGGGCATCATATGAGTGGCCAAGGGCTCAAGGGCGTCACGGCGCTATTTAATGACAAATAATGCATTAGGCCCTTTCCGCGGAATCGGCCGATTCGGCCGATTCATCCAGTTCCGCCCTCAGTGGTCAGCCACGTGGCAGTGCGTCCCAACTGGTAAGGATCCCCCCACCGAACATAAAGACGCCGGGCTCATCGGGATGGATTACCGGCACTCTATCTGCTGATCCGCTTTCATCGCTCGCAAGCCGATGCAGACGGCATCAAACAGCGGTGGCGGCTTCGCCGAATATCCCGAACCGGCACCTGCGCATGTTCATTCTGATGAGCGGACAGCCGGCATTACCGCCGTAGGCAGATGCTGAGGGCTGAGTCCTGAGATCGGCCGCAGCGGAGTGCCCGGCGGCGCCACCCGGGCGTAGAACTCGACCTTCCCGTAGGCGCGCGTCGGCCAGGCGACATGGGGGGGCGAGGAGGGCAGGATCTCTCCCGTGCACAAGCCTTGCCGCCAGATCGAGTCCAGCACGGAAGGGAGCGCTTCCAGCGTGGCCGGTGGCCCGTCCATGAAACAGGATCACGTCACCTGAGTGCAGATGGCCGATCCGGGCGACGATGGCGGCCGGGCTTATTCCCTCGTAGTCCTCGGAATCCACATTCCACAGCAGCACAGTGTCGAGCCGAGCTGGTAATGAGGCGGATGACCTGCTGGCCTACCCGGTCGAATGGCGGCCGGAACATCCACGGTGTGCTGCCGGTCAGGCGTGTGGTGATCTGCCCGGTGCCAAGCAGCTCACGGTATACAGCCTGGCAGGAAAGCTGATCCAGGAACGGATGATCATAACTGTGATTCCCCACCTGGCCGAGTAGTGCTTCCTGGCGGACCGACCCCGGGTACCGCTGCTCGTGGACGCCGTTTCCGCCGGCCGCGCGACGTCAGCCGCCGATTGCCGGGGGTTTGACGGGGGCCGTGATCGCGGGAATGTCCCCCACCAGTTGCCGGGGGTTTGGCGGGGCCGCGATCGCGGGAACGTCCCCCACCGGAGCAGGAGAAGGCAGCGGGGCCGCTGGGCCGGGCGCCGGTGTGCCGCCCGTCTCGCCACCCATGACCGCCTCGAAGGTGAGCCAGGGAATGAGCACAGTCACCGTCTCGTCCGGCACGGACGGAGTGACCATCTGCGGCCCGGCCGGGCTCGCCGGGACATCACTGCGACGGTGGCCCGCTGATCTACCGAGAGCTTCGTCAGCGCCCTGGCCTAACCGAGTCCGGGTCGATGGCTCCCGATACGGTTCCGCGTAGCGCGGGCCAGGTAAGGACCGCGGGACGACCGGGCCCCCGCCCAGCCGGCCACCAGCAGTCCGGGAAACCGGACTGGAATGCTTGCCACGAGGCAGCGGGTCGATCGCGCCCGCGCTCACAGCATTCATGTGAATCCCCCCCTGCGTAGTCCGAGCCACCCGCCGCCACAAAGGCCCACCTCTGCGGCTTTAGCCATCTCAAGACGGCAGCATGGCGAACAGGACCAGGCACGGTATGTCTAAGAAAACATGATTTAACTTAACGAAGACGCACAAGCTCTCGGGCCGGTTGACACAATTGGTGTTCTGAACCCCGCGAAATATGGTGCGCCGATATCCGTACAGTCCGGATAAAGCCGAGGTTTCCGATCCCAGCCACTGCCGACACCACGTATGCGTCTGCGCCACACTTACCATCCGTAAACCATAGTAAATGGTACGAGTCCCAGCCTTCCGCCGACACAATCCCGTGCCGAGGACGCAAAGCTAGCATGCCGGGTTCAACGGCACCTATCCCCAAATCAGGGGATGCTGATGTCTTCCGGTAAAGACCGACTCGGGCATAGTTGCCTGTTATTACCGATTTCTGGGGATTGAGATTATCGCTCCTGGTCATCAGCTATTCCCGCGCGGACAGCATCGGACATGTCCGCTACGCCATGATGGCCGCAGGGCGGCTGAGTCAGCTGGGCTCTGGCCCGCGGTCGCGGGCTACGAACGTGCCGCGGCCCTGCCGGGTGATGATCAGCCCGCGCTCGCGGAGAACTTTCATGGCGTGCCTGACTGTCTGGTAGGCAACGCCATACTCTTGGGCCAGATCACGCTCGGCGGGCAGCTTATGGGTGATCTCACCAGCCTCGATGCGCACGGCGATGGAGTTCGCCACCTGGACATAGGCGAAATCGGCTCCAAGCGGATCCACCGGCGACACACTCACGTGATCAAGGTATGTACCTCTGCGAGCTATCTAAACTCCGGCTAGCACTTAGAGCTATGAGTGCTCTATAATGCTGGCATGTCGAGGGAAGAGGTACCCGACTGGTGGCCGTACGCCGCCGAGTTTCCTCGCTGGCATGTCTGGCGAGGCGTCAGTGGCCTCATGTACGGGCGGCTGATGCGCAGTTCCCCGCCGCTAGCGGTCCGGGGCGAAGACGCTGTTGATCTTCGCGATGCCATCCGCCGCGCGGAATTCCGCGAGTCCTAGCCGAGCCAGGCCCGGCTGACCCAGGCAGGTCCGCCAGCCGAGCCCGGTCCCGCCAGCCGAGCCAAGTCCCGCTAGCCGAGCCAAGTCCCGCTAGCCCAGCGGGCTGCTGCCATCCGGGTCATCCCCCCGGACCCGGCAACCGCGTTCCAGGTACAGCGCGGCAACTGCGAGGAGGACGGCGCCCGCGACGGTGCTGGCGGCGGCGAACGCGTCGCTGCGGGGCGCTGCCTTGTCCAGCGACCCCAGGACGTAGATCAGGAAACCACCGGTGAGACCGCCGATCAGGGCGGCAGCCAGCGAACTCGCCTTGGCCAGCGCCGCCATCCGCGCCACGGCGATCGGCAAGATCGGCTTGCTGCCGCTGCGGCCACGGATTCTGGCCCGCAGGTTACGCCCGCTCCAGCCTTCCGCGATCGCCAGCAGAACCAGCGCGGGTACTCCCGTCCACGGCAGCGGCGGCAAATCCGAGTAGACGACCCGGAGGATAAGCCAGGACACGAGCGCACAGACCGCACCGACGACCACGAGGCTCCGGACGCGAGTAGGGGTCACTGACGTATCACCCCAGCACCGAGTGCCATCACGATGGTCATACCGGAGGCTGCAGGACGCAGTCGTCCAGCCGACGGCATCCGGCCCGGCCAACCGCCTTGAGCAGGGCTCCCACCCGGCCTTTCCCGGGGATGACGGCGTCAGGATCGGTGTCCAGCCAGGGAGCGAGGACGAAGGCACGCTCGTGTGCCCGCGGATGGGGAATCGTGAGTTCGGGGTCATCGCTCACCTCGTCACCGTAAACGATGAGATCGACATCCAACGTGCGGGGGCCCCACACCTCCTCCCGGATCCGGTGGAAAGCCGTTTCAGCCGCCTGGCAGCGTTCCAGGATTACCCGGGCTGGCAGCCAGCTTGTGGCGATGACCACGGCGTTCAGGTAGTCGGGCTGCTCAGGACCGCCAACTGGGGCGGTCTCATAGACCGGGGACACCGCTGCGAAGGCAAGGCCGTCGGTGTCAAAGAGCGCGTCCAGAGCGCCTTGCAGATTGTGCAGCCGGTCGCCGAGATTGCTGCCGAGGGCGAGTACCACCCGCGGCCCCCGGAAGACCTCCATGGGGCCGCTCACCGGCGGACGCGCCGGATCGTCACGGTCACGTCATCGAACGGGTGGGTCAGCGGCGCGTGCGGCTTGTGCACGGTGATCTCCAC
>CAYPQM010000064.1:0-5069 GCA_964412845.1 uncultured Streptosporangiaceae bacterium
TCACCGCCGGCGTGGGTTTCTCGTCCGCCGCGACCGCCTGGGCCCAGAGCAGTTACCGCCCGTACGCGTTCACCACGGTCTGCTGGCCGGTCTGGGAGGTGGCGTACGTCGTGGTGCCGAACTCGCCATCCAGCCACGGCTTGCAGACCAGGACGGTCCACAGTTCATTCGCGTTCTGGTCGACGATGTCGTTGCCCGCCGTGTACCCGAAACTGGCCACCTTGACCTGCGGGTCGGCGCCCTGGACCGGGACGCAGCTGCTCTGCGCCGGGGCAGGCAGCCGGGCGAACGCCACGTTGAGCGTCTGGGTGATGCCGTCAGAAACGCCCTTGCCCAGCCCGGTGAAGTCGGCGGGCCTGCCGATCAGCCAGATGGCGGCCGCGCAGGCCACCACCATCCAGATGGTCCCCTCCAGGGTCCTGGTCGCCCGCTTGCGGATCAGTCCCTGCCAGGCGAGCCAGATCGCGCCGAGGATGACCACGGGCGCCAGGTAGGGGAAGTAGATGGCGTTGCCCAGGCTGGTGATCAGCCGGTTCACGGAGCCGGTCAGCCAGGACAGGATGCCCTCCCCGGCGGCCGACTGGTAGACGGTGATGGTGACCCGGTCGAGCGCCTTCGAGGCGTCGAACACCATGCCCGCGACGTTGTTGCCGATCAGCGAGGTCATGTCCGAGCACTGCATGTCGTGCGCGTTCCAGGACTGCCCGGCCACCCCGTACTGGTCATACAAGCTGACCTGGGCGGCTGGCTGTTTCGCCACGGCAGGCGGCGCGACCAGCGAGTCGATCCCGCCGGTGGCAGGTTCCGGTACCGGCACGGACGGCTGGCAGATGTTGTTGAGGTCGCCGGTAAGGCCGCTGGAGCCCGCGTCGCAGAAGCCCAGCAGCCCGCCGATGTCGCCGATCCCGGGCACGGAGCAGACACCGCCGGTCGCCTGCGGCGTGCTGGCCCCCGGTGACCGCTGCGGGACCTGCGCTTGCCGCGGGGCCTGGGCCGCGACCGTGACCACGGCACCGCGATCGGCGTGGCTGGCAGGGACCGCCGCCGCCGCGGCCGCCCCCGGCCCGCCGAGCAACGCGGCGATGGCGCCGAGCAGGACCGCTGCCCTGCGCACTACCACCGGAACCCGGCGGGACGATCTAGCCATCGGGACGGCTCCTGAAACCTGAGGAAGAGGTGCACGTAAGTGATGCATCCTGGGGGTCCGCCATTCACTGGGCAGGTTCGGTTACGGGCGGACCGCCAGGCGGTCCGCTGGCTGCCGGGCTGGCACCGCGCTGATCAGCGCCTGGGCCAGCATCTTCAGTCGGCCCCCCGGACCGGCCGTTCGTGGAGACAGGTTCTTCCGCCAGGCGGGCGCGGGTGGGGTTGGTGTCCAGCCACTGCCGCAGTTCGTCGGAGATCAGGTCGATGCCGATCCGGCCTGCCCTGCCATCCAAGTCGCGGAAAATGCACTCACCGTTGCCGAGCCCCCGCAGCACCGCCTTGTGCTCGTCGGACGCTTCCACGCCGAGCAGCGCCATCACGTTCGCCACCTCGACCCGCTCGGAGGAGCGGAACGCGAACACGCCCGAGATGCAGTTGGTGACCTGCTCGCTGAGCAGGTCGCCCGCGTTCTGGGAGACCAGGATGAGGGCGGTGTTCCTGGACCGCCCCATCCGGGACACCTCCGGAACGAGCTTGGCCCCCTCCGGCGTGGAGGTGATCGCCCATGCCTCGTCGAGGAAGATCGCCTTCGGCAGCCGGCGGTCCATTCCGTTCAGCAATCTGCGGGCGAACTGGGACACCAGGTAGAGCAGGGCCACCGACAGGCGCTGCTCATAGGAGAAATCATCCCGGCCGACCGCCACGTCAGGCAGGGTGAGACCGGCCAGGGTGAACACGGTCGTCCAGCCGGCCGCGTCGATCTGCTGGCCGCCAGAGGGGGCGAAGCAGAGCCGGGCGAGCCGCATCTCCGACATGGAGCGGAGCACCGCGCCGAGGTTCTTGGACGCGGGGTCGGCCGATTCTTCCAGGTGCCTGATCACCTTGCCGAGGCTGGGCCGTTCCCGGCCGGCCACGCTGGCCACCGCCTGGATCATCGCGCTTTCGCGCTCCTCGCTCATCCGCGGCAGCAGCAGCCGGAGCGTCTCGGTGGCCATCGTCCGCTTCTGGGCCAGATCATCTCCGAACGAGAACGGGTCGAGCAGGCCGGGCGCGGCGGCGCCCAGCGGCAGCACGCGCGCCTTGCGGCCCCGCTCCTTCAGCAACTCGACCAGCGGTTCCGCGTCCCCCTTGGGGTCGATCACCGCCACCGTCACGCCGCGCAGGGCGAGCTGCATGATGAGCAGGAGCGCGAGCGTGGTCTTGCCACCGCCGGGTTCCCCGGTGATGGCGATCGCGGTGGGCCGGTTGAGCGCGGCGGCCAGCAAGGGGTCGAAGTGGACGATCGACCTGGCCCGGCCCAGGGTCTCGCCGATATAGGGGCCCACCCAGCCTGCGCCCTGGCTGATCCGGTCCCCCAGGTCCACCGTGGCCGTCGGCACGCCGCCCGCGATTGTGTACAGCGGCTGGCGCTGCACATAGGAACCGAGCCGGACCCGGTCCCCGGGCAGTGACTCACACAGCAGCGAGAACTGGTCGCCGGTGGAGTTGACCACGTCGATGCCCATGTCCCGGTAGTGCTCCGCGACCGCCTCGACCCGCCGGACGCACAGCTCCCGGGTCGGCCCGGTCACGATCAGCCGGTGCCAGCCGTACACGAACGGCAGCCGCTCCTTGGTGATGCCGTGTTCCAGCATCCGGGCGGCGACAAGCTGCTCGGCGAGGGCGAGCGGGGCGTCCGCCCCGGCCTCCCTGATGTGCGCGTCCATGTCCCGGGCGTGCGCGAGCCTGCGCCCCACGTCTTTGCTCGCCTTGGCCGGGGGGATAAGCCTCATCCGCGAGCTGACCTCGACAGGAAAGGGCAGCGAATCCGCGTAGTGCAGCCACGGCTCGCCGTCCGGGAAGGCCATCACATCGGGGAACCGGGAGAAGGACAGGAACGCCGCGAAGGACTCCCCCTCGGGATGCTCCAGCCGCAGCATGGTGCGCCCGTTGTGCACCTGGCCTTCCAGCAGGGCCTCGATCTCCCCCGCTCCCCAGGTGCGGCGGCGGACCGCCGACGGGCGCGGATCGCCCAGGGTGCCCATCAAGGTGTGCCGGAACAGCCAGGCGATCTCGTCCGAGCTGGCGTGCCGGGCGGCGAGGGCGCTGGCGGACAGGGCCCGGCCGAGCCGCTCAGCCTGGTCCGTCCAGCGGGCGATCTCACTGGCCGGCACCGCCTCATCATCGAGGCCCATCACCTGCTCGCCCGCCCGGTAGGCGTTGACGAACTGGGCGAAGACCCCGCCGGAGATCTGGGCCCGCATCCCCCGCTGACCCAGCCGGACACCCAGGTAGACCTCTTTGGTCCAGAAGTCCTTCGCCCACACGTGCCGGTACATCTCGTCCAGGTAGTCGCGCCAGCCCGGGCCGTCGTCCGAGGTGGCATCGAGCCCGGCCGCCCACTGCGCCGCCGGGTAGGACCGGTGCGCGATCCGCAGGTGCACCTCGGCGTCCGGCATCCTGATGGCGGCCAGCGCGACCGTGATGTTCGTGGCGAGCGTCTCCCGCTCCTGCGGGGTGATGAACTCATACGACTCGGTGGGCAGCCGGAAGTACGTCCAGGCATGCGTCTCGGTGAGCAGGATGCGGTCGTCGAAGTAGCGGACGTTCAGCCGGCTCCGTCCCCTGGTCCGCGCGCTCACCGCGACGCCCTCCGCCGCTCGTGGTCAGCCGCGAGGATGTCCACCAGCACCCCGGCCAGTGCGGTGTAGGCACCGCGCACCGGCGGGCGCAGCTGGGCCAGCCCGGACTGCGGTCCGGGCACCGGGTTGGCGCGGGAGTCGGCGGCCGGGCGGCAGTCGCGGATGCCCTGTTCGGCCTGCGGCGCACCCAGATGATCATCCCAGGGCACCCGGACGATCGCCCGGCAGCGGCCCTTGACCACCAGTTCGGCCTGCTCGACGTGGGCCATGCTGCGCTTGCTCACTCCGTTGATCACGGTGACCGAGCCCGCGGACAGCCCGCCGTAGCCGTGCCCGTCCAGCCATTCCTGGGTCATCGCGACCGCCCGTGCCGCGTCCGGGCTAGCCGGGGCGACGAGAACGAGCTGGTCAGCGGCGGCGAGCACCCGTGCCACGGCGGAGGCGCCGGGGTCCGCCAGAGTGAGCACATAGCGTTCCTCAAGGATGGCGAAGAGCCGGCGGTACTCGGCATCACCGAGGACCTGGCCGCCCGCAGGTGCGCCGTGCGTGATGACATCCATGCGTCCCCGGCCGCGGGCCGCGGCGGTGACCGGGGTGGCCCCGGCCAGCAGCGCGGGCACCGTGGTGGCCGGCGTGGCCCGGGCGAGGTCTGTGAGTGACGGCTGGCCCGGGTTCAGGTCCAGGGCCGCGACCTGCTCGCCGCGCAGGCTGGCCAGCAGGTCAGCGAGCATCAACGTGGTCACCGACTGGCCGGCCCCGACGGTGCAGCCGAGCACGACGATCATCTTGGACCCGTCGATGGGCAGCGCGACCCGCGCCCGGTCGCGTTTTGCCAGGTCAGGCCGGCCCGGCCCGTGACCGCCCGGGACGACTCTGACATGCTCCCGCCAGCTTCCGCCGCGGTGATCAGCAGGCCCGTTCAGCACGCGCTCGACGGGCCGCGGCGGCCGGCCTCCCGCGGCG
The DNA here is from genome assembly GCA_964412845.1 of uncultured Streptosporangiaceae bacterium. Lineage (GTDB taxonomy): Bacteria > Actinomycetota > Actinomycetes > Streptosporangiales > Streptosporangiaceae > JAWWPY01. The sequence continues at coordinate 4,731 of CAYPQM010000064.1, forward strand.
CCGCCGGTGACGACGACAACGGGCGGCTCGCGGGGTGGGGCCGGCGCGCTGGGCGGAGCAGCGGAGGCCTCCGGCACGTCAGCGGGCGGCACGGCCGGTGGTGAGACGGCCGGTGGTGAGACGGCCGGTAGTGAGACGGCCGCCGGCCGGCCGGCCGGAGACTCGGCACTGGGCGCCGGGGTGCCGGCCGACGGCACACCGACCACTGGCGGAGCGGCCGGCGGCCCGCTGGTCTCCGGCACCCGGGGCGCCGGAAGGCTGGCTGGCGGGGCAGCAGGCGGCACGGCACTGGGCAGCGCAGCACTAGGCAGCGCAGCACTAGGCAGCGCAGCACTAGGC
>CAYPQM010000064.1:5169-35663 GCA_964412845.1 uncultured Streptosporangiaceae bacterium
GGCAGCGCAGCACTAGGCAGCGCAGCACTAGGCAGCGCAGCACTAGGCCGTACGGCACCGGCCGATGGCGCGCTATCCGCTGGGGCACCAGCCGATGGCGCGCTGGCCGACGGGACGTTGCCGGCCGACGGGACGCTGCCGGGCGACGGGACGTTGCCCGGCGGAGCACTGGGCGGCGCCAGGCGGCCGAGCGCGTGGGCGGCTGGCCAGGTGCCCACGGGCGACGGGCCGGTCGGCGAAGGGCCTGCTGGCGAAGGGCCGGGTGGCCGGCTAGCGGCCGGAGTGTCGGCGGACCGACGGGGTGGCGGCGGCAGATCGGCTGACGGGCCAGTTGACGGAGCATGCCTGGCCGGACCTGCGTGGGCCCCCGGACCTGCCTGGGTCACGGGCCAGCCCCACTCGGCCGCGGGCAGCTGAACCGACCCTGGTTGCGGGGTCAGGCCGGGCTCGGCGGTCCGCTCCTCGTGCGGGGATCCCGGTTGCGCGGGCAGTCCTGGCTGCGGAACCTGCGCATGCCGGGGAGCCGGCCCGGGCTGCGGGGCCAGCCCGGGCCGGGCTGGCGCCCCGGTGCCGGGAGTCTCCCGAAATCCCCCGGACTCCCAGGCGGGCGGTACAGCGCGGCTGAAGCCTGGCTCTGGCCGGGCGGCCGGGCCGGGCCCGGCCGTCGGCTCGTACGCCAGGCCACGAGCTGTGCTGGGATACTCCTCCCGGCCATCATGGGATACCTCGATGAGCCCGGGATGGGACGTTGATTCCGCCCTTGACCTGGCCCGGGCCGACCTGGCGGGGGCCGGCCTGGCCGGGGCCGCCCGGCGGGGCGCCGACGGCACGCCGGGCGGAACTGCGGGCCGAGGGGCAGGCACCGACGTGGGCGGCGCCACGCGCTCGCGCTCGGGGCGGGCGGATCGCTTGTCGGCGGCCCGGCGGCTCGACGACGACTTGCGCCGCCCCGATCCAGTCCCGCGGTCTGCTCCGCTCTGGCGGTCCTCGTCAGGCTGGCGATCCTCTTCCGGCTGCCCCGGTGCGGCGGCGCGGCGCCAGACCTTGCCCACGACGGCGATCTCGTCCTGCTCCGCGAGGGCCGTCATACGGCACCACGTGGCAGGCTCTCCCAGGTAGCGGACCTGCGAAATGATCAGTTCGGGAAGGCGCTTGCTCTCCAGGACGGGGCGGGTGGCCAGCCAGGTGAACACGCCCGGCGGCAGGACATACAGCCAGAACAGCGAGTGGTTGAAGGGCAGCCCGAGCAGGGTGAGCAGCACCACATAGGGCACAGTGATGGCCGCGAACACGGCAATCTGGCCGACCGGGACTGGCATCGGCAGCCGGAAATCGTACAGCTTGTAAAGCCGCTTCTCGATGCGCCAAATGCTCGTGTACGTGGGCAGATCCACCTGGTGCTCTCCTTCCGGCCGGGGCGGAGATTCAGTGGACGCCGAGTGCGTTCGCGATGCCCTGGGCGAGCGTCTGAACAATGCTCGGGGTGTAGAAGATCACGGCGATCGCTACCGCGAGGACGACAAACTGTACAAACCGGATGATTTCCCGCGTGAAGAGAAAGAAGAGCGCTACGATCCCAACGATCCCAAGGAACAACGGCCCGAAAAGCCCCTGCAGATAGGTCACGAGACCCGAGGTGCTGATTGACGCCGCAGGGGCCGCGACGATGAGCGAGTGGATCGGCATTACCTACTCCGGGTTATGTGGATTACGCCTGGCCTGGGAGGGCGCATGCGGTTATTGGAGTCCGTCATGGTGGCCCCGATGATGTGGTTGAGGCGCTGATGTCCATGACATACCAGGTTCCGCTGCGCTGCACGATGGTCAGCGCATAACTCATCTCAAGCGAGGCGGGCGCTCCGCCCTTTGTCACACCACTCTGCACCGGAACACCCCACAGCACGGTCGCCGTGATATGCCGGGTCGTCCCCCCTGGGGGCACACTGATGGTGGCGATGGATTTGAACGTCAGCGCCCCGCCCAGGCCGCTCACTGACGCGCCGGGGGCCAGGAATCTGCCGAGCGTGACCTGATTGCCGCTGGCGAACGCCTGGAAGAACGCCGGAAGCTGGCTCATCAGCACGTTCTGCGTGGCGGAGTCGGTCCCGGCACCGGTGCCGGACGCAGCCGGCACGGAGACCCGGGCCGGCCCGGCGAGCCAGGCCGGCTCGCCGGAGACGACAAGCCCGGCGCTCGTCGCGTAGATCGGCACGCCCAGTTCCATCAGCTGGCCGTTGACCCTCGCCAGCAGAGTCACGACCGCATGCGAGGCGTCACGCACATCGATGCCAGCGACCTGTTCCGACTGCAACTGCAGGGATCCCGTCCCGTTCCAGCCCAACTGCGAGTCGGCGCCGGCGGGCAGGAAGCCGGCCAGCTGGCTGGCCCGCTGCGTCACGGTGGCCGGGCTGAAGTTCAGGTACACGTCGCCGAACTGCAGGGCGTACGCATCCGCGAGCGTCACCGGGAACCGGCTGGCCGGGCTCGCAGGCGGAGCCCCGGTCGCGGTCCCTGGCTGTGTCTCACCGGTGACGATCGCGGTGACACCCCGGTAGATGATCAGGAGCAGGGCGGCCCACAGGACGACGCGGAAGGTCCACACAAGCCAGCGCCCGCCGGCCCCGCCCCAGCCACGCGACGGACGGCCACGGGTGGCCAAGCTGGGCTCCAGGTGCTCGGTCCCCGCGTTGTAGCCCCCGCCGTGTACGGCTGACTGCGGACTGCGATCAACGGTTGACCTGCGAACCATCGCACCTCCGCCCGTTCCTGCCACCCGCAGCAATGAGTTGCGGCGCTATCCATGTCCGTCTTGCGGACTATTCTGCGCCATAACGCGCCTAGCGGGGAGTCCCTTCCGCAGGTAACGGGGTCGGCGCCCCTGCGGACGAACCGGTCGCCGAACCGGACCGGGTCCCCACGATTGCCAGAGTATCGGCTCTGACCTGCGAAAATAGCCATGCAGGGCACTGAACCAGGTAGTGGCTGTTCAGACAGGTCGCACGATCCTCAGGAACAGGACTATTTGGCCAGCACACCCGCTGCCGGCGGGTCGGCGCCGCCATCTGGGGTCAGAAAAGCGCTGTCTCGCTGGTCCGGGCCAGGATGGCCGCCACGGTCTCGTCGACCGTCATGACCGAGTTGTCCAGCCACAGGCCGATCCGGGGAGTCTCCTGGCGCAGCACCAGATCAAGGGTGTGCGGCGTCCAGGTTCCGTACCCGTTCTTGGCCCGGCCCGCCTCCCGCTCCGCGACCACCTCCGGCGAGGGAGCAAGGACCACCAGATGCAGCGGCCTGGCGGTGATCAGCGCCAGGAAGCGCGGCACGAAGCCACCCAGGATGACGTCCTGGACCACGACCGAGAAGTCCTCCTCGTGGAAGCTTTCCACCGCGTGCGCAGCGAGCCGGTAACGCAGCCACAGCTGGCGCTGGGCCTCGGGGCCGCCTTCCGGATCCGCTGCGACCTGCCCGGACCGGATCATGCGGCGGTACGCATCCCCGCGGACGTGGACTCCGCGGTCAAACTGGGCGGCGAGCCGCTCGGCCACAGCGGATTTCCCGGCCGCCATGATGCCGGTAATCACGAAAACAGGGCGCTCGCTCACTCCCCCATCCTGCCTTGCCGCAGGGGCCTGCTCAGGCCCGGCCGCCCCAGGGCCACCTCCAGCCGGCCGTTATCCGGGTTAGCAGCGCCATCATGGGTAGGGGACTACCGGCGCCCATGATCGTGAGCGCGAACCGGAGTGCTCGCTGCAGCGAGGAAAAAGGGGCATGGACATGAAGTGGTGGCAGTGGGTGTCAACGGCTGTCGTCGTGGCCGTCGGCGTGGCCCTGTTCATGGGCAAGGACGACATAATCCGGTACAACCGCATGCGACGTATGTGACAACCGCTCAGCCTGATTACACGTTGAAGCGGAACTCGACCACTTCGCGCTGCCGATAAACATCACCACAACGATGGTCAGCGCGGACCCAGCGGGGTAGGCGTGGCTCATGTTCGATGGCTTCCAACTTGACCGCGTTCCCTATGGTCACAGCGGCGCGAGGATCATCAGGATCTCGTCTCTGGTGTCGTCGGGGGCGAAGCGGAGCTTGCCGGGCCAGCGGCCTGTTACCTGCCAGCCGAGCCGGCCGTAAAAGCCTTCGAGGCCCATTCCGCCGCGCACCGCCAGGTGGAGCTGCTCCAGGCCCATCTCGTCACGGGCAACTTCCCTGAGCCGGCTCATCAGGGCCGATCCGATGCCTGCGTTCCGGCGCACGAGCTGCGTCTGCAAGTGGCTGACCACACCCCAGTGCGCGATGAGAGGGCTGGGGTCGCGGCTGAGGGCCACCCAGCCCGCGAGGGCGCCGCCGACACGGGCAAGCAGTATCCGGCTCTGGCTTGGGTTGAGGCGGCCCGCAAGGGCATCGACTGCCGGCCGGACGTGACTTCCGTCGACTGGGGGAAACGGGAATCCCGCCGCGCCGCCGGCGTTCGTGACCGCTACCCAGCATGCGGTCAGCTCCTGCCTCACCGCTGGATAGGCCTCACCTGGGCGGGTGAGCTGGGTTATGTCGAGGTCCTCGCGGTTCGTCATGACCCGACCGTCTCACCCAGAGGTGACAATTCCCGCAGCGCTTCACGACGGCACGGCGTCGTGAAAGAACACATGCTCAGGGTCGCCGTCGTCAAGGCCGCTGAGAACTCCGCTGGCGGTCCAGCCTTCACTACGCAGCAGTTCCCTCATCGGAGCATTCGACTGATTCGTGGAAGTGAACACCCTCGATGTCGAAGCATGCCCCAGGGCGGCCCGCATGAGGAGACGCGCGAGGCCCTGCCGCCGCCAGGGAGGCGCCACGAAGAGCAGGTTAATGAAGTCGCGGTGGTAGAAGTGGCCGGGCCTGATCCCTAGGAAGCCGACGATCTGACCGTGCTCGACGGCAACCAGGCTGGCTCGTTCCCGGACGAGCCAGCCCGGATCTCCTCGCGCCTGCCGGGCCCTGGGGATCGATGACCACGATGGCACCGACGTCGGCGGCCTGCGCGGCGCGGAATTCAGTCATGGTGAGCCTTCACGATGGTTAGACGTTGAAGCGGAACTCGACGACGTCGCCGTCGCTCATCACGTAATCCTTGCCTTCGATGCGCACCTTGCCCGCGGCGCGGGCGGCGGCCATCGATCCCGCGGCCACCAGGTCCTCGTACGCGACCACCTCAGCTTTGATGAAGCCGCGCTGGAAGTCGGTGTGGATCACGCCGGCCCCTTCGGGCGCGGTGGCGCCGACCGGGATTGTCCAGGCCCGGGTCTCTTTCGGGCCCGCGGTGAGGAAGGTGGTCAGTCCCAGGGCCCGGAATCCGGCCCGGGCCAGCTGGGCCAGCCCCGGCTCGCCGAGGCCGAGGCCGGCCACCATCTCGGCCGCCTCCTCCTCAGGCAGCTCAGCCAGTTCCGCTTCCGTCTTGGCGTCGAGGAAGATCGCCTCCGCCGGGGTGACGAGCGCGGCCAGCGCCGCCCGCTGCGCCGCGTCGCCGAGCCCGGCGTCGTCCACGTTGAACACGTACAGGAACGGCTTGGCCGTCAGCAGTTGCAGTTCACGCAAGTCGGCTACGTCGATGCCGGCGGACGACGCACCCGCGAACAAGGTGGTCCCGGTGTCGAGCAGCTTCTGCGCGGCCATGGCGGCATCAGCGGCCCGGGTCCGTTCGGGATTCTTGGCGAATTTTGCTTCTTTAGCGAGCCTCGGGGCGGCCTTTTCCAGTGTTTGCAGGTCGGCCAGGATGAGCTCGGTCACCACCGTGTCGATGTCACGTTCCGGCGACACGTCGCCGTCCACGTGGCTCACGTCGGGGTCGGCGAAGACCCGGACCACCTGGCAGATGGCGTCGGTCTCCCGGATGTGGGCGAGGAACTGGTTACCCAGGCCCTGGCCCTGGGCCGCGCCGCGGACCAGGCCGGCGATGTCCACGAACCGCGCGGTGGCGGGCACGATGCGGGCCGAGTCGTAGAGCCCGGCGAGAACCTGCAGCCGCGGGTCCGGGATGCCCACGACACCGACGTTCGGTTCGATGGTCGCGAACGGGTAATTGGACGCCAGCGCCCCGGCCCTGGTCAGCGCGTTGAAAAGGGTGGATTTGCCGACGTTGGGCAGGCCGACGATGCCGATGGAGAGGCTCACCCGGGCGAGTCTAGAGGGTAGCTGGCGGTGCTTCCCTGGCCCCGGCCTGCCACCGGCCGGGGTCCCCGGCCAGCCGCTCGGATATGTGGGCGCTCGGTGCTGGAGGGCAAGCGGTTTGCGTCCACAAATCAGGACGACCTTCTCATGAGCCCCGGCCGGGCCATCCGCGTGGCACCCGCCAACTGTCCGCGGCGGCTGCGACTATGGCAATCATGAACGCGATCTTGCTGCTGGCCGTGCTCGCGGCCGGCCTCCTGCTGGGCGCGGTGATCGGCCTGCTGTACGCGCGAGGCCGCCAGGCGGGCGTCCTGGCCGAGCTCACCGGCCAGGCCCGCGCCGCCGACGAGCGGGCCCGCGCCGCCGACGAGCGGGCAGATCTGGTCGGCGACCAGCTCGCTGACCGCTTCCAGGCACTCTCCGCCCAGGCGCTCGACGCCAGTACCCGCCGCTTCCTGGAGATGGCGGAGGGCCGGCTGGGCGCCGCCAACGCCCGGGCCGCTGGCGAGCTGGAGACCCGGCGTGCCGCCGTGGAGCATCTTGTCGGCCCGCTGAAGGAGACACTCACCCGGGTGGAAGCCCAGCTTCGTGACTCGGACGCGGCGCGCCAGGCGTCGCACGCGGCGCTCGCCGAGCAGGTCGCCATCGCCCGGCAGAGCTCAGACCAGCTCCGCACCCAGACGCAGGCCCTGGTCACGGCGCTGCGCCGCCCGGAGGCCCGCGGCCGCTGGGGCGAGATGCAACTGCGCCGCGTGGTGGAACTGGCCGGGATGAGTGCCCGGTGCGATTTCGATGAGCAGGTGAGCCTCTCCACGGACGACGGCGCGATGCGGCCGGACCTGGTCGTCCGCCTGGCCGGCGACAAGAACATCGTGGTGGACTCGAAGGTCTCGCTGGCCGCCTACCTGGAGGCCGCCGAGGCCACCGACGAGTCCGTGCGTGACGCCCGGCTCGGTGCGCACGCGCGGCACCTGCGCCAGCATGTGGAGCAGCTCGCCGCCAAGGCGTACTGGGCGGCGCTCAGCCCGGCCCCGGAGTTCGTCATTCTCTTCATCCCCGGTGAGGCGTTTCTCGCTCCTGCCCTGGAGCATGACCCGGGGCTGCTGGAGTACGCGATGGGCCGCAAGGTGCACATCGCCACCCCGACCACGCTGGTCACGATGCTGCGCACGGCGCAGTACGCGTGGCAGCAGGCGGCGCTGTCGGACAATGCCCGGGCCGTGTTCGACCTCGGCCGGGAACTGTATGACCGGATCTCCGGGATGGGTAAGCACGTGGACCGGCTCGGCCGGGCCCTCACCAACGCCGTGTCCACCTACAACCAGGCGGTCGGCTCGCTGGAGAGCAGGGTCCTGGTCACCGCGCGGCGGCTGAACCAGCTCGGCGTGGTCGACGGTGAGCTGGACACGCCCGGCCTGGTCGAGGAGACCACCCGGGCGCTGTCCGCGCCGGAGCTCGCCGCCGAACCGGGCCCGCAGCTCGTCGCCGAACCGGGGCCGGCCGGGCTGGCGGACCGGGCCGGATCGGGTCCGGCCCGCCTGGAGCCGGGCGAGCTGCTCACCGGGCCCGGCCGCGCCGTAGCGGCGCGCTAGCCGCGACACGGCCTGCCCATGGCGAGCGGCGACAGCGCCTCCGGGGACCGGAACAGTCCGCGGACCCGGCTGTCCGGGCCGGGCCATGGGGCAAAGAGCGGAGGGCCGCGCCGCGCGGGATGACACCCCCGCGGGATGAACGTGCCGGAACCATGCGCAGCACGGCTGTCGCGGACCAGGCCACAGCGGCCAGGTAGCGTGACGGCGGGGTCTCCCGCCTGACCGGCGGGAGGGAGGAGCAGAGCGTGTCCCAGCCATGGCAGGAAATGTCCTGGCCCGCGCGCGGGCCAGCAGGAGGCAGCGCCGGGCCGCCCGGTGGCCCGGGGAGCGATTGGCCGCGGAGCCGGATCGACCTCGCCGCCGGGCCGCAGGACCGGGCCGCAGCCGATGCGCGGATGCCCGAGCCAGCAGGCCGGCCAGACTGGCGCCCGGCCGCCGGTCACCAGCCGGGCGCGCTGCTGACCGGCCGCGGCGCCCTCCTGGGCATGTTCGTGCTGTCCTTCCTCGGCATCCTCGTCGCCAGCTGGCTGCATTGGAGCCCGCTCGCGGGCGGCAGCTTCGTGCTCGGCTGCGCGGCGGCCGCGTTGCGGACCAAGCATCGCGACCTGCTGACCGTCGTGGTCAGCCCGCCGCTGCTCTTTTTCGGCGCGCTGGTCGGCGTCAAGGCGCTCACCGCCAGCGGCGACCGGCTGGTCTCGGTCGCCGGGGGGACCGCCCTCACGCTGGCGACTGTCGCGCCGTGGCTGTTCGCCGGCGTCGCGCTGTCCCTGATCATCGCGTGGTGTCGTGGGCTGCCGCGCTGTGTCAGTGACCTGCGCCGGGACCTGCGCGGGGACACAGAGGCTGGCCGTGCCCGGGCCGCCGGGGGCGGGTATTCCCGTCCCCGCACCGGCTCAGGGGGCAGGAGCTAGCCCGCTGCTGGGCGAACGGCCGGCCCGCTGCGGGCCGGACGGCTAGCTAGCTAGCCCTCGCGCGGCACCGCACGGCGCAGTTCGGGCGGCAGCGCGAACTGGAGGTGCTCCTCGACCGCTTCGACTTCCTCGACGCTGCCGAACCCGCTCTCGGCCAGCCGGTCCAGCACACCGGAGACGAGGTCCTCGGGAACTGAGGCTCCGCTGGTCACCCCGACCGTGGCCACGCCATCCAGCCAGCCCGGTTCGACCGCCGTGGCGTCGTCCACCAGATAGGCCGCGGGTGCCCCCGCGTCCAGGGCCACTTCGACGAGGCGCACCGAGTTGGACGAATTGCGCGAGCCGACGACGATGACCAGGTCTGATTCACTAGCGATCTGCTTCACGGCCGCCTGACGGTTCTGTGTCGCGTAGCAGATATCGTCGCTCGGCGGGTCGGCCAGCAGCGGGAACCGCTCACGGAGAGCTGCCACCGTCTGATTGGTCTCATCGACCGAGAGCGTGGTCTGGGACAGCCAGGCCACCCGGGCCGGGTCGCGGACTTCGACACCTGCGCCGCCCTCGGGCCCGTCCACCAGGTGAATACGGGTCGGCGCCTCCCCGGTGGTGCCGACGACTTCCTCGTGACCCTCGTGCCCGATGAGCAGGATGTCGAAGTCCTGGGCCGCGAATCGCCGGGCTTCGTTATGCACCTTGGTGACCAGCGGGCAGGTCGCATCGATGGTACGCAGGCTGCGGCGCTTGGCATCTTCGCGGACCTGCGGGGCCACGCCGTGCGCGGAGAAGACGACGACCGCGCCTTCCGGCACTTCCTCAGCCTCGTCGACGAAGATCGCGCCGCGCTCCTCCAGGCCCCGCACCACGTGCTTGTTGTGCACGATTTCTTTACGCACGTATACCGGCGCGCCGTAGCGCTCAAGCGCGATCTCGACGGACTGCACAGCGCGATCAACCCCTGCGCAGTATCCGCGGGGTTTGGCGAGCAGGACACGTCGGGTCTTCACGGGCATGTCCCCCATGGTAGTTGAGCCACTCACGCCAGCCTCTCCCGCCGCACCTGTGCCCCTCGTCCGACGGTAGCCTGTCATGTCCGGTACTACTGACCCCAGCCCGGTTTTACGGCACCATGGCCGGTGACTAAGAATGGTCCGCAGACGCCTGCCGCACCGGGTCGGCATGCTCCCAGGCCCAGCCGGGCCTCCCAGCCCCAACGCGCGGTGCCAGGGAAGACCAGAGGGAGAACGATCGCGATGCCACTGCCGCAGGTCAACGAACGTATCAAAGAGGTCCCGGCACAGGCGCTGCGGGCTGTTTTCGCTGGTATCGGCCAAGTGCTCCTGGTGGCCGACAAGATCAGGAACCGGGCGGCTGAGCACCCTGCGGCGACGGCACCGGCCACCGCCGCGCCCGCCGAGGCCCCGGCTACCGCGCCTTCCGGCGAGTCAGCCGAGTCGGCCAAGACGGATAGCTCCCGGTGGAGGTCGCTGGACGAAACCGGGAACGTCAGGCTCATCTCCGAGGCTGACCAGGCCGCCGCGACAGCTCCGCCCGCCCAGGCCGCACCGGACGCCGCCGCACCGGCTGCGGGAGCTCCGCCCGCCGAGGCAGCTCCCGTTGAGGTGCCGGCCGCTGAGGCGGCCGAGGTGCCACCCGTTGAGCCGGCCGCCGAGGCGGCCGAGGAGCCACCCGTTGCGGCACCGGCCGCCGAGGTGCCGGCCCCGCAAGCCCCAGCCCCAGCCTCAGCCCCGGCCGCGCCAGGCGGCGGGCTGCCGCTGTCCAACTATGACGAGCTCACCATCCCCTCGCTCCGCGCCCGGATGCGGGTGCTGAGCGTGGTCCAGGTCACGGCCCTTCTCGACTATGAGAAGGCCACCCAGGGCAGGGCGGCAGTGATCACCATGTTCGAGCGCCGCCTGGCCAAGCTTGAGCAGGAAGAAAGCTGAACATCGCGCCCGCGCCCGCGAACCTAGTGACCGGTCACCATGGCCCTTGAGACGTCGGCCGACTCACCTGTCCCGGTGCGTACCGTCATGCGCCTGGTCGGTGACTGGATCGGCCGTCTCGGGCGGATCTGGGTCGAAGGGCAGATCGCCGAGCTGACCAGGCGTGGCAGCACCGCGTTCCTGACCCTCCGCGACCCGATCGCCGCGGTATCGGTCCGGGTGATCTGCCCGCGCGGCGTCCTCGACGCGACGGACCCGCCGCCCGCCGAGGGGGCCAGGGTCCTGGTCTGGGCAAAACCTGACTTCAACGCGGCCAAAGGGTCATTTTCGCTGTCCGCCGTTGAGATCCGCGCCGTTGGCATCGGTGAGCTCCTCGCCCGGCTGGAACGGCTGCGGCGGGCCCTGGCCGCCGAGGGCCTTTTCGCCGCGGAACGCAAACGGCGGCTGCCGTTCCTGCCCGGACAGATCGGCCTGATCTGCGGGCGCGACTCGGCCGCGGAAAGGGACGTCCTCCGCAACGCCGCCCGGCGCTGGCCTGCGGTGCGGTTCCGGGTGGAGCAGGTCGCGGTCCAGGGCGGGCACGCCGTCACCGAGGTCATCGACGCTTTGCAGCGCCTCGACGCCGACCCAGAGGTTGAGGTGATCATCATTGCCCGCGGCGGCGGGTCGATCGAGGACCTGCTGCCGTTCTCCGACGAATCCCTCGTCCGGGCCGTGGCCGCCTGCCAGACCCCCGTGGTCAGCGCCATCGGGCACGAGCAGGATGCGCCACTGCTGGACCACGTCGCCGACGTCCGCGCGTCCACCCCCACCGACGCGGCCCGGCGGGTGGTCCCCGACGTGGCCGAACAGCTCGCGCTCATCGCCCAGTTGCGCGGCCGGGCCCGCAACTGCGTGCGCGGCCGGCTGGACCGCGAATCGTCATGGCTGGCGGGCCTGCGGTCCAGGCCCGCGCTGGCCTCCCCGCTCCGTGAGGTGGAGCGCCGCCAGGAACAGGTGCTCGCCCTGGCGCAGCGGGCGCAACGGTGCCTGTCCGCCCGGCTGGACCGGGCCCATGACGATGTGGCCCACACCAGGGGGCGGCTGCTGGCCTTGTCCCCAGCGGCGACACTGCGCCGGGGTTACGCGATCGTCCAGCACGGCGACGGCACGGTGGTGCGCGCCGCGGCGGAGGTAGCCGGCGGCGAGAGGCTCAGCGTCCGGTTCGCGGAGGACCACCTGACGGTGCTGGCCGAAACGACCGATGACTCCGAAGCGGCCCAGGCCACCCCGACGGGTGCCTGACAAATATCTTCGCCGCATTTCCAGCCTCGCGTTTCTTCCCGGACCGAAGTGGCGAAGAACACTGCATTGCTGTAAGCCGGGGGGGACCAGCAAGTGCCAGCGCAGATCATGCCGAAAGGGCCCAGTAAGGGGCGCGCGCCGGGGCTGGATGGTGTCCGGGCCCTGGCCGTGCTCGCGGTCCTGGCCTTTCACGAGCAATTCGCCGCGTTTCCTGGGGGATTTCTCGGAGTTGATATCTTTTTCGTGCTCAGCGGGTACCTGATCACCGACCTGCTCGCCACTCAATGGGACCGCCACCGGCGGCTTGACCTGCCGGCCTTCTGGATCCGGCGAGCCCGCAGGCTGTTTCCCGCCCTCGCGGTCGTGCTGGTCACCGTGACGGCCGCGGTGGCCGTGATCGCACCGGGCCAGCTCGGCGCACTCCGGCCGGCGCTGGTCGCGGCCGTGACGTACTCCAGCAACTGGTGGCAGGCGGCGCAGCACCGGTCGTACTTCGCGGCGTTCGGCTCGCTGCCCCCGGTGCAGCACCTGTGGTCGCTGGCCATCGAGGAGCAGTTCTACCTGCTGTGGCCGCTGGTCTTGCTCGCGGTGCTGCTGACCTGCCACGACCGGCGGCTGCGGGCCGGCGTCGCCTGGCTGGGGGCGGTGGCATCGGCGGCGGCCATGGCCGCCATCTACCTGCCGGGCGCGGACCCCTCCCGGGTCTACTACGGCACGGACACCCACGCGTCCGCCCTGCTCATCGGCGCCGCGCTCGCCCTGACCTGGCCGCTGCGGCAGGTGCAGACGGCGCGGCGCGCGAACGCGGCCCGCGCCGACGCCGCGGGCCTGGCCGGGATCGCCGTGCTCGGCTGGGCCATCGGCCACTTCTCCGGCCCGGATCCCGCCCTGTACCCGGCCGGCCTGTTCGCCGCGGCACTGGCCGCTGGGGGCCTGGTGATAGCGGCCGCGGCCCCGGGATCGGTCGGCGGGATGCTCGGCTGGCGGCCGTTGCGCTGGGTGGGTGTTCGCTCTTATGGCATCTACCTGTGGCACTGGCCGGTGATCGCGCTGACATCGGCTGTCGCGGGGCCGGGAGCCACCGGCATCGGGATCGCGGCGATCGAGACGGCGACAGCGATCATGCTGGCCGCCGCTTCCTGGCGATGGATAGAAAACCCGATTATCCATAACGGTTTCCGGGCCACTGCCTCGGCCCGCTACCGGGTCGTCGCCCAGTCGGTCGCGACCGCGCGGCAGTCGCCGGCCCGCGCATTGCCCGCGGTCGTCATGGTCATAGCGCTTACCGTGGCCTGCACCGCGGGATACGGGGTGCTGAACGCGCCGCCGTCAGGCGGCTTGCAGCAGCAGATCACCAGGGGGGTGCACGTCAGCGCGGCCACCCAGGCGGCCACCCAGCAGTCGGCCCCCGGGAGCGGGCACGGCGCGCGGCGGGCGACCCGGCGGAAGATCCGCGGCTCGATGGTCACCGCCGTCGGCGACTCCGTGATGCTCGCGGCGGCACCGCAGTTGCAGCGCGCGCTCCCCGGCATCTACATCAACGCGCAGGTGAACCGACAGATGAGCGCGGGCCTGGCGCTGATCCAGGGCCTCGCCGGGGACGGCGAACTCCGCCACGTGGTTGTCGTCGGGCTCGGCACCAACGGGACCGTGACGGCCGGGCAGGTCCGCGAGTTGCTCGCGTTGATCGGCCGCTCCCGAAGGCTGGTGCTGGTCAACACCTTCGTGCCGCGGCCCTGGCAGAACAGTGACAACGTGGTGCTGGCCGCCGCGGCCCGGCCCGCCGCCGGTGCGGTGCTGGCCAACTGGCAGGCGGCCATCGAGCAGCACACCAGCCTGCTGTGGCCCGACCAGGTGCATCCGCGGCCGCCCGGCGCGGTGCTCTACGCCCGGATGGTGGCCTCAGCCGTGCAGGCAACGCGATACCTGCCGGGAAGGCTGGCCGGCTAAGTTTGACCCCCGTGACCGCCGACCGGCTTCCGTACGAGAAGGCCCGTGATGAGCTCACCGACGTGGTGAAGCGGCTTGAGGCGGGCGGGCTGACCCTGGAGCAGTCGCTCGACCTGTGGGAGCGTGGCGAGCGGCTCGCCGCGATCTGCGAGGAGTGGCTCGAAGGTGCCCGGGCCCGGCTCGCCGCCGCGGTAGCCGACCGCAAACCGGACCAGGACGAGGCGGACGCCCCCTTCTGAGCACCGGCTCTGGTTCAGCAGGCCACCCGTCTTGCTCGGGATGAGCTGGATCACCTTTCCGCCCGGTCAAGCAGGCCGAACCTCAGCCGATGGCGGCTCCCACCAGCTGACCGACCCCGAAGGTCACGGCCATGGCCAGCGCGCCACCGATAACCAGGCGGGCGACAGCCGGCCCCTTCCTGGCCGCGCCGAGTTGCGCGCTCACCACACCGGTCACCGCGAGCGCGAGCAGGACCACCGCGAAGGTAACCCCGACACGAGCTCCCACCGGCGGGAGCAGAATGGCGACCAGCGGCAGCAGCGATCCCAGCGTGAACGCGACCGCCGACGCGCCGGCCGCATGCCAGGGATTGGTCAGCGCCTGCGGATCGATCCCCAGCTCGGCGTCCGCGTGCGCGGCGAAGGCATCCTTGGCGGTCAGCTCCTCGGCCACTTGCCGTGCCGTCTCAGGCCTGAGGCCCCTCGCCACGTACAACCCAGCCAGTTCGTCGAGCTCCTGCCCGGGATACTGGGCGATCTCGGCCCGCTCCTTGGCCAGCAGAGCGCGCTCTGTGTCGCGCTGGCTGCTCACCGAAACGTACTCGCCCAACGCCATCGACACCGCCCCGGCAACCAACCCGGCGATACCCGCGGTGAGGATCGGCCCGGTCGCCGCCGTCGCGCCAGCCACACCCACCACCAGACCGGCGGTCGACACAATGCCGTCGTTGGCCCCCAAAACCCCGGCCCGCAGCCAATTGAGCCGCCCCGCCATCCCCCCACCGTGCGGCTCAGCCGCATGCGCAGCTGGGGCACCGCTCCCTGAATCGTCGAAGGTGTTCACGATTTACTGGTCACATCCTCCGGATAAAGGGCAGATCCGCCCCGCCCTCGCGGCATGGGGGGACCAGCCGGCTTCCGAGCTCAGGGGCTGCCGATCCCGGACAGCACCTGCAGGACTCCGTCGGCGAGCCGCGCGGCCCGCCCGGCGTCCTCGCCGAGTGAGACTTCCGCGACGGCCAGCATCAGCGCGCCGGTCATCACCACTGCCAGCGGCTCGTCCAGCGGCTCCGCGCTGCGCGCGAAGAAGTCGGCGTTCTTGTCCGCCCACTCGCGCAGCCGCTGGCGCATCAGCAGGTCAAACCCGGGCGGACCGTCCCCGCGCACGAACAGCCGGGACAGTTCGCGTTCCTCGATGCACCCGTCCAGGTACGCCCGCGCGCCGGCCAGGAACAACTGCTTGGAGTCGGTCACACCCGCGTCCCGGGCCCCGCGCACGGCGTCGCGGGCCCGCTGCACCTGACTTTGGTGGAAGTCCTCGAACAGGGTGAAGTACAGGTCAGCCTTACCGGTGAAGTGATGGTAAAGACTGCCTACGCTGGCGCCCGCCTGGGCCACCACGTCGGTCACCCCGGCCTGGGCATAGCCGACCGACGTGAAGACGTCACGGGCGGCCGCCATCAGCGCCGCCCGGGTCGCCGCGCCGCGCTCGGTGGTCGCCGCGATACGCTCGGGGATGTCAGTTGTCATACGCCTGCGCAGCGCTCCTCACGGTCGGCTGCTCCAGGGGACAAGATTACGCCTGCCCGTGAGATACCTGAGATCGCAGTACGGCCACCCAGGGAAGGCCTTTTTATATGACCGAAAACCTGGCCAGCGACACGGAATCCGGACAGCACGGTCAAGTCGCCGCACCCGAACCAGGTCGGCGGGCACCCGACCGGAACCTGGCCCTGGAACTCGCCCGGGTCACCGAGGCCGGCGCGATGGCCGCCGCCCGCTGGGTGGGCCGCGGTGACAAGAACGGCGCGGACGGCGCGGCCGTGCACGCCATGCGGCTGCTGATCAACTCGGTGTCGATGCAAGGCGTGGTGGTCATCGGCGAGGGCGAGAAGGACCACGCGCCCATGCTCTACAACGGCGAGCAGGTCGGTGACGGCACCGGCCCGCTGTGCGACGTGGCCGTCGACCCGATCGACGGCACTCGCCTCACGGCGAACGGCATGCCCAACGGAATCTCGGTGCTGGCGGTCAGCGCGCGGGGTTCGATGTATGACCCGTCAGCCGTCTTCTACATGTCCAAGCTGGTCACCGGGCCAGCCGCGGCGGACGTGGTCGACATCGAAGCGCCCGCGGCCGACAACATCGCGGCGGTCGCCCGGGCCAAGGGCGGCTCATCGCACGACGTCACGGTGGTCATCCTGGACCGGCCGCGGCACGCCAAGCTCATCGAGGAAGTCAGGGCGGCCGGCGCCCGGATCAAGCTGATCATGGACGGCGATGTGGCCGGGGCCATCATGGCCGCCAGGGAGGGCACCGGGATCGACCTGCTGCTCGGGGTCGGCGGCACCCCGGAAGGCATCATCACCGCCTGCGCGATCAAGTGCCTGGGCGGGGTCATCCAGGCCCGGCTGGCCCCGCGCGACGACGCCGAGCGCGACCGCGCGATTGCCGCGGGCCACGACCTTGGGCACGTGCTCACCACCGACGACCTGGTCACCTCGGAAGACGCGTTCTTCGCCGCTACCGGCATCACCGACGGCGAGCTGCTGGCCGGCGTGCGGTACCGGGCGGGCGGCGCCACCACCCACTCGCTGGTCATGCGCGCGCGATCGGGCACCATCCGGACCATCCAGAGCGAGCACAAGCTGTGGAAGCTCCGTGCCTACAGTTCGGTCAACTTCGACGGGGACTGACTGACCGGCTCAGCCGGCTACAGCCGGGCCGTTCTACGGCCGGCGTCGGGGGAACAGGCCTCCGCGACGGCGGGGCTGCGGCGTTTGCACGTGCACCCGCCCGGCGACCACGACAGTGCGAAGCTCGATCACCGGCACACCGGGGGCGGGCACCGCCTGGGTTCCGGCGACTGCCCGGCGGCTCGTCGGGCCCCGGCCTGTCAGGCTGCCGTAGACCACGGCGACCCCGGCCGGCACGAGCAGGTGGACCTGACCGCCGATCGCGGTCGCGTACACGATCGTGCGGTTGGCCTGTAGCAGCGCATCCCGCAGGTCCAGCACGACCTGGCCGCCGACAGCGGTCACGGCCAGCCGGTCAGGGACCACCCACCGCCCGTCCCGCCGCTCCCGGCTGAAGAAGGCGCTGACGGCCCGCGAAGTGTCCAGGCGCAGCGGCTGCGCCGACGGCAGCGCCAGATCCCTGGTGAGCACCGCAAGATCTCCCAGCGTGCGGGCAGCGTAAGCCTGCTGGACGCGCTCGGCATGCTCGTCCAGGGTTAGCCGGCCATCGCCGGCTGCTTCGCCGAGCGCCGCCACCACCCGCTCCCGGTCAGCGTCGGAAGCACGCAGGTCGCGTGGGGCGGGACGGGAGTTCACCCCACGAAGATATCCGGCCTTGACGCCGGCCGGCCGGATCCCTAGCCTGACGCGGAAACACCTCCGGCCTCAGGCCGCAGGCCGCTGCGACGCGGCCGGGCTCCAGCCATCGCCGGGCGAGACCAGGGAGCGGCGAATGAACGGTGACGGCACGCGTCCCCGCGGTGAGCGCGACCGCCGCGGCCGGGTGGCCACGGCGGCGGCGTTCTTCATCCAGGGCCTCTGTTTCGCCGTGGTCGTCACCCGGGTGTCCGTGCTGCAGGACAAGTTCCACCTGTCCAACGGGCAGCTCACCATCGTGCTGCTGATTGTCCCGGTGATCGCCGGGGTGGGCAGCGTGCTGTCCGGGCCGCTGGCGGCCAGGGTCGGCAGCGCCACCGTGCTGCGCGTCGCCCAGCCCCTGGTCTGCCTCACCCTCCCGGCCATCGGGTTCGCCAGCACGCTGGCCGAGCTCTACCTGGCCGTGGCCTTGTTCGGCCTCGTGGTCGGGATGGTGGACGCGACCATGAACATGCAGGGCGCGGTCACCGAGAAGCGTTACGGGTACAGCATCATCACCGCCTTCTACGGGTTCTGGAGCATGGCCGGGATCCTCGGCGGGCTCTGGAACGCCGCCGCGGGCAAGCTTGGGCTGTCGCTGGGTGCCGCGTTCAGCATCGCCGCGGCAGTGGGCCTGGCTGGGTCGCTGATCACCGGGCGGGCCTTGTTCGGCAAGTCCGAGGATGTCGCGCCGGTCTCGGAGGCCGCCGCCAAGAAGGCGGGCATCTCGATCCCGTGGCGGCCGATCATCCTGCTCGGCGTCGCCATGGGCTGCATGTACGTCGGGGATGCCGCGATCTCGAACTTCAGCTCGGTGTATATGGACAAGGTGCAGCACGGCAGCAAGGCACTGCTCCCCCTCGCCTACGCCGCCTACCAGGCGATGATGGTGGCCGGCCGGGCCATCGGCGACCACACCGTGCGGCGGTTCGGCGCCGCGACTGTGGTGCGGGCTGGTGCCGTGGTCGCCGGGGTCGGGCTGCTCTGCGTGGTGCTGGCGCCCTCGGCCTACCTGGCCATCGGCGCGTTCGCGCTGACCGGGCTCGGCTTCTGCGTGGTGCCGCCGCAGTGCTTCTCGGCCACCCACCGGCTCGACCCGACCGATTCTGGTCTCGCCATCTCCCGGGTCAACGTCTTCAACTACCTGGGGTTCGTGTTCGGCGCGGCGCTGGCCGGGGGCATCGCCGGCGGCGTGGGCGGCGCCGCCGGCTGGCGCGCCGCGTACGCCGCGCCGCTGGTGCTCACCGCGGTCATCGTCGCGCTGGCCCGCGGGTTCGACCCGAAACCGGCGCCCGGCCCGGACAGTGACACAGTCGCGGCGGCGGAACCAGAGGCCGGCGCCGCAGCAGCCTGACCCCCGCAGGCCTGCGCTGGATACCGTTGTGGCCTCCGGCCGGCAGGTCAGCCGTCAGGACCCGGCCCCCCCGCTGAGGCCGCCGATACTGCCCACGCCCACCGGATCCAGGGACGTGCCCAGGTCGGTGCTGCTGAAAGACGTTCCGCCGATGCCGACCGCCGGGTTGTCGAGGGGAGCCACTGACGGCAGGGCGGCCGGCGCCGGCAGGCCACTCGTGCTGCCGGTGCCCAGATCCGCCGGGTCACCGGTGATGCCCGACAGCGGATCGGTCACCGTGCCCAGGTCCGTGCTGCTGAGCGGACCGGTCCCGGTATCGATCACCGGGGCGGCTGGCACCGCCGGGGCCACGTCGGCAGGCGCGGGGACGGGGGCGGGGACCGCCGGAGCCACGTCGGCAGGCGCGGGGACGGGGACCGCAGGCACCGCCGGAGCCACGTCGGCAGGCGCGGGGGCCGGGACCGCAGGCACCGCCGGAGCCACGTCGGCAGGCGCAGGGGCCGGGACCGACGCGGTGGCCGGGGCCGGACCGGTGGCCGCTCCGCCGTCCACGACGGGCAGCGCGGCCGGCGTGGCCGGCAGGCCGCTTCCGCCCTGCTGCTGCGTGGCACCGCCCGGCTGGCCGTCGTTCCCCGGGGCGGGCAGCGGAAGGTTGCTGCCCGGCGGGGACGATACGGGCGGCGCAGCCGCCGGGGCCGTGCTGGGCTGGTCCTGCTGTCCGGCGGGGTCAGCGGGCGAACTCGCCGGGTCGAAGGGCATCGCCGGGGTTGGCGGTTCCTGGGCGGGCTGGCCTAGCTGGCGCAACTGGCCCAGGTTGTCGAAATAGCTGTTCGGCGGCAGCGCGCCGTCCGGCGGGGGGAACGTCGCCGTGGGCGTCAGGGGGATCATGAGTTGCTGCGGCGTCGGCCCGTTCTGCGGCAGTTGGTCCGGCGTGAGCGAACCGAGCCCGGAATTGGCGCCGGCCTCCGATACCGGCGGGAAGCCCGGTGACGACGCCGGGGAGGTCTGAAGTTCGCCGAGGGCAGGTCCACCCCCCAGCGGCACGGCGCCATCCGTCGTTGGCGGCGCCTGTTGCGGCGCGGCCGGGTGCAGGAGCTCGTCCGGCACCGGCTGGCCCGAGTCGAGGTACATCTGGATGGCGGAGGCCCGGCTCAGCGCGTCGAGGATCTGCGAGCCCTTCGGCAGCGGGACCGTCACCCCGTAGTTAACGCTCGCCTCGGCTCCGAACGAGTACCACGCGCCGGCCCGGGTCGCGACGAACTGCGGTGCGGGGCCGCCGGGATACATGGGGAAAAGCCAGGTTCCGCCGACCGCGACGCCGTTCGCGACGTCGTAGCTGGGACTAACGCTGAGCGTGCCGTTCATCTGATTCCACTGGGCGAACATGGTGACGTCCCCGGTCACCACCCGGACTTGCGGGCCAAAACCGGCCGACGCGCGCGGGCCATACCCCGCGTTAAAGACGCCGCCGACCCCCAGGCCCACGGCAATATTCAGGTAGCCGCCCGTCTGCCCGGTCGGGTCGGCGGTGTAGGCGACCGTGCCGCCGACGTGGCTGACCGGATCGTAGCCACTGAGGCGGAGAGATAGAGCATCGCCTATCGGCACCGGCCCCAGCATGGGATACCCGGGGCCGCCGACCGGCGCCGGGGCGGTCTCCGCACCAGCCGACGGCGCCGATCCGGTGGCCGGGCCAGCCGGCGGCGCCGGCGCGGCGAACAGCGGAGACGGCATGATCTTCCCGTTCGGGAACGTGGCCAGGCCACCCGACGATGATCCGGTGGCCCCACCAGCCGGCCCGGCCAGTGCCGGTGCGGCGGGGGGCGGAGGCGGAATGATCTTCCCGTTCGGGAAGGTGGCAAGTCCGCCGGACGGTGCCTGCGCCGTGATTACCGGCGGCGGCTGAGTTCCGGCGAGGGTAGCGACGGGTGGCGGCCCTGCGGTGCCGGCCGACGCCACGGCCGGCGTGATGAGCGCCGCGGACGTCCCGATGACACCTACTGCGGCCAGCTTCGCCCCGGCCGAAGCCGGCCCGGCCATCAGGTCGGCGACGGTCGGAGCCGGCTCCCGGTGCCGCCCGGCGTCCTTGCGGTGCTGTGCCGCACGCCGCGCGCCGCGCTTCGCCGCCCCGGCGCAGCCACTGCTCTTACTGCTCACGTGGACTCTCCCCTTCATGCCGGTCCGGCGTCGCTCTGCTGGCTCCGGCCGGCCTCACCTGAAGACCGGCGACGGACATTACCGTTATGCGGGCATTACGATGCCACGCCCATTGGCTAATGGCCTATTCCAGTTTCGAATGTGGCCAAATCGTTTCGATGCTATCGATCCACTACCTATCCGCTAACGGTTACGGCATCCGCGGCCATTACGGCCGGGCCGAAAGCGCGTTATGCCAGGTCGCGTCATGAAATAAATAGCAATAGATGTCAGCAGAATGGCGAAATGCCAGCCGTGCCGCGGGCGCGGTCTGGCACCGGAGCGGGCGCCGCGCAGCAGTCACCGTTCTGCCTGGCTGGCGGGTCGCCCCGGGCATCCGGTCACACCTGGTCCGCCGCGCTCCGCGAGCACGGATCATCCCGCACGCGGCCGACGGCGGGCGGCCACCCCGGCGCGCCGCTGAGCCCGGCGGGGCGCCGGTCGCACTGACTGCCTTCCTCTGTTAGTTTGCTAAAAGCAAGTATCGGCACGGGAGAGGGAAGACGGTTACGTGCGCGAGTCCGTTAACGGCCTGCCGCAAGGACCCGGGGGGAACGGGCGGAGCGGGCACAGTGACATCAGCGTGAACGGGGGCACTCCGGTCCCGGCCCCGGGCGGGCCGCCCGGGGCCCACTACAAGTGGATGGCCCTGTCGAACACCACGCTGGGGATGCTGGCGGCGACGGTCAACGCGTCCATCGTGATCATCGCGCTGCCCGCCATCTTCCGCGGCATCCACCTCGATCCGCTCCAGCCCGGCAACGTGAGCTACCTGCTCTGGATGCTGATGGGCTACCTGGTGGTGTCCGCCGTCCTGGTGGTGACATTGGGACGGCTGGGCGACATCTTCGGCCGGGTGCGCATGTACAACCTGGGCTTCGCGGTCTTCGCGCTGGGCGCCCTGGCGCTGCCGTTCGACCCGCTGACTGGGCCCGGCGGGGCCCTCTGGCTGATCGGCTTCCGGGTCGTGCAGGCGACCGGGGGCGCCATGCTGATGGCCAACTCCCCCGCCATCCTGACCGACGCCTTCCCCTCGGACCAGCGCGGCACGGCGATGGGCATCAACCAGGTCGCGGGTATCTCCGGCTCGTTCATCGGGCTGATCCTGGGCGGTGTGCTGGCGGCGGTTGACTGGCGCCTGGTCTTCATCGTCTCGGTGCCGATCGGGGTCGGCGGAGCCATCTGGTCCTATTTCAGCCTGCGTGAGATCGGCATCCGGACCAGGTCGCGGGTTGACTGGCTGGGCAACGTCACGTTCGCCGTCGGGCTGGTCGGTCTGCTGACCGGCATTACCTACGGCATCCAGCCCTACGGCGGCCATGTGATGGGCTGGACCAGCCCGGTGGTGCTGACCGGGCTGATCGGCGGCGTCGCGCTGCTGGCTGTGTTCTGCTTCATCGAGACGCGGGTCAGCCAGCCCATGTTCGATCTGAAGCTGCTCCGGATCCGCGCGTTCGCGGCCGGGAACACGGCCACCCTGCTTGCTTCGATTGCCCGGGGCGGCCTGCAGTTCATGCTGATCATCTGGCTGCAGGGCATCTGGCTGGTGCTGCACGGCTACAACTACCGGGACACCCCGCTGTGGTCGGGGATCTACCTGCTGCCGCTCACCTTCGGGTTCGTCGTCGCCGGGCCGGTCTCCGGCTGGTTGTCGGACAAGCACGGGGCGCGTGCCTTCGCCTCGGGCGGCCTGCTCGTGTCGGCGGCCGCGTTCGCGGGACTGCTCTTCCTGCCGACCGACTTCAGGTACGTGGATTTCGGTGCCCTGATCTTCATTTCCGGCGCCGGGATGGGCCTGTTCTCCGCGCCGAACGCCGCCGCGATCATGAACAGCGTCCCGGCCCGCCAGCGGGGCGCGGCCTCGGGGATGCTGGCCACCTTCCAGAACTCCGGCTTCGTGCTGTCCATCGGGATCTTCTTCTCGCTGATGATCGCCGGGCTGGCCAGCACCCTGCCGACCACGCTGACCAAGGGCCTGACATCGCAGGGCGTGCCGTTCGCGCTGGCCCACCAGATCGGGCAGACACCCCCGGTCGCCAGCCTGTTCGCCGCCTTCCTGGGCTACAACCCGGTCCGTGAGCTGCTGGCCCCCACCGGCGAACTCAGCAAGCTGCCCGCCCACAACGTGGCCGCGCTGACCGGCAAGCAGTTCTTCCCGCACCTCATCTCGGGGCCCTTCCATCACGGCCTGGTGATCGTCTTCAGCATGGCTATCGCGGTGCTGGTCATCGCGGCGGGCGCTTCGCTGCTGCGCGGCCGCCGGTACGTCCACGATGAGCACGGAGTCACCGGCACGGGCGACGGGGCTGCCGAGGTCACCGCCGAGGTTGCGATGGGAGCCAGTTCAGAATTGGCGATGGAGGTGGCGGCCGAGGTGGACGCCGAGGAGACGGAGCGCGAAGCCGAGACCCAGAGCGAAGCCGAGCAACGCGGTTAATTTCATGATCGCGGTGGATCACTGGTCCTCGGCGGCCACCAGTCAACCGCGATCATGGAACTGAGCGTCAACCGGCTGAGCCGGAGCGGCCAGGCCAGAACGGCCACTCCTCGAAGGCGGCACATCGGCCGTCGGCCGCGAAGCGGATCACCCAGAGGTCGCGGTACTCCTGCTGAACCGGATCTCCGTACCAGACCTCTGCCCGCACCACAGCGGTATCGGCCTCGACTGCCACGACCTGGCTGGTCATCCGGAACACCTCGGCAGGCCCGTCACGCTCGGCCTCCCACATGCCGGCGATAGCGGGCCGCCCGGTGAACACTTCCTCGTAGGGTCCCTGCTGGTAGGTCGCGTCCTCGGTGAAGAGCCTGGCCAGCGCGGCGGTGCCCGGCGACCGCCAGGCATCCTCGTAGGCCGCCAGCCAGCCGGCCACCTGATCCCTGTCCACCCGCACTCCCGACTCCGGCCGCATCCGGCCATCCTGGCACGCCGCCGCGGTGGGGGTAGCCATCGGCACGAGCCATAATTATAGTTAGCTCTGTGAAAGATATACTGTTCAGGCCTGGTCAGCGGTGAACAGCGCAGAGCCAGCGGTGGACAGCGGAGAAACGGACGTCAACGGAGAGGCCGGGGACTCGGTGCGCGGGGAGGCGGCCACGCTGCTGGCCGCGATCAGCGCCGTCCGCAGGACGGCCCGGCGGGCCGTGCGGCACGCCTGGCAGGCCGAACCCCTGCCGGTCGCCCAGAGCGAACTGCTCCGGCTCATCGCCCGCACGCCCGGCATCAGCGTCGCCGATGCCGCCCGCGAACTGCGGCTGGCACCAAACACGGTGAGCACCCTGGTCGGGCGGCTGGCTGAGCAGGACCTGCTCAGCCGCGAGCGTTCGCAGCCCGACGGGCGCTCGGTCCGGCTGACGGCCACCGGGAAAGCACGCCAGCGGCTCGCCGAGTGGCAGGACCTCCGAGCCCAGCTGGCGAGCCAGGCCCTGGCCGACCTGGCACCAGGCGACCGCCGGGCACTCGCCGCCGCGGTGCCCGCCATGCTGCGCCTGGCCGAACGGCTGGAGGAATGATGACCACGGAACCAGGCGGCACTGCTGTCGCCCCCCAGCCCGTGACACCAGGTGACGCGCGGACCCCCAGCGCGGTCCTCTGCACGGGCCTGACCTACCGGTTCGGCGACCACGTCGCCGTCGATCAGGTAGACCTGACGATCGAGCCGGGCGAGACGTTCGGGCTCCTGGGCCCGAACGGGGCAGGCAAGACCACCACGATCCGCATGCTCACCACCTTGCTGAAGCCAGCCGAGGGCCGGGTCACCGTGTTTGGCACCGACACCGTCGGCCAGCCCATGCGAGTCCGCCGGATGATCGGCTACGTCCCGCAGCTGCTCTCCGCGGACGCGTCGCTGACCGGGTGGGAGAACGTGGAACTGTTCGCCCGGCTGTTCGACGTGCCCCGCCGGGATCGCGACAAACGCGTGGCGGAGGCGCTGTCGGCCATGGGGCTGACCGAGCCCGCGCAGCGCCTGGTGAAGACCTATTCCGGCGGCATGGTCCGGCGGCTGGAACTCGCCCAGGCCCTGGTCAACGCCCCCCGCCTGCTCATCCTGGACGAACCGACAGTGGGGCTCGACCCGATCGCCCGCTCCGATGTCTGGCAGCACATCAGCAGGCTCAGGGAACACGCCGGGATGACCGTCCTGATGACCACCCACCACATGGAGGAGGCCGACCTGTACTGCGACCGGGTCTCGCTGATGCATCACGGGACCGTGCGCGCCACGGACACCCCCGCGAACCTGAAGGCGCTGCTCGGGCCGGATGCCTCGCTGGATGACGTGTTCCGCCATTACACCGGAGGAACACTCGATGAGGACACCGCGAAGGGAGGCATCCGTGACATCCGCCGCGCCCGGCGCACCGCCCGCCGTCTCGGCTGATCCAGACGCGGGGCTCGGCAGCACAGGACGCTACAGCCCCAGGATCGGGCTGCGCCAGCTGGCCAGCCGCATGATCACGCTGTGCTGGGTCGAACTGCGCAAGATCCGGCACGACCGCACGGAGCTGTATACCCGCGCCATCCAGCCGGCCCTCTGGCTGATCATCTTTGGCGAGACCTTCACCAAGATCCACGCCATCCAGACGCCGAACGGAATCCCGTATCT
Source organism: uncultured Streptosporangiaceae bacterium (assembly GCA_964412845.1). GTDB lineage: Bacteria > Actinomycetota > Actinomycetes > Streptosporangiales > Streptosporangiaceae > JAWWPY01. Next base: position 30,741 of record CAYPQM010000064.1, read on the forward strand.
CGCTTACCTGGCGCCCGGGATCATCGCCCAGTCCGCCTTGTTCGTGGCCATCTTCTATGGCATCCAGATCATCTGGGAGCGGGACGCGGGGGTGCTCACCAAGCTGATGGTCACGCCCACCCCCCGCTCGGCGCTGATCACCGGCAAGGCATTCGCCGCTGGCCTGCGCTCGATCGTCCAGGCCGCCGCGGTCGTCATCCTGGCCGCGATCCTGGGTGTGGCGCTCACCGACAATCCGCTGAAGCTGCTGGCCACGGCGGCCATCGTGGTGCTCGGCTCGGCGTTCTTCTCCTGCCTGTCCATGTCGATCGCGGGTATCGCGCGCAGCCGCGACCGGCTGATGGGCATCGGCCAGGCCATCACCATGCCCCTGTTCTTCAGCTCCAACGCCCTGTACCCCACCCGGCTGATGCCGGGCTGGCTGCAGGCGATCAGCAAGGCCAACCCGCTGTCGTATGAGGTGGACGCGCTGCGGGGACTGCTGATCGGCATGCCCACCAACATGTGGCTCGACGTGGCCGTGCTGCTCGGCTCCGCTATCGCCGCCATCGTCGTCGCCTCGGCCCTTCTCCCCCGCCTGGCCAAGTAACAACGAGCTCACCCAGCACCCACAAGCACCTTCCTACCTAACGATTGACAGCGCTAGCTCCTTCTTCTACCGTTCTACTAACATCATAGTATGATCGTAGAGGAGAGCAGGTGTTCCGATTCCGCCTGGACGGCACTTCGGGTGTTCCGCCGTACCTGCAGCTCGTCCACCAGGTACGGCAGTCGCTCCTGCTGGGCTACCTGCGCGAGGGCGACCGCCTGCCCACGGTCAAGGATGTCGCCGGCGACCTGGCCATCAACCCGAACACGGTCGTCAAGGCGTACCGGCAGCTGGAGCACGAAGGGCTGGCGGGCGGCAGGCCCGGGCAGGGCACGTTCATCACCGGCACCTTGTCCCCGGCTACCCCGGACACCCACAACACCCTGCGGGCGTCGCTGGAGAAATGGCTCCGCGACGCTGATGCGGCCGGGCTCGACGACGAGGCGGTGACGGCGCTCATTGCCGTGGCCCGCAATGACATGAGGAAGGAGAAGGTGTGATGACCCAAGGTGACGGCGGCGGCAGGCCCCCAGCGCTGCGGACCGTCGGGCTGGGCCGACGTTACGGCCATGTCTGGGGGCTGCGTGATTGCACGCTCACGGTGCCGGACGGTGCGGTGGTGGGCCTGGTGGGCCCGAACGGCGCGGGCAAGACCACCCTGCTACAGATGATCATCGGGCTGCTCCAGCCCACGGAAGGGCACCTGGAGGTCTTTGGCGATACCTCGCCCGCGAACAGCGCGGAGGCTCTGGCCCGGGTCAGCTACGTCGCCCAGGACCATCCGCTGTACCGCGACTTCAGCGTCGCGGACATGTTCCATCTGGGCCGCGCGATGAACCCGAGCTGGGATCAGGCCGTGGCCACGGCGCGGATGAATGCCCTCGGCATCCTGCTCAAGCGCAAGGTCAAGACCCTGTCCGGCGGCCAGCAGGCGCAGGTCTCGCTGGCCATGGCGCTGGCCAAGCGCGCGCCGCTGCTGGCCCTCGACGAGCCGGTCTCCAGCCTCGACCCGATCGCCCGGCTGGATTTCATGCGGGAGGTAATGGCCGCGGCCGCCGACACCGGCGTCACCGTCGTCATCGCCTCGCACGTGGTCTCGGAGCTGGAACGGCTGTGCGACTGGCTGATCGTGCTCACCGGGGGACGAGTGCAGCTGGCCGGGCCGGCCGACGACCTGCTCGCCGCGCACCGGCTGCTCACGGTCCCCCGCGCGACCCGGGAGGCGGAGCTGCCCGGGCCCGCCGTCCACCGCGCCGACAGCGACCGGCACTCCACCGTGCTGGTCCGCACCGGCCCGGCCCGGCTGGCGGCACAGGAACGCCCCGATTGGGGGGTCGAGCCGGTGGGCTTCGAGCAGCTCGTGCTGGCCTACCTGCAGCGCCCGGCCGGAACGAGCGCAGACGATCCCGCTCAGGCCGCGGCGCGGCCTGAGCCGACCATCAAGGCGGTAACGCGATGATCTGGGTCAGCTGGCGGCAGTCCCGCAGCCAGGCCATTGCCTGCCTGGGAGTGCTCGTTGCCCTCGCCGTATACGCGATCCTGCTCGGTACTTCGATGCGCACGGCGTTCAGCCACGACGGCCTGGCCGGCTGCCTGGCCCGCAGCCATGGGACGAGCTGCCCGGCCGCCGTCCAGGCCTTCACGAACAAGTTCGGCTCCGCGGTCAACATCGCATTCTGGTCCGTGCTCCTGATCGCCCCCGGGCTGCTCGGGGTCCTCATCGGCGCGCCGCTGATCGCCCGGGAACTCGAATACGGCACCTGGCGGCTGGCCTGGAGCCAGACCGTCCCGCGGACCCGGTGGCTGGCGGTCAAGCTGGCCCTGGTCACCGGCGGCCTCATTGTGCTGGGTGCGGCGATGACCGCGGTGATCACCTGGTACCGCGCGCCGATGGACCGGCTCACCGGCCATTTCCTGCACAACATCTACGACTTCGAGGGCCTGGTCCTGACCGCCTACATCCTGTGCGCGTTCGGGTTCGCTGTCCTGGCCGGGCTGCTGGTCCGCCGCAGCATCCCGGCCATGATCGTCGCGTTCGTCCCGTGGCTGGCCATCCGGCTGGTGGTCGAGTTCCTGCTGCGCCCCAACTTCCAGGCACCCCTGACGTTCCAGCAGAGTTGCACCCCGGGGCAGTGCTCCGGCGGCGTCGGCATTGGCTTCCTGCCACCGGTAACCGGCCACATCGGGGACTGGGTGCTGAGCCAGCCCGGGGGCCAGTTGGCCAACACCTACCTGTACCAGCCGGCTGACCGGTTCTGGACGTTCCAGTTCATCGAGGCCGGCCTGTTCGTGGCACTCACCGTGGCCGCGCTTGGCGCCGCGATCTGGCTGCTGCACCGCCGCCCCGCCTGACCGCCCCCCCATGACAGGCCCGCCTGACGGGTCTCACATCACAGCCCTGCGTGGCGGCGTACCGGTCAGCGAGCCCCGGGAGCCTCGCTGACCGGTAAGCGCACGTCTGCGGCCCCGGCGCCGTCGAACGACTCGTCGTCGCCGGGGCCGAATGCCTCGAACGCCGCGTCCGGCTGGGCGTCCGACGCCTCGTCGGCTTCGGGGTCGTCGCTGCCGAGAGCCCCCTCGGCATGAGTCGTGCCGGCCCCGCCCAGGGCGGCGCGGAGCAACGCTTCGGCCGCGTCCACGGCCGCCCGCGCGGTGAGCGCGTTGGTGTGGGCCCGGTCGAGATGGCCAAGCGCGATGCAGTCGAAGGCCACCTGTGCGTCATGCACGGTCAGCTCCAGCTGGCGGGACGCCTCATCCAGGCTGACGACATGCTCATCAGCCTGGCCAGCGATGCGCTCGTCACTGTCTCGGACGCTCACGAATGTCTCCTTCTGTCAGTGACCTGCGCGCGGAGCGCGGCCGACGCGGCAACGACTACCCGTGTGATCCATTGGTATGCATGCCTGGCCGGCCCACCACCTGCTGGCGGCACCTGCCGGGCGGCACCTAGCTGCCCCGGCACACCGCCGCCCGGCGACCGATCTACGATGGAAGTATCCCCTCAGCCTGCACGAGGATGTGCCGCATGCCCGAGTTCACCTACACCGACCTGCTGCCGCTGGGCCCCGATGCCACCCAGTACCGGCTCCTGACGGAGGACGGGATCGGGCGGCGACTGTCGTTCGGCAGGGAATTCCTTGAGGTGGAGCCGGGCGTGCTCACGGTGCTCGCGCGGGAGGCGATGCGGGACATCGCCCACCTGCTTCGGCCCGGCCACCTGCGCCAGTTGCGGGCCATCCTGGATGACCCCGAGGCCAGCGGCAACGACAAGTTCGTGGCGGGCGATCTGCTCAAGAACGCCTGCATCGCGGCCGGCGGCGTGCTGCCCATGTGCCAGGACACCGGCACCGCGATCGTGATGGGCAAGCGCGGCGGGCAGGTGCTGACCGACGGGCGGGACGAGGAGTACCTGGCCCGCGGCATCTATGACGCCTACACGCAACTGAACCTGCGGTACTCGCAGCTCGCGCCGCTGACCATGTGGGAGGAGCGCAACACCGGCACGAACCTGCCCGCGCAGATCGAGATCTACGCCACCGCGGGCGCGGAGTACAAGTTCCTGTTCATGGCCAAGGGTGGCGGGTCGGCCAATAAGTCGTTCCTGTACCAGCAGACCAAGGCGGTGCTGAATCCGGACGCGATGCTCGCCTTCCTGGAGGAGAAGATCCGCTCCCTCGGGACGGCGGCGTGCCCGCCCTACCACCTGGCCATCGTGATCGGCGGCACCAGCGCCGAGTACGCGCTGAAGACAGCCAAGTACGCGTCGGCACGATACCTCGACACGCTGCCGCTGGCGGGTTCCGCGCGCGGGCACGGATTCCGCGATGCGCAGCTTGAGCAGCAGGTGCTGGACATCACCCGGCGGATCGGCATCGGCGCGCAGTTCGGCGGCAAGTACTTCTGCCACGACGTCCGGGTGATCCGGCTGCCGCGGCATGGAGCGTCCTGCCCGGTCGCGATCGCGGTGTCCTGCTCCGCCGACCGGCAGATCCTGGCCAAGATCACTGCGGACGGCGTCTTCCTGGAGCGGCTGGAAACCGATCCCGCGGCCTATCTTCCCGAGACCACGGACTCCGACCTCGGCGCTGACGACGTGGTACGGATCGACCTGACCCGGCCGATGAGCGAGATCCGCGCCGAACTGTCCAAGCACCCGGTGGCCACCCGGCTGTCGCTGACCGGGCCACTGGTGGTCGCGCGGGACATCGCGCACGCGAAGATCGCCGAACGGCTGGCCGCTGGCGAGCCGATGCCGCGCTATCTGATCGATCACGCGGTGTACTACGCGGGGCCGGCCAAGACGCCGGAAGGCTACCCGTCCGGCTCGTTCGGGC
>CAYPQM010000065.1:0-3976 GCA_964412845.1 uncultured Streptosporangiaceae bacterium
GCCGGCGGCGCGTAGTTCGACGACACTGCCGTTAGGGATCAGGTACGAGAGGGCGAAGCTGCGGAAGTCCCGCATCTGCTGCCCGTCCGGGGCGCTGACGCCGGTCAGCAGCGACCACACGACGGCTCGCATGAAATACCCGTGGGTGAACACCGCGACTGGTCCTGGCCGGGCTGACGCGAGCCGGCTCAGGCAGTCCGTGACCCGGCGGAGCAGGCCGGCAAACGACTCGCCACCCCCGCTGGCGTCGTCGGGATCGGACCGTTTCCAGTACGCCTGGACGTGCGGCTCGCGTTCCTCCGGCGTCATGGTCCGCCCGTGCAGCTCGCCGAGGTAGGTGAATTCCTGGACGGGCCACTCCTGGCCCTCAGCGCGGGGGAACCGGCTGATCGTCGGCTGCGCGGTCTGCCTGGCCCGGACAAAGGGCGACGTCACGATCAGCGCCGGGGCATCCGGGAGCCCGCGGGCGATCTGCTCAGCCTGCCGGCGCCCGAGCGCCGTCAGCGGGCTCGATCCCGGAACGCTGGAAGACCGGCCCGCGTTCGATTCGCTTTCCCCGTGCCGGATCAGCCATATCCGCGTCACAGCCGTCTCCCGTTCCGTCACCGCAGCCCGTCACGCCAGCCAACCGAACGGGGCACGTCAAGGCAAGGGTGCGGCGTGCGCGCCGCGGCCGGGCCCTAGCTCAGGCGGGCGGGTGCAGGGCGCGGCGCAGTGCGGGCAGGTCGGCGAGTGGCCCCAGGTGGCGCAGCTTCTCCGGGTTAATCACCGAGCGCACCGTCCGCACCTGCCCGCCGGCTATGTCGAGCACGAAGACGTTGATCAGCCGGCCGCCCGGGTCCAGGAACATCGCTCCAGGCTGCCCGTTGACCTCGGCCTGCCGGATCGTGATCCCGAGCTGGCGGATCTGGTTCCCGAGGCCGAGCAGCAGACGCCGCACGTGGTCCCGCCCGGAAATGGGCCGTGGCCAGGACGGGCGCACCCCCCCGCTGTCGCCGTAGACAACGACGTCGGCGGCCAGCATCGCGATCAGGCCATCCATGTCTCCGCCGCCGACCGCGCTGAAGAACCGGCCGGCGAGCTCCTCGCGCTTACGGCGGGATGCCTCGAACCGGGGCCGGTGCTCACCAGCGTGCCGACGGGCCCGCAGCGCCAACTGGCGGCAGTTGTCCTCGCTCTTGCCGACGATGCCCGCGATCTCGTCGTAGCCGTAGCCGAAGACGTCATGCAGCAGGAACACGGCCCGCTCCACCGGAGACAGCCGCTCAAGCAGCAGCAGGAACGCCATGGACAGCGAATCCGCCTGCTCGGCGATGCCCGCCGGGTCCGGTGCGGCCGTGTCGGTCAGCAACGGCTCCGGCAGCCACTGCCCCACGTATGCCTCGCGCCGCGTCCTCGCTGACCGCAGATGGTCGATGCACAGCCGGGTGGTCACCGCGGACAGGAAGGCCTTCGGCGAGTCGACCGTGTCCGGCCCGGCGTGGTGGTAGCGCAGGAACGCTTCTTGCACGATGTCCTCGGCCTCGCCCACGGCGCCGAGCATCCGGTAGGCGATCGAGAACATCAGCGGCCGCAGCTGCTCGTAGACCTCGGCGGTGTCCAAACGGACCCCCTTACCGACCACTAGCTGACCGTCCGGAGCGGGCGGGCGGCGGTGAGCCCGGCACCGAAGCCCTGCCGCCAGCTCGGCCACGCTGGCTGCCAGCCGAGTTCCCGCTTCGCCCGCGCGTTCGATGAACCGCGGATCTGCGTCATCATTGACACCCCTACCTCACCAGCCGCGAGCCGTCCCAGCCACACCGGGACCCGGTACGGAGGCTTCGCGCCGACCGCCTTGGCCGCGAATGGCAGCCATTCCGCCACGCGAGCTGGCTCGTCGTCGACCACGTTGTAGCTGCCCGGCCGGCCGCGCAGCACCGCCGCGGCGGTCGCCGCCGCGGCATCGTCAATATGCAGGAACGACCATATTCCGGCCCCGTCACCAATGACCGGAACCATCCGCCTGCGGATCAGCGCAGCGAACGCGTCCGAGGCGCCGGGACCGTAGAACGAGCCGTAGCGGAGCACGATCCCGTCCAGGGGCGCGGCCAGGACCGCCTGTTCCAGGTGGCGGATCGCGGCCAGCGACTCACGCTGGGCGGGCGGGGGCTGCGGGTCAAGCGGGTCATCCTCGGTCTTCACCGGGCCGCCTTCGCGGATGTTCGGCCAGCCGGTATAGCTCTGGGCGATGAAACGGCGGGCGCCCGCCGCGGAGGCGGCGGCCAGCAGATGGTCGGTGCCCTGTGTCCGCAGCTGGTTGGTGACGGCGAACACCTGGTCGAAGCGGCGCAGGCTGACGGCTCCGGCCAGGGATGTCATCTGGTGGATGACAACCTCCGGCTCGGCCCGCGCGACGGCCTCGCCGACGGCCACGGCGTCCAGGCCGTCGACAACCGCTGGTTCCGCGCCCAGCGCGCGCAGCTGCCCGGCCTTGGCCGGGCTTCTGGTCGTCGCCGTGACCTGGTGACCCTGCGCGGCGAGCAGCGGGACGAGGAGGCGTCCGATGGCGCCGGTGGCCCCGGCCACGAAAATCCGCATCTCGGCTCCTTTCACCCGGTCCCGTGCGGACCGGCCACCCTCACAGACGAGATGAGCCCTCGTTCCGTGACACATCTGGACGAACCAGAGCACCCGCGGCCGGGTGGCTGGCAGCACGTTCCGCCCGCGGTGCTGACGGCCTGGTCATCGAGTCATGGCTGAGGCTTTGGCCTGCGATCCACTCCGAGAGCGGCCCGATGGGGCCGTGGCTCTGAGATAGTTTCCTGAATATCCCTGCCCGGCGGGTTGCCGACGGGGGCTGGGCGGCGAACGCTGGAGGCATGGTGGGCGAGGGGAATCCGTCGGCGTTCCGCGATTTCGCGGCGGGTTCGCAGATTGCCAGCTACCAGATAGTTGAGCAGGTCGGCCGGGGCGGGATGGCTGTCGTCTACCGTGCCCGTGACACCCGGCTGGACCGCTGGGTGGCCGTCAAGATCCTGGCCCCTGACCTCGCGTCGGACCAGGTCTTCCGGCAGCGGTTCATCAGGGAATCGCGAGCGGCCGCAGCCGTCGATCACCAGAACATCATCCCGATCTTCGAGGCAGGCGAAGCTGACGGCGTCCTGTTCATCGCCATGCGCTACGTCGCCGGCCAGGACGTGCGCAGCCTGCTTGACCGGGTGGGCAAGCTGCCCGCCGCACGCGTGGTCGGAATAGTGACGCAGGTAGCGGACGCGCTGGACGCGGCACACGCGCACGGTCTGGTCCACCGGGATGTGAAGCCGGCCAACATGCTGCTCAGCAACCCGGACGGCGGCGCGGGTGATCACGTCTACCTGTCCGATTTCGGGGTCAGCAAGCAGTCGCAGTCCAGTTCCAGCCTGACGCGCACCGGGCAACTGGTCGGCACCCTGGACTACCTGGCTCCCGAGCAGGTGGAGGGCCGGACCGTGGACGGGCGCACGGACCTCTACGCACTGGCGTGTGCCGCGTTCGAGATGCTCTGCGGCGCGCCGCCATTCACCCGGGAACAGAGCATGGCGGTCTTGTGGGCCCAGCTGTCGGCACCGCCGCCGGCGCTGACCAGCCGGTGCCCCGGCCTGCCGCCCGCCGTCGACCAGGTCATGGCCAAGGCCCTGGCCAAGTCACCGGACGACCGGTACGGCACGTGCCTTGGCTTCGCCACGGCGCTGCACAATGCCTGCGGGCTGGGGTCCGGCGGCAGCGCTGAGCCGCCGCGCAGTGTCACCGACGTGCGCAGCCCGACGAAAGTAAACCCGTCCCGCGCGGCCCAGGAGGCGCCGCGCGCGCCAGCGCCGCGGGCCGGGGACGTCGCCTCTGGCCCGGGTGGGCATATCCCGGGCCAGCCTGACCCGGAACCGTTTGATCCAGGCTGGCGCCCGGTCTCTCCCCCCGCGGCATCCCCGTACCCGGCCGCATCCCAGCCCGCCCCCGGCTA